>CAYUJE010000041.1:0-26759 GCA_964444865.1 uncultured Pirellulaceae bacterium | reverse complement strand
AAGTGTCGCCTTTCGCTCCGCGAAAGGGCTTCATAATTGAACGCCACTAATGCAAATTACTAAAATCGCACTTTCGCGGAGCGAAAGGCGACCAATTTATCTCGTCGAAGCCTTGATCTTAATATCCACGCCAGCCGGCAGACTGAGCTTGTTCAGGGCCTCAATCGTCTTGGCAGTTGCCTGGACGATGTCGATCAGCCGCTTATGCGTCCGAATTTCGTACTGCTGGCGAGCCTTCTTGTCAATGAAGGGACCCGACAGGACGGTGTAACGCTCCACGCGGGTGGGGAGTGGAATCGGACCATGAACCTCGCTATGAGTCCGCTTGGCGGTATCAACAATTTCCAGAGCACTCTGATCAAGAATAGCGTGGTCATACGCCTCCATCCTGATCCTGATTACCTCTTTCGCTGCTGCCACTGTGCCATCCCCCTACGCGTTTCAAAATCCGAATCTCCCCGTTTTAAAGCGAGTAAACCCGGCTAATTTCCAACAAATTGCAACCACCTGAAAACTGGTTCCCCAGGTGGGAAGCTCATGAGTTTAGGCAAATCGACGGAAGTGGTCAATGGGCGAGGAGGGGTGGAAAACCAAATTTCCAAGAGGTTTCCAAGTATTTGATGGACAGGTGATGCCGCCCAATTAACTCCAGTCCATGATTGGCATTTTAAGCTTGTTATTGCGCCGGATTGAAATCGCAACTGGGTGCGGCCCAGTGGAGTGAAGAAACTCAAGCAGCGAGGAGCACTGTCGCCCCCAATATTTCCCGCGGTTACCCGAGTCCCCTCACCAGCCAGCAGTGTTCGGCCGGCAATGACAAAAAACATCCCAGGCACAAAGAGGCCGCGAAAGAGCACCTTGGCAACCTGCGCTCGTCGCTCAACATTGTTGGAGCCAAGGAATCAACCGTCGGGGCTCGCCAGAGGACTGGCGGCCTACATTTCTTGCCTACTAACCGCCTTGGGGGAATTGGGGTCTTCTGGGCATGGAAACTCAACTCGTGCGCAACGTCAGGGGGTCGACTTTAAAAAAGTTGTGAAATATGTGTGCCGAACTCTTGATAGTGCCAACCGAATAGTATACAATTGTGATGTATTCAGGCGGCGGCTTCGTGAGCGGGGTGGCTGTCTTTGCCGGGCCGGCGGGAATCCGGTGGGTCTTTGACAATTTATAGGGAGTTTGCGGATCCATGAGGAGAAGGTGCGCGCGAAGGGAGTCCCGAACTGGTTCGTCACCGGCGAGCGGCCTGCGTAAGCTGGCCGGTCACGTTGGATCGCCGAACACGACCCCCAAGGACTGAGACTTACCGGCCAGCTTACATTGGCCGCTCGCCGGCAACTCGCCTGTATCACAAAAACGGATTTTTGGCCCCCCCGCCTGATTCACGGCTTGTCGGAAGTGGCAGCCGGGAAAGGATTTGCGGCCAGGGATGGCACGCTGATACCCACGAAAATGAATCAAGAATAAGGTGTATCAGAAGGGCTGATTCAGGGGTCAAATCCTTGCCAGACAAGGACTTAGGAGACGCCGATGAATCAAGAAAGCCTGATTTTGGGCTTGATTCAGAGACTTACGTCGAGTGGGCACTTCTTAAGTCATTTAATCGCAAAGGCTTATGACAGTCTCCGTCGACGCAACTTTTTGTGCGCGAAGTGCTCGGAATCATGAATCACGGGCACCATCTTGCTTCATGAATCCTCTTTCCCAGGGGGAGAGGAAGGTAAGGACCCGCAGGGGATTTGCTCGGTGGCTTGAACGTAGTGGTCGCTGACCGGGTAGTTGCGGAAGCGGATGCTGTAGTACTGCTCAAACCATTCGCCGATGTGAGCTTCAGCCGACTTGTCGTAGGCGGGGGCGACATGCAAAGTTTTGCCCACGAAGTTCTCGCGAATGTCTCCTTGCTCGACCAGGATGCGGCCCGACTTGATCACGTAACGCGGCAGTTCGAACATGGTTTCCTTGTTCTCGTGCGGCGTGTAGATGGTGATGTCGGCGTCGGCTCCGGGGCCCAGGTGCCCCTTGTGTTTCAGGCCGAGAATGCGGGCGGGGCCGGCCCTTGTAATGATGGCGATTTCATTCAGCGTGTACTCGCGGTTCAGGTCGGCGAGTTGGCAGCGTTCGCGTATGAGCGGATTGCAAGCTTTCAGGATGTCTTGCCGGTAAGTTCGATCCATCAGCATCCGGATGATTTGCGGGTAGGCCATGAACGAACCGCCGTTGGGATGGTCGGTGCTCATCACGACCCGCCAAGGGTCGTTGACGAGCAGGTACCACTCCAGACCGATCGCCCATTGCAGAGCGTGAACGATGCTTTTGTTGCGGTACTTGATGGGGGCAATGCCGCAGCCGGCTTCCATTTCGGTATCGGAGCTGAACCACTTGGTGCCGTAGATGTTGGCGAGGTAATACCCGAGCGGGCCGTCACCGGTCATGCTCGTGGTTTCGCCGAACATGACCTGGCCGACATCGACCGTGATGTTGGGATGAGAATTGACATAATCCGCCAGCGGCTGGACCTTGCTGTTGAAGGTGTTTTCGTCGGCGTCTCCGCCGCCGTAGCTGTGGAACTGGATATGGGTCATGTGCCCCCGGTGTCCGTCCAGGGCCTGCATCGATTCGAGCGTGGTGGTCCAATTACCGGGCATGCCAAGTTGATTGGCGTGGATATGAACAGGATGAGGCAATCCCAATTCGCCGGCAGCCTGCGCAAGGCTGGTGATGATTTGCCTGGGAGAGACGTTGAAGTGATCCACGATGGAATCGATATTCTCGACATTTCCGCTCGCGTGATGCTTCCAGACTTCCACGCCGCCGGGATTGACCAGTTTGGGGGCATAAGCCTTCGCCGAGGTGAGCAGCCAGGCCATGAACGCCTTGAGCCGTTCCGGTTCTTTATCCCGAATGGCGTTCATCACGTAGTGGTTATTTCCCACCAGGACGTAAAAGCCCTTGTCGATGCAAGGGGTATCTTCGAATTCTTCGTGCGTGTGGCGGGCAGCCAGCGGCGGAACGGCGGCATCGAAAGCGGTGGTATAGCCGAGGGCCGCATATTTGTAGCCCGTGGCGAAGGTGCTAGGGACGCTCCCCATCGTGCCGGAATGGGTGATGGCGGTCCGCTCGATTTTTTCACCCTTCCGCTTCTCTTCGGGGCGCATTTTGCGGGCGGCGTTCACCTTGGGGCCGGCGATGTGGCAATGCATATCGATGCCGCCGGGCATGATGACGAGGCCGGCTGCGTTAAGCGTGCGGGTCGGCTTGACGCCGGGTTCCGTCGGCGGCTCGACGATTTTATCCCCCTGAATCCAGAGGTCTTTTACCTGGCCGTCGATGCCATTGGCAGGATCATAGACATAGCCGCCCGCGATGAGAAAGTATTCAGACATGCGGAATATCATCCCGGGGGAATGAGAGCCGGACAAGGCGGGAGAAGGCAAGTCCGCGCGGCCAAGAAATTCGGATTACTGCTGGAACAGCGCCGACGGTGCGACCGCGGGAGAGGCGGGCGGCTTGGAATCGTTCATGGCCCCCTACGCTCCGGGGGCATAGCGGCCGAAGATCATGCGCCCGGCACTGGTTTGCAGAACGCTCGTGACGGAAACTTTTACTTCCTTGCCAATATGTTCGCGGCCACCTTCCACGACAATCATGGTGCCATCGTCGAGATAGCCGATCCCTTGTCCCATCTCTTCCCCCGGCTTGACGATGCGGACGGCAAAGGCCTCTCCCGGCAGAAAAACAGGCTTCAGGGCGTTGGCAATGTCGTTCAGATTGATGACCGGCACATTCTGGAGTTTGGCAACTTTATTGAGGTTGTAGTCACCAGTGACAATCTTCCCCTCCAAATGCTTGGCCAGCAGGACCAGTTTCATATCCACCGGCTGGCCGGCCATTTCGGGGGTTTCTCGGTCGTAGATTTTCAGATCCACCCCCTGGCTGCTGCGGAGGCGATTGAGGATATCCAGCCCGCGCCGGCCGCGGGCGCGGCGGAGTTTATCCGAAGAATCGGCGATGTTTTGCAGTTCGGCCAGAACAAATCGGGGCATAATGAGCTGATTGTCAAGGATGCTGGTCTCCACCAAATCGGCAATGCGACCGTCGATGACGACGCTGGTATCCAGCACAAAGGGTTTGAGCCCCTTCACCTCTTTGGAAAACTCGACATACGGGATGATGAAGCGAAAATCATCCTTCGTTTGGAGCAGCAAGCTAATGCAGGTGTAGCAAAGGACCATCCCCAAGATCAACTTGGTGATATTGTGGCTCGTTTCGTCCGCGCCCGAGAGCAAAGGCTCGAGGGCCAAAGTCAAGATAAAGGTGAGGAACACGCCCACCAAAAGTCCAAAATAGACGGCGGAAATGGTGTCAATCTGCTTGCGGGGTAGAAAAATGTCGGCGGCAATGACTCCGGCTGCCAAAGAGGTAGTGCCGATGAATGCCAGCCATGGCATCCAAGGGATGTTCGTACTCTGAGTGATAGGGATCAGATAGCTGGCAATCCCAATGGCCACCAGCATAAAAACACTTCGAAGGATAAGGAGCGGCATATGGATACGATCAAGAGGCGAGAAAAATGAGCTCTCTCGCACCGTGGCGGGAAAGCCGACAGTATAATCCTAACGACCGCTCGAAATAGGGCGCGACCGCTGCCGCTCACTAGGGGCACCCTAAAAACCCCGACAGGGGATAGTTTGCTGGGAAGGCGCTTACCTATATTGACCTTGGTGAGAGCAATGCTTTATCTTGTTTGGTCTGACTGATTTATGGGCTTTAGAGTTTCCCCGGGCACACTCCGCGGCTTCGGCTCGCGGTTCATCCATTCTTAGGAGGACGGCGCAAGTGGCATCCGTCGCAGAACGCGTTATTGACATCGTGGCCGAACAACTCGGCGTGGACAAAGAGAAAATCACTTCCGAAACCTCGTTTGTAAACGACCTAGGCGCTGATTCACTCGACACCGTGGAATTGGTGATGGAACTCGAAGAAGAGTTCGACATTAATATCCCCGACGATGCTGCTGAGAAGATTCAGACCGTCGGTCAGGCTGTGAAGTTTATTGAGGAAGCTCAAAACGCTTAGCCGTGGGCGGATCCTGGATTGGCGCATGGGAGCGACATTGCTCTCATCGCCGCTATTTGGCCTGGAACCGCTGCACCATGGCGGCCGGAATATTGCCCCGCGCGCCTGTCCTTGCCACCCCATCGATTTCGCATGAAACGTCGCGTCGTTATCACCGGACTCGGAGTCGTCACTTCCCTCAGTACGAAGGTGGAGGATTTGTGGGCTCGGCTGTGCGCGGGTGAGAGCGGCGTGCATGCACTCAAGACGATTAACACCGAAAAACTAAGAATTAAGTTTGGCGGTGATGTCTGGGACTGGGAGCCCGATCAATGGCCCGACGCGTTTCAGGACCGCAAGGAAATCAAGCGCGTTGATCGCTTCACCCAGTTCGCGATGGTCGCCGGCTACGATGCGGTGAAGGATTCGGGAATTGATTTTACCAAGGAGAATCCCCACCGCTGCGGGGTGATTCTCGGCAGCGGAATTGGCGGCTTGCACGAGATTGAAGAGCAAGTCGTCCGCATGGTTCACAAGGGCCCAGATCGGGTTTCGCCGTTTCTGGTCCCCAAGATGATGCTCAACGCTGCCGGCGGCAACCTTTCCATGCGCTATGGCTTAAAGGGAATTAACTATACGGTCGCCACAGCCTGTGCCAGCGCAAACAACGGAATTGGCGATGCGTTTCGTACTATTCAGTACGGGGACGCGGATGTGATTATCACGGGCGGTACCGAGGCGGCCATAACAGAAATGGGACTCGCCGGCTTTCAGAATATGAAGGCGCTTTCCACGCGGAACGACGATCCCCAGCGCGCCAGCCGGCCGTTTGACGCCCAGCGGGATGGTTTTGTGCTGTCGGAGGGAGCAGGCCTTCTGGTGATTGAAGAGTTAGAGCATGCCAAGGCTCGCGGGGCGCGCATCTATTCCGAAATCCTCGGTTTTGGAGCGAGCGCTGACGCCGGGCATATCACCCAACCCGATGAGCGTGGCAGTGGAGCCGCCGCGGCCATGACCTTTGCTCTGGCCGATGGAAAGCTCAATCCAACGGAGGTGGGCTATATCAGCGCTCACGGCACCAGCACCCCGCTGGGAGATGCCGCAGAAACCAATGCGGTCAAGGGCGTTTTCAAGGAACACGCGAAAAGCGTCAGCATTTCCAGCATCAAAAGCCACCTGGGGCACACGCTCGGCGCGTGCGGGGGAATCGCCCTCGTGGTTTGCGTGAAGTCGCTGCAAAACGGCGTGATTCCACCGACCATCAATCTCGAGAATCCCGATCCGGTATGCGATCTGGACTATACCCCCAAGACGGCCCGCGAAAAGAGCTATCGCGTGGCTATGAGCAACAGCTTTGGTTTCGGCGGGCATAACGCTTCGATCGTCATCGGCAAGCTTTCGTAGCTTAGCCTTAGCCCCCGCGACCACGCGGGGATTGGACCGAGAAGTCGCGTTGCTAAGCTACTTCACCTTCTTCAGCGTCAGCAGCAGCACTCCACTGCCGGCTTTGCTTTCCAGGGTTCCTGGCCGTTTCCCTTTGGCCGGCTGGTCACCGTCCATCTGAAAGCAGAATTTGAAGGTATCGCCTTCCACGGAATAGAGTCCTTCCAGAAGTTTGGTTCCGTCCTTGAGTTCCTCGGCCTTATCGGCGATGTCCATCAGCTTGGGAGTAGTCGAGACATCGAGCTTAATAAACCGCTTTTGCGGCTCGAAGTTGGGGTCGCTGCCGGTTACCTCCAGTTTTTCGTCTTTGAACTCAAACTTAATGCCGAGTTTGAGAATGATATCGAGATCTTCCCCATCTTTCTGGCAAGAGGTTACCTCCCACTTTCCTTCCAATGCTTTGAGCCCCGCCTTGAGGGCATCGTCATCCGCGGCGCGCAAAATGGAAATCCAGGAAGACAGGAAAATCAGTACTCCCAACACTTGTAGCTTGCGCATAACCACTCTCCGGAAAAACTGACCGAAAGGGAACGAACGTCCAGCCCCCATTGTACGGCCCAAGTAAAGGCGTTTCTAGCCGACCCACCGGGACGCCAGCCGCGTATTACGTATCGAATCCACAGGCAGCAAACTATACTGGCACACAGCATGTGCCAAGTAACACCATTTTCCTCTCCTTTTGGCAGTCCAGCGTGAAACGAATCCTTGTTACCGGCGGAGCAGGTTTTATCGGCTCACATTTAGTGGAGGTATTGCTCGCGCGCGGAGACCAGGTGACGGTCATTGATGATGGATCGACGGGACGATTCGGAAATCTGGCCAAGGTGGATCAGCATCCACAACTAAAAATCATTCGCGGCAGTGTGAGTGATGCCGCACTTGTCCATTCCGTGCTCGACGGGGTGCAGGATGTCTACCATCTTGCTGCCGCCGTCGGCGTGGCGCTGATTGCCCGCGAGCCGCTCGCCACCATCGAGCGAAACATCTATCCCACCCAGCTCTTGCTCGATGAACTCCGAGCGCGGCACAAGACGGGGCAAAGCATCCGTTTCTTTCTCGCCAGCACGAGCGAAGTTTACGGAAAAAATCCCAAACCGGTCTGGAATGAGGAAGACGATCTGGTCTTTGGCGCGACAACCCGCCCCCGCTGGTCCTACGGTGCTTCCAAAGCCATCGACGAATTCCTCACACTGGCTTGCTCACGCCAATTCGGCTTGCCGGTTGTCATTGCCCGGTTTTTCAACGTCGTCGGTCCACGGCAAACAGGTGCCTACGGCATGGTGCTGCCCCGTTTCGTGGATGCCGCCGTCGCCGGTAAGCCCCTCGTCGTTCACGACGACGGCAAACAGATCCGCTGTTTTGCCCACGTCTCCGACGTTGTCGGAGCCGTTGTCAAGCTCATGGAAAACGATGCTGCCTTGGGCAGAATCTTCAACGTGGGGAGCGACCAGCCGGTTTCGATTCTCGATTTAGCACATCGCGTCATTGCTCTCTCCGGCTCCAAATCAGTCGTCCATTACCAAAGCTACACCCAGGCCTACGATCAAGATTTCGAGGACATTCGCCATCGCGTACCGGACCTAAGCCGCCTGCGCGAGGCCATCGGCTATGTCCCGCAATTCGACCTGGATGCAATCATCCAAGATTGCCTTGCGGCTCTGTAATCGATCCGCAACCTGCTACTCAAGCATTCTCTTTTCACAAGTTGAGTTGGGCACCCATCAAGAGTAGACTGGGAGCAAGGAGAGGACGGACGGTAGTCTCTTACCGTGTGAGTCGATTATGCCAATTAATGCCAAGCTCGTTGTCGTCGGCGGTGAAGTAAAAACGGCCGAAATCAAGCTCCGGCTTCCCAGTACGATTGGGCGAGGTCGGGGCTGCACCATTATGTTGCCGCAAGCCCTGGTCAGCCGGCAGCATTGTGAGATTTTCGAAACCAGCGGCAAGTTGATGGTTCGCGATCTAGGCTCTCTGAATGGGACGTTCGTCAATAATCAGAAAATAGCCGAGCCGTCGCCGATTAACTCCGACGAGTTGCTGTCGATTGGAACTGTGACTTTTCGTGTCGTGTACGATGCTGCCGGCGCGTCGAGTCCTCCTCCCGGCCCTGGACCGGCCATGAAATCCTCGGCGAAGGAGAGCATTCCCGCCGCTGCGGCTGCTCCTCCCGCTGTCGATAATTCAGAGCCTCTGGAGATCGGGGAATTCAGTCTTGAAGAGACTTTGCAGCCAGGAGCCGAGACAGTCTCTCCAGAAGTTACGGCCGGTGCCAAGACACCCTCGGGGCCGATGGAGATGCCAACGCTCGACGTAAAGACATCCCCCCCCAAATCAGTCGCGCCCGTGTCCATTGCAGTAACGGCAAAACCCGCCGCGCCGGCGTCTGCTTCTTTGCCGGTCCCTCCTCCGGCATCGGTCCTACCGGCATCGGCACCTGTGGCAAAGCTGATTGTACCTGCGGCGGTTCCTCCCCCTCCTTCACCCCAGCCTGCTGCGCCGCCGGCGATAGAGCCCCCCGAAGCGGAAGAAAAGGCCGAGGAAGAAGATGACTTTCAGGATTTTTTGAAGAGCCTCGGAAAATAGCTCGAGGCATTCGATTGAAACGCCGCCTCCTTACTGGCGGAACGGTACTTTTCCCGGCAACGTCAGTCCGCCAGAGATAATCATCTTCCAAGGCGCGGCAGAATCCCAGTTGGTGATGGTCACGTCGTCATACCAGAAGACGAGCGTATAGCCCGACGGGGGAAACATGGCGATAGGAATATAGACGCAGGCCAGTTTTCGTCCGGTCTTTTCGTCCTCGCTTTCTCCCATCAAATAACCAGTGGCCCGGGCTCCAGGGTGCGGAAAGGGGACGAGCACGACCTTATCGATGGTCTTGATGCCATGCGGCCCATGAATGGCAGAGGAAGCGTCGCGGATGGCTCGATACAGAATCGAAATGCCGGGAATGCGTTCCACAATCCAGTCCAGCCAGCGGCTGAGCCGCGATTGGAAAACGTAGCCCATCAAGTACAAAAATAACAGCACCACCACCAGCGAAATGGGAGGTGTGACATAGGTTTCGACCGACTTCCAATACAACTTGTCCGCCACCAAGGGAGTTATGTAGTAGGCAATCGGTTCAATCACCCATTGATTGAAGAGTCGATAAATCTGGTAGACCACCACTATCGTCAGGACGATGGGAAGGACAAACAGCAGACCCAGTATCATGCGCCGGACGACCCCCATCTGCATCGATCGGACCGCTGCTGGGGCACGCATGAGTTCGTCGCGAGAAGCTAATGCATCAGCTTGCTCGCCGGTAGGGTCTTGGACTGGGTCCGCGGTGTCAGCGGCAGGTGGGGGCGAAGATTCAACCGGCGATGGCATGGATAATCGTGGCAGTACGTGGTTTTGGGGGGCAATCAGGACATGCGGGCTTTCCTATCCTACCTTGCCGGCATGTTTTTTTGTCAGTTGGGCCAATATTGGTCTTGCATCGCCATTGCGAGCGCAGGGACAATCCCCGGTCAGGTGGGTAAGCCAGTTCAAGGAGGAACAATGTCAGTTCGCACCAGCTACTTTTATTGTGCCGTCGTGGCTTTGCTCGGTCCCGGCATCATTCCACCCGTTTACGGCCAAACGGAAGCGGAGCCAACGCCTCCTGCTCCTTCTAAGAAAATCACCGCTCGCGAGGTACTCGAGGCAACCTTCGCCAAGACAAGCGTAGCTCAATCGGTGGATGACTTCAGCGGAATCATTGAGCAATGCGAGCGAGTATTGGGAGCCAAGCTATCCGCGGAAAACTCCGCCTATGCTCATCAACTGGCCGCGTGGGGATACAACCGCCGAGGCGAAGCCTATGCGCAAGAAGCTGCCACTCTCGTGGAAAAAGGGGAAGAGCGAAAGGCTAACGAACTGGACGAGGTGGCTCTCGCTGATTTTGAAGCAGCCCTGTCCCACGACCCCAAAAAATGGAAAGCGGTACAGAACCGTGGAGTGAGTCTGGCTCTGCGTGGGAGATTTGATGAAGCGATTGCTGACTTCACCAGGGTCATTGAACTAAATCCCAAATACGATAGCGCCTGGTTCAATCGCGCGGAACTATTGGCCAAGCAGGGGAAATATGCGGAAGCTGCTGGTGACTATGACGAAGCACTGAAGCTCAAACCTGATGATCTGGCGGCACTTTTCGGAAGGGGAAGTTCGCTTTTGCGATTGCGAAAATTCCGCCCGGCACTCAATGATTTTTCCAGAGCGCTGGCAATCGATCCGGAGTCCCCGCAAGCGCTCGTCGGCCGCGGAGACGTGCGGAGCGAAATTGGTCTGTGGGAGGAGGCAGCCGAGGACTACCGCCGGGCCATCAAGCTCAGTCCTAAATTGGGCCGGGCCTATCGGGGCGCCGCCTGGCTCATGGCAACTTGTCCCGAAGAGCGTTTTCGAAATGCTGATTTGGCCATCGCTTCCGCGCGACAGGCGCTGGCTCTCGACGGCGACGGAGATTACGCCTATTTGGATACTCTCGCCGCTGCGTTCGCCAATGCTGGTGAATTCGAAGACGCCAAGGCCACTCAAGAGAAAGCCATTCAGATTGCTCCCGATGCAGCAGCCAGCGAACTTCGCTCCCGTCTCACGCTTTATCGTTCGGGCGAGCCCTTTCGGGTAACCTCGCGAACAGCCAAGGGCGAAGCCGCTGCGGAGACAAGATAGCCCGCTGCCTCCGCGGACTGCTCATTTTCTTCCGCGCGGGTCATTCAAGCGCGGCTGGCAAATGCTAACATGCCAGCAGTGAGGCGACACCCTCACCTTTGCCCTTGCTCCATTCGATGGCTTGGCCTATACGTCCAGCTTGATAGCGTCGTTATCGAACGAATGCTAATGTCGCTGGCCCACAAGGATGCATGGATGGCTGGAATGGAAGAAAGATCGGTTCCCGCTCCCCACTTTCGCGGCAGTACTCGCCGCGAGATGGTTGATGAAGCTCTTACCCAAGCCGTTAGTGAGGGGAAGTCGCTCACGTGCGATTGGCTGGTTTCCCGTCAACACCCAGAGGGCTATTGGTGCGGGGAACTCGAAGGGGACACCATTCTGGAAAGTGAGTACATCCTGCTCCTGGCGTGGCTCGGTCAAGAACAAACGTCACTCGCCAAAAAACTCGCGGCCTACATTGTCGAAAAACAACTCCCAAGCGGCGGCTGGGGAATGTATCCCGGCGGCAAGCTGGAAATCAGCGGCAGCGTGAAGGCCTACTTCGCCCTCAAATTGACAGGGTACGATCCGGATTCCGAGCTGATGCACCGGGCTCGCCGCGCCATTCGCGCTGCCGGCGGAGCCGACGCGGTCAACAGCTTTACGCGGTTCTATTTGGCCCTGCTGGGACAAATTTCCTACGACCACTGTCCCGCGGTTCCCCCAGAACTTGTGCTGCTGCCGAATTGGTCGCCGGTCAATATCTATCGTATGAGCGCCTGGTCCCGGACCATCGTGGTCCCGCTTTCCATCATGTGGGCCCATCGCCCTTCCCGTGCGCCCGCACCCAAACATGGCATTCGCGAACTGTTCCTGAAGGAGCCTGCCAATTGGCCGCAACTGCGCTGCCCCGGGCTCCATCATGAACAGGGATGGTTCTCCTGGGACCGCTACTTCCGCCGCATCGATAGCAGTATCAAGTGGCTGGAGAATCGCCGCATTCGGCCGCTTCGCAAACGGGCTCTCGCTGCCGCCACGGAATGGATGACCAGCCGCTTTGCCCACAGCGACGGCCTGGGGGCCATATTCCCGCCGATTATCTGGAGCATCATCGCGCTGAAGTGCCTGGGATACAAGGACGACAGCGCCGAAGTGCGTTACAACCACGAACAGCTCCGGGGACTCGTCATCGAAGAGAAGTTTACTGCCCGAGTGCAGCCCTGCCTCTCCCCCGTCTGGGACACCGCCATCGCCCTTCGCGCCTTGGCTGTCGCCGGGCACTCGCTAAACAGCGAACCAGCCGCCAAAGCCGTCGATTGGCTCCTCGAAAAGGAAGTCACTCAGTCCGGCGATTGGGCCAATCGCGTGTCCGCTCCTCCCGGCGGCTGGTACTTCGAACATCACAACGAGTTTTATCCTGATGTGGATGACACCGCGATGGTACTCATTGCCCTGCGAGAGGTGACACTAGCCCGACGCGCAAGCGAGAGAACCGGAGACTGCGGTCAGGACTCAATTCGGAAATCCGAAATCCCAAATCCCAAATCCCAAATCTCCTCCGCTGCTGATCGTGCTCGCCAGTGGATGCTGGCCATGCAGAACGGCGATGGCGGCTGGGGAGCGTTTGATAAGGACAACGACAGCGAATTTCTCTGTCGCGTTCCCTTCGCCGATCACAATGCGATGATCGATCCCAGCACTCCCGACCTGACCGGCCGGGTCCTGGAATCGCTTGCCCTTTGGGGAGATTCGCCACGGGACGTGCCCGTCCAAAGGGCCCTGCAATACCTTCGCCAGACCCAGGAAGCCGACGGCAGTTGGTATGGCCGCTGGGGTGTGAATTACATTTACGGCACCTGGCAGGCCCTCGTCGGCTTCGCTGCCATGCAAGTTCCCCAGAACGACCCGGCCATGCAAAAAGGGGCCAATTGGCTCCTCGCCCATCAGCAGGCCTGCGGCGGCTGGGGAGAATCCGCGGATAGTTATGAAGCCCCCGAACTCCGCGGCCAAGGGCCCGTCACTGCTTCGCAAACCGCCTGGGCTCTCCTCGGCCTCATGGCCGCCGGCCTCGCTCGCCATCCCGCCGTGGATCGCGGCCTGCGTTATCTTCTGGATACCCAGCGCCCCGACGGTGCCTGGGACGAGTTGGAATTCACCGGCACCGGCTTCCCTCGTGTCTTTTACCTCAAGTACCACCTCTATCGCGTCTACTTTCCACTTCTGGCACTGGCAACGTGGGAGAGAGAACTGCAGTCAGAAATCAGGGGTCAAAAGTTAGTTCAAAAGCAACCAGAATCCCTTCGTCATTCGTCATTCTGAATTCGTCATTTTATGTCCGTGCCAATCTCCCAAATGTGGACCGTCGCCAGCTATGTCCTGCGGCAGAAGCTGCGCGGCATCAAGCGCTATCCGCTGGTGCTGATGCTGGAACCCTTGTTCCGCTGCAACCTGGCCTGTGCTGGCTGCGGAAAAATCCAGTTCCCGGCGGAAACGCTCCGCCGCCATCTCACTCCCGAGCAATGCTTTGCCGCGGCCGACGAATGTGGTGCCCCCATCATCTCCATTCCCGGCGGCGAACCGCTGCTGCATCCACAGATGGACCAGATTGCCGCTGGTCTCGTGGCCCGCCGCAAGTACATCTACCTCTGCACCAACGCTCTCAAACTCGAAGAGTCGCTCCCCAAATTCAAGCCGAGCAAGTATCTCTCCTTCTCGGTGCACATGGATGGCCCCAAGCAGGAGCACGACCACGCCGTCTGCAAGAGCGGCACCTTCGACATCGCCGTAAAGGCCATCCGCGCCGCCCGGGCTCGCGGCTTTCGGGTTACTACCAACAGCACGTTCTTCGCGGGGACCGATCCCGATCGCATCCGCCCCTTCTTCGACGAGATGATGGCCCTCGGTGTGGAAGGGATGATGATCAGCCCCGGCTACTCCTATGAGAAAGCCCCCGACCAGGATCACTTCCTCCGTCGCGAAGAGACTACGAACCTCTTCCGCCGCATGCTCGGCCGGGCCAAACGAACCTGGCAGTTCAATCAAACTCCCCTGTTCCTCGAGTTCCTGAAAGGTCGCTACGACCTGCAATGCACGCCCTGGGGCAGCCCCACCTACAACCTCTTCGGCTGGCAGAAGCCATGTTATTTGCTGGCGGAAGGCTATGCCAAAACCTTTCGGGAACTGATGGAAACCACCGACTGGGACGCCTATGGCCGGGCCAGTGGCAATCCCAAGTGCCGCGACTGCATGGTCCACTGCGGCTATGAACCAAGCGCGGTCGCTGCCACCTTCGGCACTCTCAAGGGCTTCGTCCGCACGGTGCAACTTACCCTGCTGCCGCACCTCGAACCCGACACACCAGCGCAGGTGAGGCTCCCGAGAGCGGAAAGAGTCGTTCGTCCCCGCGAGACTCAGAAACTCCCTCGTTAGCGCGAGTAATTGTTCGCCTCAATGATGTCCGCCACTGGGCTTGGGTTTGGCGGGGGCAGCTTCTTCCTTGGTCCATTGATAGCCGAGAGAGAAACTGCTAAATGCGACGTCGCGGAGGGCTCGCTTTTGCAGGATGCGATTGATGGTGGAAACCATCTCCTCTTTGAGGTAAGTCAGGCTCGGCTCGGCGAGTTGTTCGGGGTCGGTTCGACCGACGAGTTCAATGGCCGCATCGCGGATTCGCTTTTCATACTTCGGCAGTTCCGCTTCGAAGCTCATTTTCTGGCTCTCGGGAACAATCGCCACCAAGCGGAAACTGACTCGCAGATCCTGCTCTTCCTCCTGGGGAGGAAGAGTCATTTTGATGCTGCCAATATCCACTTCGGCATACTTTTCCAGAGCCATCCGTTCATTCCGGCCGTCCAGCAAGTCGAGTAATTCGCGAGCTTCCAAGGCCGTGGGATCAATGGCCTTCGTTCCGCACGAGGCGAAAGAGAGTGCCAGCAGGGGGAGAATGCCCAATTTCCAAGCAGCGGGCGAGAGAAAACGGGGCATGGCGATAATTCCTTGGGAATTCATTCTCAAACATATTTCAAACTTAGTTCTAGGCCAGCGCCCCCGCGCGGCGGGAAGCCAGGAACCTTTGGGGAAAGTAAGGCGGACTGCGGAGTTTTCGGACATTCCCCATTGTGAGGATCGTGAGTGCTGGCACGCTTGTGACGAATCTGTGGCACACCACTTGCTTCGACCTCGCATTCCTAGGCGGCTTAGGTTTCGAGTCCATTCTTGGGGGATTTATGATTGGCCGCTACGGATTTTTGATTGACATGGATGGAGTGATTTATCGGGGAAAGCAACTTTTCCCTGGGGCCGAGCGATTCATCGCCGGCCTGCGCGAACGCGATATTCCGTTCGCATTTCTGACGAACAATTCTCAGCGAACGCGGCGCGATGTTGCCACCCGTTTGAACCGCATGGGAATTCAGGCGGATGAAGAGCATATCTTCACTTGTGCTATGGCGACGGCTCGTTTTCTGGCTTCTCAAAAGCCAGGGGGGACGGCCTATGTCATTGGTGAAGGAGGCCTGCTGCATGCATTACATCGCAACGGCTATTCGATTGTCGATGACGACCCCGATTACGTGGTGGTGGGGGAAGGCCGAACCTTCAACATGGAAATCGTCGAAGCGGCGGTGCGGATGATTCTCCGCGGCAGCAAGCTCATCGCGACGAACATCGACCCCAACTGCCCCACCAGCCAGGGACTACGTCCCGGCTGCGGGGCGATTGTGGCAATGCTAGAAACGGCGACGGGGCTCAAAGCCTTCAGCGTCGGCAAGCCCAGTCCCGTGATGATGCGGGCCGCACGGAAGGAAATTGGCCTCGCCACCGCCGAGACCATCATGATTGGCGACACCATGGAGACCGATATCCTCGGCGGCGTTTCGCTGGGCTATCGTACCTGCCTGGTCCTTTCCGGCGGCACCCAGCGCGAAGACCTGGTTCGCTATGCCTATCGCCCCGATCTCGTCGTCGATTCCATCGCGGATCTCTGCGAAATGGACATCCCGGCGGTCCTTTTGAAATCAACCACGGCGGACGCGGAGGAGACGGCAGCAGCGTAACCGCAGTTCGCCTCGCGTTGGCTGGCAAGCCGTCGTCGTATGTGCCCTACACCCTGGGAAGCACCTGGGCTATTCTCAACCATATCTGCTTGTTGACCTTAGCCCACTCTGCTCCATGCCCTCACCATGTCTTCGCCTGGGAACTCGCGCCAGCCCGCTTGCACGTTGGCAGGCGGACTGGGTCGCGGGTGAGTTGCGAAAACGAGGGGTGGAAGTGGAATTGGTCCTCATCTCCACGCAGGGAGATGTGAAGACCGGCCCACTGGGGCAAATTGGCGGACAAGGGTTGTTCACCAAGGAGATTCAGCGGGCACTGTTGGAAGGCCAGATCGATCTGGCGGTTCACAGTCTCAAGGATCTCCCCACCGCCCATGTCGAGGGGCTTGCTCTCGCCGCGGTGCCGGAGCGGGAGAGCATCAACGACGCTTTTGTTTGCGGCACCGTGAAATCTATTGCTGAGCTGCCGCAGAATGCCCGCATTGGCACCGGCAGTTTGCGCCGCCGGGCTCAGTTGCTACATCTGCGGCCCGATTTGCAAATGCTCGAAATTCGCGGCAATGTGGATACTCGTCTACGAAAGCTCGATGCCGGCGAATACGACGCACTGGTCCTGGCCCAAGCCGGCCTGCATCGGCTGGGGCTGGATTCCCGCATCGCCAGCATCATTCCGCTCACTACCATGCTTCCAGCCGTCGGCCAGGGGGCACTGGGAATCGAGGCCCGAGACGATGACGCCGTCACGCGGGAGCTGCTTGCGCCGCTAAGCCATGAGGCGACACACCAAGCGGTGATGGCGGAACGATCTTTACTCGCCAGTCTTCGAGGCGGCTGTCTCGCTCCCGTGGGAGCTTGGGGAAGAGTCGACGGAGGCCTGCTGCTGCTCGATGGAGTTGTGTTGAGCGGCGACGGCCAGAAAAAAATCTCCGCCTCCGCGAGCCGCCCGCCGTCTGCCGCTGGGGACCTGGGCTGCGACGTGGCGGAGCAGCTTCTGGCTCAAGGTGCCGAAGGGCTGATTGCCGCTTCGCGCGGACCAAGCACGTAGTTCCGCAAGAATTCAAACGCTTCTCGCTCTTGCTCGCCGGCCGTTTTCTCGACGGGAATCGCCAGCCGCTGGAATTCCTCAAGGATTTGCTCCGCCGGCAGAATGCCGACGCGTGTGGCAAGAATGGCGGCTTCCAGCACGGCGTGCTTGGCCCGATTGAAGCCAAAAAAGGGGCGTAGTTCGCCGCCGCCGACGACATTGCACTCGATGGACGTTCGCTCCTCAGAGTCCTCCAGGTGCGAAACCCGAAAAGCAAACCAGCGACAGGCATCAGCCAGCAGAAAACCTTGGACATCCGTTGCCGGCTGGAGCGTTGGTTGCGGCACAAGTCTCCCCACCGCGGCCTTGGCAATCAAGAGGACGTCGTCCGTGACGTGAAAGACCCCCTCTCCGGTCCGCTTGAGATTTTGATAGGTCGTCGAGGTCTGATACGGCCGCAGAAACAGGCGCGTAAATTCGCGATTCACTCGCGGCCCCATCGGCGAGATGTTCGCGCTTCCATCCGGATTGACCGTGGTAACGATTCCCTCGGCAATCAGTTCGTCGGCGTAGGTGATCGCATTCTGAGTCATTGTTTCACGTAGGATGGGACTCCCGTCCCGTCCGTGTATTCAATTGGCAAGACGGACGGGACTGGAGTCCCATCCTACTTAATTCAGAACGTCACGGGACGGCCCGCAATAGGACGGTTAATCGGCTTTTCTTGGGCGGGGCCTTCCGATGTCAAAAGAGGCAAGTTTTCTGACGGTGCCATCCCGGCCTGCCGCAGAAAATTGGCCAGCAACTCGAATCCGCCAAGGGTCAAAATGGATTCTGGATGAAACTGTACTCCCACCACGGGATGCTGACGATGAGCGATTGCCATCACCACGCCATCCTTGGTCCGTGAGGTCACCTCAAGTTCCGGCGGAAGTGACTCCTCTTCAACGACAAGAGAATGATAACGACCCACGGTCAGCGGACTGGGGAGTCCGGAAAAAAGGCCCTGGCTATCGTGCTGCACCAGGCTCGCCCGGCCGTGCACGGGCTCCTTTGCCCGAACGACCTGACCGCCCATTGCGGCCGCAATGGTCTGATGACCCAGGCAGACTCCCAGGATCGGAAATTCGCCCGTTAGCTCGCGCACCACGGCCAGCGAACATCCCGCTTCGCTCGGCGTACAAGGGCCTGGAGATAGAACCAGTGCATCCGGCTTGAGCTGCCGAATTTCCGCCACATTGACCGCATCATTCCGCACGACGCGAGTCTCCTGCCCCAGCCGCTGAAAGTAGCGAGCCAGGTTATGGACGAAACTGTCATAGTTATCAATGAGGAGGATCATTCGAGCGCTCGCAACATTCCCGTCGCCTTCTGCCACGTCTCTTCATATTCCTGCCGTGGGTTGGACTGGGCCACAATGCCGCCGCCGACGGGAAGCTGCCACCAGCCGCTGGCGGCAATGATGGTGCGGATCAGAATGGAGAAGTCCGAGGTGCCGTCAAAACCTAGATATCCCAGCGAGCCGCAATACGGTCCGCGGGCGGTCGGCTCCAATTCGGCAATAATCTCCATCGCCCGCACCTTGGGGGCCCCCGTAATCGAACCACCGGGGAAAGCGGCTTCGATGGCGTCGAGGGGAGTCTTTCCCGGCTGCAACTCGCCATTGATGACTGAGACCAAGTGTTGCACGAATTGATAACTCTCCAGGCCGCAGAGTTTGCTGACCCGCACGCTTTCCGCCAGGCACACGCGGGAAAGGTCGTTCCGGAGCAGGTCTACAATCATGATGTTCTCCGCCCGGTCCTTTTCGCTCTGCTGGAGCTCATCTCCCGCGAAGAGGTCCGCTTCCGCGAGCGACGTGCGGCGGCGGGTACCCTTGATGGGGCGGGCTTCCACCTGGCGGTCACGGATGCTCAGCAGCCTCTCCGGCGAGGCACTAATAATCTGCTTCTCACCCATATCAAAATAGGCCCCAAATGGTGCCGGATTCCGATTTCGCAGCCGCAGATACAGTTCCAAAGAACTTCCCTTGGCGGGATAAAGAAGGCGCTGCGCGAAATTGACCTGAAAAATATCCCCCGCATGGATGTAATCAATGGCTCGCTGCACTGCCTGCAAATATCCGGCCTCCGAAAAGTTGCTGACCAGTCCGGGTGGACCGGGAACAGGATGTTGAGGTCCGCTTAAACTTAATTGTCCGCTCACCCCGTGAGCGGACATCTCAGCACACGGAGTGAGCGGGCGACTTTCTTGCAGCCAGCCTAAAACCTCATCCATGCGCTGCTTCGCACGCCGCCCGCGGGCGGAAGGCTCGGTTTCCGGAAAGCCCTGTGAAACTACCCAGGCTCGCCGCTCGGCGTGGTCAAAGGTTAGGACGACGTCGTAGAGACCAATCACCATCGCTGGAATTTGAAACTCGTCAAACCTTGGCGCTGGAATTCTTTCCAGACTGCGTGACAGGTCGTAGCTGAAGAGTCCCGCTGCTCCGCCTTGAAACGGCGGCAATCCGGGAAGAGTGTTTGCTGTAAATCGCTGGAGTTTCTCGCGCAACTTCTCGAATGGTTGCGGCGCACCGACCGGTAGCGAGAACAGCTCAAACGGATCCGCTGCTAGAAATGAATATCTTCCCAACGTCGGCTCACGCAGAGCACTATCGAAGAACAGACAGTGGGACTGGGCGGCGAGACGGACCATCGCCGCTTCCGGATCAGGCGCGGGAAAGAGTTCCTGAACGAGGGGCTCGAAAAGAGGCTGGCTCATGCCGGCGGCTCCTCGTCGGGTGCAGGGGGCGTGATTGGGTGCGATCCCGTTGTTGAGCGCGGGTCTCCCCCTGCTGGGCGCGGGTCTCCCGACCCCGCCCCTTTCCGCAGCCGATGACTCACTTCCTCACGGGTCAAGAATCCCCAGTCCAGCGCCTCATCCTGCTGATACTGCTTTCCCAGCGTCAATGCCGTCGCCGCTTTGGCCATTTCGTAACCGAGATAAAAAGCGTGCGAAGCATCGAGATTCTGCGGCGGCTGGTGCGTATCCGCCGCGCCGCCAAAACCCGGATCGAGTAACCGTTCAAAGACAAGGAAGGGGTCCGCATCGCTCAGATGCAAGTGCCGGCCAACGAGGTGCACCTGGCCATTTTCCGCAAAGATCCGGAAGCTGTTGTCTTTGATCTGCGTCGCCAGCAAGTCCAATTCTTCCTGGCCAAATTCCAGGACCTTCGCGTCGCGAAGCATCACCAGTCCAGGTTCCAGATGCTTCGGTGGCACACGCTGGCGAAGGGAATGAAAGACCAGTCGGCGGGCGAGGTCGCACTCCTTCACGCTCGATCTGGCCCAATTGATGACCTGCGTCGTGAGAATGCTCCGGATTTGCAGTTCCTGGCAAATGGCGAGTAACAGCACGTTGACCCCCGCCGAATCGACGTCGGTCAATTCGGTCAGGTTGCCGATCCCCATGAGCATCTCGGCATCGGGAAACCGCCGGCGAACCTCCATATACCTAGCCAGGCTCGCGGCGAAGCCGAAGCCGATGGGCTCGAGGACCGGGTCGATGCGAAGGGGAACTTTGCCGAGTGCAAGTTTTTCGACCGTCGCTTCCAGCCCGCCCAGAGTGGCGAAGTCATCGGGGATCACAACAACTTCGCAGCCCCAATCCGGCGCTGCATCTCGATTGGTCGCGTTTACCGAAAGAACCAACTCCGCTCCTGCCTTTACAGCTGGCCCGATTTCCCGCGGGTCGAGGCTGTCGATGGAAATGCGGTGGCCGTCGTCCTTCAGCATCTTCACGCAGTCCGCCACGCCGTTCCATGCGCCCCCTGGTTCACAACCGACGTCGATGCGGTCCGCGCCATCCGCCCGCAAGCGACTCGCTTCGGTTCGAATCTGCTGCAGCGTCAGTCGCGGCGCGTGATTGATTTCCGCCAGGATTTCGATGTCATAACCGCCGTAACCTGCTTTGCGATCGGCTTGGCGACCGAAGAGTTCACCGAGTTGCCGCAGGTCGCGGGGGCCGCGCTGCACGGGGACTTTCGCGATTTCGGAAATCGGTGCCAGATCGCCTTCGCAGTAGCCGGGAATGATGACCTTGGTGGCACCCAGAGGCGTTTGAAGATGCCGGGCAATCCAGGCGGGTGTCATCAGGGCGGCTACCGTGATGGGCAGCACGTCGATGGAAGCTTCAAAGGCCAATTGGGCCGAGAGAGCAGCCACTTCCTTTCGCAACGCATGCTCCGCCAGTCGGCCCGTCACGAAATGGAGATGTTCACGAGTCATGAGTTCCGTGAGTGCACGCCCACGGCATTGCGTGGGCGTGGAAGTCACTTCCCGTAGCGATAGCCGCCGTTCACGTTGAAGATCTGACCGGTAATAAACTCCGCCTCCGGGGATGCCAGGAAACGGGCAGCGTGGGCCACATCCTCGGGCGTTCCCCAGCGGCTGGCGAGGGATTCCAGCCGGGCTCGTTCCTGCCAGTATTCGCTCGCATTTTCTCCCCAACTCGTCTTAATCCAGCCGGGAGCGAGGCAGTTCACTCGCACGCGGCGTCCCAGCGTTTGAGCCAGGCTCAGCGTGAAGCTCGTCACGGCCCCCTTGATGCAGCCGAACATCTGGCCGCTTTCCCCCGCCATGCCATGCACCGCCTGGTCCCAACCGACATTCAGAATGACGCCAGTCGGCGTATGTCCGTTGAGCGCATACTGCCGCATCCGTTCTCCGATGAGTCGCGACAGGCTCACCGTGGCCAGCACATCGACTTTCCAAAGTTCTTCCAGCTTCCGTTCGAATGTCCAGCGAGTGGCTTCGCCGGTGAGAACATCGGTCCCTGCGATATTGGCCCAAATGTGGACAGCACCTTGCCAACCCCATGCCTCGCTGACCAGTTGCTCATGCGAACTAGGGTCCGTCAGGTCGAGCAAAACCACTTTGGCCTTCCGGCCCAGACTCTCAACTTCCGCCGCCACCTGTTCGGTCGCTTCCTTCCGCCGGCCTTGAACGACAACATCGGCCCCCGCCGCCGCGAACTCCAGGGCCACGGCCCGGCCAATGCCACCGCTAGCACCAGTGACAACGGCTACCCTATTATCGAGCGTGGCGTAAGGAGACTGCGGCAACGTGGGCATGGGAATGCCAAGGTAACAGGTTTTTAAGTTCCAAATCCTGTTGTAGTTCGATAATAGTGAAGGGACAAGGACTGCCCATGAAACGAGATGAACTCGCCCAGCAAATGCCGCACGCCGCCCTGGCGTTTCGCGGCTATAACGTCACCAACCTCGGCCGCAGCCGCGAGCTGCTGGAGCACCCTCTCTATGGGCCGACCGTGGAGAAGCATTTGCGGGAACTTTCCCCGGTCACGGCCGAAACGCTCAAGCGAGAGGTCGACCTTGTTCGGTTTGTTCGGGAGGGAAAGGAACGATCGCTGGAAACCTACGGCGAATCCCTTTCCATGATCGTGGCAATGGAAATGGCCCACTTGGACCTCCTCAAAACCCATTTCGACATCGACTATTCGGCGGCCCGGCTGTCGTTTGGATATAGCCTGGGTGAAATTGCGGCCCTTGTTGCTGGCCGGGTGATGGAAGCGACCGAGGCGATCAAGGTGCCGTTATCGCTCTGCGACGACTGCGTCGCTCTCGCGCATGACATGACGCTGGGCATCCTCTTCACGCGCGAGGGGGAACTCCCCCAGGATGAAATCCGGAAGCTCTGCCTGCAAATCAACAGCGAGGGGAAAGGAGTGATTGGCATTTCGTCGCATCTTTCGCCCAACTCGATGCTGCTCATGGGGCAGCGGGAGACGATGGACCGCTTCAAGCACCTTTCGACAGAGCACCTTTCGGTAAAGGTCTCGCTCCGCAAAAACTCCGACCTTTGGCCTCCGCTACACACACCGATTGTTTGGGAAAAGAATATTCCCAATCGGGCGGCATTTATGATGCACACCTTGGATATTCGCCTAGTGCAGCCCAAGCCGACGGTGCTGTCGCTGGTGACCGGCCGATTGAGCTATACGGATCTCAGCACGCGTTCTTTGATTCACCAATGGGTCGATCACCCGCAGCGTTTGTGGGAGGCGGTCTGCGAAGTTCTCTCCCGCGACGTGAAGACCGTCATCCATATCGGCCCCGAGCCCAACTTGATTGTGGCCACCTTCAAACGACTGAGCGAAAACATTGTGGCTCAGACGCAAAAGAGCTTTTCGATGCGCGCCTTCAGCGCCGCCGCCCGCCGCCCCTGGCTGCAGGGAATGCTCCCCGAGCGGGCCTCGCTGATGCGGGCTCCTTACGTCAAACAAGTCGTCCTGGAAGACTGGCTGCTGGAAAACGCGCCCGCTTAGCGCCGGCGGTAAGTGTTTTGAAAAAAGATGCCTGAATCCGTGAATCACGGCCCGTTGACTGGGAGGGGCCGGGGAGCGAGGTGAGTTTTCCGCGTGGGCTGCCGGAGTCTTGCTGGCTTGACCGAGGACAAGCGAATTATTTTGTCGCCCCCCCGGTTAGGGACCTGGAAAACTCCGAGGATAAGTGTACACCTGAATCCACATCGGTCCGGCGAGAAGCCGGAGTGTTCTTTGACAATTGATCGTGAGCATGTGGACACGCTGAACCTCACCGCAGCTTGCGCCAGGCCGCTCGCTTCTAACCTCTGGCCTCTCTCCTACTTCCCTACCGGCAGCAGCCTTACCCCTCGCAGGTCCATCAGAGCCGACTTGACCGGGCCGTCCGAGCGGATGAGGAGCTCGGCGGGGCCTTTGGCGAGCTTGACAGTGCCGGCGGTGAGGGACTTGTAGGTGTCCCAGTTCCCCGTGCTGGGGACTTTGCCGCCGACGGTCTGGCCGGCGATGGAAATGACGTAGCTGTCGCCGGAGGCTCCCTCAGCAGAAGCGTAGTCGAGCTGCACCCGGTATTCGCCCGGCTCTTCGACTTCGAGGTTCCAGGCGGCATGGTCCTCCACGCTGCTCCACCAGCCGAGATTGCGGTATTGCTCTTCGAAGACGATGGTCGGGCCATAGATGCGGGCGTTCATGGCGAGGAGGCGAATGGAGCCATCGACGAAGGGGCGAACCACTTCGGGCTTGTTGCCGGGGAACTGCTTGGGAGGGGCACCGCTGCCGCGGAGGTAGGCGAGAAGGTGCCCCATCTCTTCGACGTTGATGTCCTTCTCGACCCCTTCGGGCATCAGGGATTTGCCCGTGCTCTTGAGTTGCTCAAGCTCGCTGCGCAGGATCTGCACCTGCTTCCCCTCTGGCTGAGCCAGCGTGATGCTGTTGCCGGTCTCGCTGACCAGAATGCCGCTCACCGTCTTGCCGTCGCCGGTCAGAGCGGCGTAATCGAGATAGCGGTCTTCCACGGCCCGGTTGGGATCGAGGATGGCAATCAGATAGACATCGAGGGCTCGGTTGGTCATCGCGGATAAATCAGAGCCGACGAGATGCCCCACGTTTTCCAGCCGATGGCAGTTGGCGCAGCGCTTGGCGAAGACGGCTTTCCCCTTCTCTTTGTCTCCATTCACCGTGAGCGCCGGCTTGTACTGCTCGATGATCTTGGCCCGGTTCGCGTCCACCGCGCCGGCCAGGACTTTTTCGGCCTGCGTGCGGACCTTCGCGCTAACATCGGTCAGGAGCTGCTGGCGGCGACGGGCGTCGATTTGTGACGCGGGAACGGTTCCGCTTTCGACTGCATCCAGCAGCGCCAGGATGAAACCTTCGCGGGCCATCAGGGCATCGAGGATTTGGCTGCGAAGAGCCGGAGTATGCGAGGGCCAGCCGGCGAGCAGCAATTCGGGAATGTTCTTAGCGGAGAGTTTTACCAGCGTTTGCGCGGCCGCCGATTGCACTTCCGCGGACTCTTGCGGCGCAAGCAAAGCAGCAAGCGTCTCCAAGTCTTGATCTTGCGATTCCGGCCCCCTTCCGAGCAGGGAAATCGCGGCCAATCTTTTGGCCTGTGCTGGTTTGTCCTCGCCACGACCGGCGGCAACCGCGTCGCGGGCGGCTTTGAAGGTCTCCAAGACCTGACCGCGGAGCCTGTCGTCAAGCTTTTGATCCAGCGATTGCTTGCGGCGGGCAGAAACATCGAGCATTCTGGCCAGCGCGGTGAACTGCCAGGGAGCGTACTTGCCGTCCTTGGCCTGTGTGATGGTGGCCACTGCCTTGACCATGGCATCGTCGTCCCCCAGTGCCGTCGCCACCGCGAGGAGGCGTTCGACCAGCCGCTCCGGCGGCGGCTGTTTTCCGCTCCCTCCCATGACGGTGGCCAGGACGGTGCCGACATTCTCCTTGTTCAGAGAGCTCATCACCGCCGCGGTAATGTAAGGGTCGCTCTGGCTGGCGAGGACAATTTTGGACAGCGACTGCGCGGCTCGTGGATCATTCCATTCCCCCAGTGAGTAGGCCATTTGCAGACGGATGGTCGGTTCCGATTCCTCTGCATGTTTGAGTACCGCGGCGGAAATCTTGGGCGATTTCTCGAGCAGCGGTTCCGACAGACGGATGGCGTGACGGCGAACGCTCGCCTGTTCGTCGCCGAGAGCGGTGAGCAGGGTCTCTTCCTTGAGCTCGCCCAGGCCATCGAGGGTACACAAGGCATGAAGTCTCGCTTGGGGGATCAAGCTCTTTTGTACGAGCTTCTGCAGTGGCTCCACCACTTTCTTTTCCCCGTTCCACAGAATCATCTGGTGCGCCAGATCGCGGAGGATTCCATTGGACAACTCGAGTTGTCCAACTAGTTCGTCCGTTTTCATCTTATGGAGCCAGCGAACCGTTTGCGGTTTCGCGCCGACCGGATAGACTCGATAAATCCGCCCTTTGTCGTCCCCCGCTCTTAAATCAAGCTTCTTCTGCGTCTCGGGTGGAATCCAGGTCGGGTGCTCGATGACGAAGCGGTACATGTCGCTGATCCAGATCGCCCCGTCGGGGCCGGTCCGGACCATGCTGGGGCGGAACCAGTTGTCGCTCGAGGCGAGGAACTCGCTCTCTTTCTCGTCCGCCGCCCGCTCGGCGCGGAACGAAACTCCATCAGGAGTGATCGGCTCGCGGTGGACGAGGTTGTGGACCGGCTCGCAGGTGAAGAAGTTGCCGGCGAAGTCCGGGCCGAGGAGGTCGTCGCGGTAAATCGTGGTGCTGCATGCGCTGGTGAAGCGGTTGGCTGTGTGCAGGTCATTGAACCGGGCTAGCGTGCGGCTCTTGGGGAAGACGGGGGCGACGCCGGGGGCGGCTTGGATGTGGCGGGTGACGGCTGGCGGAGCGGAGTGGGGGTTGCGGCGGAGGTAGTGGTCGTCGAGGACGTAGTGGAAGATGGGGTTGGAGTTGTTGTTGCCGAACCAGTCCCCCCAGTCATTCCGCTCGCGGCCGAACTGGGTGTTGCCGCTGGTGGTTTCCAGCTTCCCCTCGTCGGGACGAATCCGCAGGTCCCGCCCGCCGACGTTGACCTGCTCGCCGGTCAACTCGGATTTGATCTGGCCGCCACTGTCCCCGTTGCCGACGTGGAGCCAGTTATCGAGCCCCCACCGCAGCCCGTTCACCCGGTGCTG
>CAYUJE010000040.1:20301-26882 GCA_964444865.1 uncultured Pirellulaceae bacterium | reverse complement strand
TGGCCCATTCGGAGAGGGCCATCCGCATGCTGTGGACTTCCGTCTGCTTCTTCATAATCTGCAGCTCTTCCGCCAGGGCGGGATAGCTGGGGGCGATGTTCTTGCTGACGTGGTCGAGACTGGCTGCCAAGGGCATGCCGCCACCGAGGCACATGCTGAGCATGTCCAGCATGTCCGACAGCCCTTCGTTAATCTGCCGCAGCCGACGCTGCTTGACGACCCAGACGTAAAGACGGGGAATGATCGACAGGACCGCCGCGCCGATGCCGCCGGCAATCAAATACCGCCAGGTATGTTCCGGCTCCGCGACGGCCAGAACGCCCGCCACGAGGAGCGGGAATACCATGAACAGGAAGCGGAAAGCATAGACGCTGGCCCGAGCGGTCGGCGAGTACATACCCGCCTGCTTGAGCATCTGGCCGAATTCTTTCCGTTCCTTTTCCGATTCCGGGATTTGCGAAGCCAAGGCCGGCGTGAGCGCGCCGAAGGCGCCGCCGTTGGCTCTGGGATCAACGCGTGGCGCGGCGGGCTGAGCTTCCGCCGGTTTTTTGCGGCGGAACATCAGGCGGACGATGAGCGCGAGAACGATCACTCCGCAGGCCACGGCAATCCAGGTCGCGGGCTTGGACCAGAGTTCCGGGTCGGAGAAAGCTTCTTGAAGTTTGGCGATGATTTCGTTCATGGTGTATCTCGTCGTAGCCACAGGCGGCTCGCCTGTCGGCTGTTCTGGCGTGTATCAAGGCAAGCTCACAAGCGAGGCCGCTTGTGGCTACGGTTAATAACTCGACTTCAAAATGCGCCACACCCAGAGGCCGCCCAGGATTTGCAGGCCAACGGCACCGGCAATCAAGTAGGGGCCGGAGGGGTGGGTCAAAAACGGTTGGATGTAAACGGGTTCGAGCCAGGCGATCAAGGCGACGGCGATGATCGAACCGGCCACCATGCCGACTGCCGACAGTCGGCTGCCGGAGGTGACGGCCATGAGATGACTGCGAACATCCTGGCGGTCACGGGCAGAGTGAGCCATCCGCTCGGTCAGGAGGGAGAGATTTCCACCCGCCCGGCGATGCACAACCACCGCCGTGGCGAAGATGCGAAATTCGGGAATCGGGATTCGCCGCACCATCCGGTTCATCACGGAGAGTGGCGAATGGCCGAGTTCCAGTTGCGAGTGGCCGTAGGCGAACTCGCTGCCGAGCGGGCCTTTGATTTCTTTGGAGACCAGATCCATTGTTTCCGAAAGGGTCTGGCCGCTGCGGACGGAGTCCGCGACCGCTTGCAGGGCTTGCGGCAAAACCTTCATCATGGCCCGCACGCGCCACCAGCGAATGATCATGAAGACGAGAATCGGCAGGAAGGCTCCCAGCACCAACCCACCAGCCGCGGCCAGCAGGTTTTCGGTGAAGACGAGCGGCAGGCCGCCCCCGGCGATGGCACCCCCCATCACAATGAGCAGGCCGGTTTCCATGCTGAGCGAAGTGCCGCTTTCTTCCATCAGGTGGAAGAAGGCCCGGTTGAGTTCCCCCTTGGGTTCTTCCGGAGCGAGTTCCAGCCGGCGGCGGGCTTCGACGCGAGGATAAAAAATGTCGCGGACCAGCATCCCAATCGCCGCCAGCGTGGCGGAGATGGTGGCGAAGGTCACGCCCATAATGGCGAGTTCTGAATTCATGCCCGTTCCTCCTGCATTTCAAGGGCGGCAGCGGCGGTCATCGGGCCGATGGACATATCGGGGGTGAGCTGCCGCTGAGTGAACAGACTTTCGGGGAGTTCAATTCCCAGTTGATTGAGCCGCTTCAAGAAGACCGGCTGGTTGCCAGTGGCGTAGAAGTGGCCGCGGGCGATTCCGCGGTCGTCGCTGCCGCGCTGTTCAAAGCCGAAAATGTCCTGAATCTTGTAGTCCCCATTTTCCAGGCTCATCACTTCGGAAACCCGCATCACGCGGCGAACACCGCCGCGAAGCCGGGCCAGGTGAATGACCAGCGTGATGGCGGAGGCGATGTATTTTCGCACCACCGGCACGGGCAGATCAAAGCCGGCCATGCTGACCATCACTTCGAGACGAGAGAGAGCGTCGCGAGTGTCGTTGGCGTGGATCGTGGTGAGGGAACCTTCGTGACCCGTGTTCATGGCTTGCAGCATGTCCAAGGCTTCGCCACCGCGAACTTCGCCGAGGATGATGCGGTCCGGACGCATACGCAGAGCATTGCGAACCAAATCCCGCTGGGTCACTTCGCTGGCCCCTTCCGCACTTTTGGGACGCGTCTCCAGCTTCACGACGTGCTTCCGCTGGAGCAGAAGTTCGGCGGAGTCTTCGATCGTCACCAGGCGTTCGTTGGCGGGGATGTAGCGCGAGACGTTATTGAGGAATGTCGTCTTACCGGCACCAGTACCGCCGGAGATCATGACGTTGATCCGCCCTTCCACGGCAGCTTCGATGAGCTTGAGGATTTCCGGGCAAACCGAGCCTCGAACCATCAGGTCGTTGATTTGCAACGGCTTGTGGCCGAAGCGGCGAATGGAAAGGACCGGCCCGCCCAGGGCCAACGGCGGAATGATGGCATTCACGCGAGAGCCGTCGGAGAGGCGAGCGTCCACCATCGGCGAATGTTCGTCGATGCGGCGGCCGACGCGAGCGGCGACCCGCTGAATGATCTGCAGCAGGTGGTCTTCGTCGGCGAAGACGGTGTTCGTTTCGTGCAGCCGGCCGAGGCGTTCGACATAGACTTCGCTCGGGCCATTCACCAGAATATCGGTGACGTCCGGGTCTTGCAGATAGATTTCCAGCGGGCCCAGGCCGAACGATTCGGCCAGCAGCTCATCCACGAGGCGATCCTCGTCGATGGCGGGGAGCTTGCGGCTGCGGGATTGGAGCATCCCTTCGGCCAGGCGGCGGATGTCCTCGCGGAGTTCGTCGTCCGTCAGTCCCGTGATGCGGGAGAGATCAAGCGAATCGAGCAATTCGCGATGAATGCCCGTCTTGATCTTCTGAAATTCTGCCTCGTGGCCTTCGCCGATTGGTTCGGCGTGGCCATTTCCATTGCCATTTCCTTCGGCGTTTTTATACGAGTTCAAAAACATGTCAAACGGCTCCCTTGCTCATGGCGCGATGCGCTATCTGGTCAGTCGTGTCTTGTTGATGTAAATGTTTTCCGGAACGGGGTTGCCGCTCTGGGTCGGCCGCGTTTCCGCAGTCGCGTGAATGATAAAATCGGGCTCCAGGCGAAGCCGGAGCGTCAGTCCTCCAATGGCTTCCACTTCGACGATGCGCGCACCGACGAAACCCACAATGGTTAGCGGATCGGTATAGACCGGCGAATAAAGTGGGAAGACGCGCCGGGGATAGTTGCTCGTGCGAACATCCTCGAAAGCTGACGCCAGGCCGGTCGCAGTGATGCTCCCGTTGTTGCCGTTGGGGTCCGCGTCCAGGGAAATCGTGGTGCCTGCCGCATAGGGTTTGGCATCGGTCACCGGCGCGACCGGTCCCAAGAAGCCAGCCGCAAAGTCGGACGATGCTTCTCCGTTGCGGATCTGGTCGACAATGGTGGTGCCAACGTTGTCGAGCGGAGCACCTGAATTGAGTCCCACCAGGGCGCAGTTGATGGGCAAGGGGCTGGCGGCGATCTGTAACACGAAATCAAACTCACTGATTCCGTTGCCGTTGCTATCCAGCAAACCAAGCTGGCGAACGGTAAAAAACTGAAGCTGATCCAGCGCCAGGGGAGCGACGGGGGCGCGGAACACGCCGTTGGGCCGAAAGCCAACGAGCCGAGCGTCGAGCGTGACCGTGGCGGCTCCCGTGATTTTGGCGGCATTGGGGCTGCCGAAACCACGCATCATCAGCAGCACCGGGTTCGGGCCGGCGGGGTCGCGAAAGATTTCGACCCGCAGGGTGTTATAAGGTTCGCTGGCGGCTGGGGCGGTGTTGAAGTTTCCGCCGGCAGCGACTTGCGAGGGGTCCGGCACGCGGGCGGCGGTGATGGTTACTTCGCCAGGGTTGGCCGCATTGGCCCGCAGGGCAACTCCCGCCACGTCGTTGTTCCGCTTGAGATACCCGGTGGTACCATCCGTGACGGCATTATTCGCGGCCGTGATGTCGTCGGCCTGCGTCGCAGAGCCGAAGTTCGCATGATTCTGCAGCCAGGCGTTGTCGAGCAATTCCGTCACCGCGGTCGAGGCCAGCACGTCCGACAGCCGCGAGGTATGCCGGCTGGCGAGGACCAGATAGGTCCAGTTGATGACCAGCATCAGGATCAACACCCCGATGAGGACATACATGAGTGAAGCGACCGACGAATAGCCCCGCCGGCCCGCGCGATCACGACCGGAGCAGCGGAGTGCTGTCCGGAAGGGAGATCGGGTTGGCTGGGAGGATGTCATCGTGAGGAGTCGATTCGGGGTGCGTGGGCGTAAACTCCGGAGGCTTACGCCTGCCGGCTCGCGGGATGCTGGGAAGTGCTAGTTCAAGTTCTCAAATCCCACCACGACGGGAACCGTCACGCCGCTGCGGTTGGCGGCGCTCTTGTCGTCGGCCGGAGTGCCGGTCGCCTGCGGTTCGGTTTCTTCTTCGAACTGCTTGCCGCTGGGGCCGGTGCGGGATTCGCGAACCTTGTTGCCGTCAAATTCCTGCACGGTCACTTTGCTCCCCGAGTAATGCTCGATGCGGAAGTGCTTCTCGGGTTTGGGAGCGGGAATGGGCTTGAGACCCAGGAGCTCGCGGCGGTTGATGGCCTTGGTGTCGGTGTCGACGTTTCCCTCATCCTTGGTGCTGCGAAGGACAACTCCCAGAGTGCCGGTCCGTTCCGCCACAACGAGCTTGTTGGCATCTTCGGGCGTGACGGCAACCGTCAGACCCTCGGTGATGATACCGTTGGCCCGCCGCGAACCGCGTTGCAGGGGACGGCTATTGAGGGCATCCATGATCATGACGTCCTTGAGGAGCGTCTTGGTGGTCACTTCGCCCAGGTCCGGGTGAGTCCCTTCCACGGTCAGCGTGATATCGACGTGATCCCCTTCCGCCAGACGCTTGCCACCGGTGGTGGCACCGACGACGTCGATGGTGATGGCCCGGTGCCCGACCGGCAGGCGGTCGGAAAGATCAGGGAGGGCTTCGCCGAATTCGAGGAGGTCCTTTTCACGCACGGCCATGCCGGATTTGAGCGTGTTCTTGGTGATGCGGCCGAGAACCCGGTTCAACATGTGAATCGAGTCCCCTTCGGCGGCTTTGGAGCCCTTGGGAACGTGGCCGATAAAGACATCCGCCTCGGTCAGGCGGGTGTTCTTGGCGGTGTTGGCCACATAGAACACGACGGGGACTCCCGGATCAACCTTGGGGGCCGGCTTGGGGGCCTCCACGACCGGTTCTTGGTGCAGAGCCTTGCGGACGACATAAGCGCCGACCAGGCCGAGTACGATGGCCATCACACAAAAGGTGACTGTTGCAGGACTGATACGTGTCACGTTAACTTCTCCTCATCTGGGGCGAAACGTTGTAGCGAATGTTCGGGTTATTCTTTGCGAGTTACATAAGTCGTTGTCAGGTCTTTACCTGCGGTGTCGATGCCGATCCACTTAAGCAAATTCGGTGCCGCCTTGTCGGTTTTCACGTTCACGCTCACAGAAATGACGGAACCGGTCGGGGCATTGGCGATTTGGTCCGGCCCCACAAACGGGTCGATCTTGACCCCATCCACCAGCACCACCAGCTCGCGATAAGGCTTCCAGGACCAGCCCGTCAGGGCGTTATCGACGGTGCTGACGACGCTGGCTTCTGTAGACCCCGTTAATGCGGCCTGGCGTGCTCCCAGGCTCGAGGCGGCAGCCAGCCCTTGCTGGGACATGAGCATCAGGCCGAATTCCACAAAGGCCAGCAGCACGAAGAGCAGGATGGGAAGGACCATCACGAGCTCGACGGACAGGACGGCACCCTGGCGAGATTTTTTTCGTGGAGTGGGCTTCCAGGCTGCCCTAACCGCTGTTGCTTTTTTGATTCGTGGGAACATTTTGTTGCTTCTGGGCATCAGTGTTGAACGGCGTTACTCGTTGCTTTTGTTAGCGGGCTGCGCTGATCAGCATCCAAGCCAGAATCAGCCAGGTGCCGACAGCGACGGGGACAGCGAAGGGAAGGACGCGACGATACTTGCGGGGTGCCGAGCCGGCGGAGCCCGCGGTAGCGGCTGTGGCGCCTCCCTTGTTCAGGAACCGCCTTTGGGTGACGGAAATGCCGCTGGTGAACGTGCTGGAGACCATCAGCATGATCCCCATGATCAGGGCGCAGACGGCCCCCAGGCCGAAGGCCGGCAGGATCATGAGCGGGCCCAGCCAGGTTCCCAAAGCGGCCAGCAGCTTCACGTCCCCCATCCCGCCGCCGCCGAGAATCCAGGGGAGAATCAGCAGGGCAAAGCCGACCGCAAAGCCGGCGAGGGCCCAAAGCAAACCGGTCCCGCCGCCGCTCACGAGGTGAAACAGCAAGGCTGCAATGGCGGACGGGACCGTGAGCCAGTTAGGAATTTTCTTGGTGCGAAAATCAATCACCGCCGCAGTCAGCGTGAAGCTGGCAACGCAAGCGATGAGAACGTACGTGG
>CAYUJE010000040.1:18607-20201 GCA_964444865.1 uncultured Pirellulaceae bacterium | reverse complement strand
TTTACGAATCGTCGTCGGTCGAAGCTCCCTGGCCGGCGAGCGTGTTGCGGTCGCAGTCGGTCACGACACCGAGGGCATCGGTGTAGGAACTGGCTGGGATCGGCCCGATGCCGGAGAAGCTGTAACTCTGGTCAAAGGCCAGGATGGCAGCAGCCTGGTCCGAAAGTTCGTCGATAATTCCGTCGCGGGCGGCGCAAAGCCCGGAAACGATTCCGAACACCAGCAGGACGACGAGGAGCGACCATTCGAAGGAAAGGACGCCGTCATCTTCTTGCCAGGCGGCTAGGAGCAGTTGTTGGATATTCATGGGATTACTCGGAAAATGCAGGTTGTAGGGTGCATGAGCGTCAGCGAAATGCACGCGACTTAGACGAGGAGAAACTGGAGAACCACGAGGTGGCGGCTCTTTAGAGGATGGAGAGCGTATCACGCGTGTATTTCGCGTTGCTCATACACCCTACACCTTACGAATCGTCGTCCAGGAACTCCGCAGCCAAATCGCTGGAAGTCGGGGCGGCAGTCCGCGAGCAGTCGGTGTAGACCATCGCGTCGTCGGTAAAGGTGCTGCCGGCGACGGAGAAGGTGGCTCCGCCGAAGGTGAAGGTCAGAGCGGGGAATGTATAGCTCTGATCCATGGCCCCGGCGGCCTGGGCGAGATCTCCCAGTTCGTCAATGATGGAATCGCGCGCGGCGGAGAGGCCGGAAACGATCCCCAGGGTGAGCAGCGTCAGCAATAGGGTCCATTCAAAGGAGAGGACGCCGTCCTCTTCCTTCCAGATTTTCTCGCAAACCCGCTGAAGCGGGTTACTACAAACATTCAAGCGTTGCATGGCAATAATCCGCGTGTAAAGGATTCTGCCGGCAATATCAGCCGGCGCATCGGAGGTGAAAATTCAAACTGGTGCTTTCTCACGATGCGCCCGTGTCCAACCATCCAACCACGATTCCCAGTTGCGCTTAGGAATCTTCGTCGTCAATCGGCGCAAATCCAAGAGAGGCCCGCTGATTGTCGAAAATCAATGTGCGATCACAATCAGTAAAAGTTAATGCATCGGTAAACGACGTATCCGAAGAGGAAGTTCCATCCACCGTATGCACGTCCACATCCAGCGGGAAGCTGATTGTGTACGACTGGTCAACGGCCAGCATCATCTGGGCGATATCACCGAGTTCATCGATGATTCCGTCCCGAACCGACGCGACGCCACTGACGATGCCGATGACGAGAACCGTCAGCAGGAGGGTCCATTCAAAGGCGAGCAGGCCGTCTTCTTCGAGCCAAATCTGCCGCAGTTTGTGTTTCATTATGATTCCCCGTTAGTTGGTTGCAAGCTTTCTCGTGTTGTTTAGTTAATCAAGAGTCGTAGTCGTCGACTGGGAACCCGTTGTCTTGTCCTCCCAACGAGGACCCATTCACCAGTGACGGGCGGTCGCAATCCGTATACATCATGGCATCGGTGAAGCTGGAATCGCTGCCACCTCCCATGGGCTGGGCCGGCGCAGGCCCCGCACCATCCGGATCGACCGTAATCGCCAGAGGCTGACTGACCAGGTAGCTGCCGTCCACGGCGAGCATCGCCTGGGCGACATCCCC
>CAYUJE010000040.1:6605-18507 GCA_964444865.1 uncultured Pirellulaceae bacterium | reverse complement strand
AGCGGGAAGTCAATCGTGAACGATTGATCGACCGCGACCATCGCCTGGGCCGCATCTCCCAGTTCGTCGATAATTCCGTCACGGGCGGCAGAGAGCCCTGCGACGATGCCGATTGTGAGGAGCGTGACGAGGAGGGTCCATTCAAAGGACAAAACCCCATCCTCTTCCCGCCACATGTTCTTGCAAATCTGCATTTCAAAACCCTTTATCCGAGTTAAATGGATGGTGGAGGCAGGTCGCCGTTTCGGGAGGCGTTCCCCGGAATCAGGTTCCGAGGAAGGCCTCCCAAAAATGCAACCGGTCCACCCGGCCAGAATACTCGGCCGGGTGAACGCGCTTGCTTAGCACAAGGCCAAGTGACGATTACGAATCGCTGTCCAGATTGTCAGCACCGGCCTGATCAGCAGACTGGAAGGTCGTGCGACCGCAGTCCGTGTAGGTCAGCGCGTCGGTGAACGAGCTGTCGCTGGCGCTGGTGGCATCCACGGTGTGGACGTCAACATTCAGCGGGAAGTCGATCGTGTAGGACTGATCGAGAGCCAGCATGGCCTGGGCAACGTCGCCCAATTCGTCAATGATCGCATCGCGGGCGGCGGAAATGCCGGAGACGATGCCGATGGTGAGGAGGGTCACCAACAGAACCCATTCGAAAGAGAGGACGCCGTCCTCTTCCTTCCACATGCGAGACAGAACATTCATTCCAAAACTCCTTGTACCAGGAAGCGAAAACACGTGTGGGGAACCCTACACAGGGTCTCCCCGGCCGGTCGCGCGAAGTGCCCACGGCGCCGACTTTCTCCGTGGGGCCTATTGCATAGCCCATGCCGAAGGAGCTAGGAATTGCTGAAGAAGACGAAGATTCGTCTGCAAGTGTTGCGCTGGCAACCGTTTGAGAGAAATGCCGAATGGTTCCGCGTGGGGCAGGAGCGCGAACAGGGCGCTAGAAGGGCTTAACACGCAGGGACGACTGGTGAAGCAAAAGGTTTCAGGGTTGAAACGCCGGGAGGTAAAGAGGAAGGAGCGAGTGTAAGAGTAAGAGTAAGAGATTCCCTTTCTGCCCACTGCCTACTGCCTACCGCCCACTGCCCCCCCAAGGCCACCCGGCAGTCGTCGGCCTTGCAGCCGGCGATGCCGAGTGAACCGCGGGAGTTTTGGAAAAACTAGCGCGTTTCGGCCCTTTTTTCCCGTGGGCACGAGGAAAAAAGGGGTGCTTCGTTGGTAGGACGGGACTGGAGTCCCGTCCATGTTGGGGCTCGGACGGGACTGGAGTCCCATCCTACGTTTGTTAAGCGGCGATTACGAATCGCTGTCCAGCACGAACTGCGGAGCCTGGCCAATGAGCGTGGTGCGGCCGCAGTCGGTGTAGATCAGGGCGTCCGTGAACGAGCTGTCGCTGGCGCTGGTGGCGTCCACGGTGTGAACCTCGATGTTTAGCGGGAAGTCAATCGTGTACGACTGATCGAGCGACAACATGGCCTGGGCCACGTCTCCCAACTCGTCGATGATGGCGTCGCGGGCGGCGGAAATGCCGGAGACGATGCCGATGGTGAGCAGGGTCACGAGAAGGACCCACTCGAAGGTCAGGACGCCGTCGTCCTCATTCCACAAACGGACAAACATTTTCTTCATACCAAACTCCTTGTACCAGAAATTAAACGGAAAACAGGGAGCGACTCCCGCTGGAATCGCCTCTGCCCGAGTGTGCCGCTCAGGCAGATTGACGGATTGTTCAGAAAGCACGTCGCATGCCGAAGAATCGTTACAAGCGGATTCAAAGGCTTGGCGCAATTCGTTAAGCAAGCTGATGTAACGACTTAGGAGCGCGCTAAGAAAATGAAGGACGGTGTTTCAATTCGCGCGGAATGTTCAGAGGGCTTTACGTGCGTGACTAGGGGAGTTTACGAAATGTTAGGGGAAATGACCAAGGACCAAGCCCCAATGACCAAGGGAGGCAGTTTTCATTCATTGGTTATTGGGGCTTGGTCATTGGTCATTTACATTTTGCTTCCGCTGGTGAACATCGTAAAGAGAAAAGAGCATCTCCCGCAGGTTCGCACCGTGGGCAGCAAAGGCGGCAGCGATCTCGTCGTAGGATGGGACTCCCGTCCCGTCCGAGTTTTCCTTCACGAGCTGAGCCACGATTTGCCGGGCAAGTTCCAGCGTGGGCCCCGTGGTGAAGAGCGGAGGGAGCCCCATCGGCTGGTGGGCGGTGATGAGCAGGCCGGCCTGTTGCGCCTTCACCCAGGCTTGCAGCCGCCGCTTGCTCCACCAGGAGAGCTGTTCGTAGCCATCGACGACGACTTGGGTCTCGGAGGTCCAAGACTTGGCTTCCGATTTGGTGAGCGGCAGCGTGCGGTCTCCCAAGTGCAGCTGGTAAAGCTCCACCTTCCGTCCCGTCGCTTCCAGGAGCGGCAGCAACTCCGCCAGCAGCGAGGACTTGCCACTGCCGTGCGGGCCAATGATTTCTCCCTGCCAGTGGTTGCAGCGGAGCAAATCGAGCAGGCCGACGGCACTTTGCCCCGTCGGAAAGAGGAAGGGGAGCGCCCCAGGACGGGTGAAGCGGGTGGCGAAGGGGTTGGAAGAGGACATATAGGGATTTAGTCGGCTACCGGAAATGGTCCTCGCATTCTACGAAACCCCTGGGGCCAAGCGAACGGAGAATGGATTAGAATAGGATTGTGTTACACACACGCACGTTGTGGGTATTCTTATGGGCCAATTATTGATTTCCGGTCTGGATCCCCAAGTCATGGCAGTTCTGGGGAATCGAGCAGCCTCTCATGGCCGAACGATTGAGGGGGAGGCCAGGCAAATTCTGACGGAAGCCATCGGCACACCGCACGGCAACGAGTGGACTGAAGTTGACGCGATACGCGAACGTCTAGCTGCTTCGAGCCGAACATTCAGCGACAGCGTGGAAATGCTGGCCGAGGATCGAGGGCGATGAGTCTGTTCGTGGTGGACGCCAGCGTCGGCATTAAATGGTTTGTGCCGGAACTCCTCTCGCCGGAGGCGGTCGTGTTTCGCAATGCTGGTCACGATTTGCATGTGCCGGCATTTTTTGATGTCGAGATCACCAATATTGTGTGGAAGAAGCTGCAGCGCGGCGAATTGACTCGCCAGGACGCGGACGACATTGTCCGCCAATTGGCGACGCTCCCCGTAACGCGCCATTTTGAATCGTCGATCCTTGCTCCGGCCCTCGACCTGGCTGACAAGGCGAAGCGAACAGTTTACGACTGTCTTTACCTCGCGCTCGCAGAGCAAATCGGCGGGGTCATGATGACGGCGGACGAAAAACTGGCGAACAGCCTGACCGCCACTCCCTGGGCACCCCTCATTCAGTATTTGGGAGCGGTGCCGTAGTCGAGTCTTAGGAAAACGCCGGAAAAATATCCTCACCCATTCGCCGCCGGCAGCCGATCTGCTCTCGCTCCAAACTTCTTCGCATAGATATCCACCAGGCTCTTGGGCCGGATGTCGTAGCGGGGGTCGGCGGCGAAGTTGAGGCGGGTAAGGGGGCGGAGGATGTCGCGGTCGACGCAGCGGATCAGCTCGGCCAGTTCCAGGTGGCAGGCGGAGAGGGCGACGACGAACGGAATCCAGCGGCCGGAGAAGCCGCTGCCGGTGGAGGCGGCCTGGATGATTTCCGGCGGCACCTCGAGGGCCTTCCAGATTTCCAGGTCAATGTCTTTCTTCCACATGAAGATGCTGGTGATGCCGGTGACCCCTTGCGGCGGCGAGTAGTCGATGAGCTTGTGGCCGTCTTTGTCTCGCAGGAGCGGCAGCGTGAGGGCTCCGCCGGACATGCGCGTTTCGACAACTTCGCGGGCGATGTCCCGCCAGGAGACTTCCTTGCCATTGAGGAGATGAATTTTGCGGTCGGGCGGATACCAAACGATGTCGCCGATGTAGGCGTCCTTCATCATTCGGAGCCGCAGGGTTTGCTTGACGCCCCCTTCCATCCATTTTTCGTACCAGGCGGGATAGGCCCGGGCGAGCAGGGCACAGCCGTAAGGGTTGCCGCACTCGGCATCGAAAGTGGCGACGAGGGCGCGGGGGGCGAGGAGAGATTGCTCACTGGACGAGTCACCGGCCAGCTTACGCTGGCCGCTCGCCTGGAGGACGAAGCCGACGGGTTCTTCGCCACTGATGAGGAGGCGAACTTCGGCAGCGGGGCGGTCGAGAAGCTGCTGGAACTCGATGAGGCCGGCGAATTCGCCCCGGTCCGCCAGGCGATAGACGACTTCGAACGGCTGGAAACCAAACAGCTTGGCCCGCAGGAGTTGATGGCCGGCCGTTCCCCAGATGCGGTCCCACTGGGCCTGCACGAAGCGAACCATCTCCGGCTGGTCGCCGGTGACTTCCACTTCCGCGGACATGAGCAAGCCGTTGCGAGCACCGAGGCCGATGCGGACCTGCGGGTCATACCGCATCATGTCCGCGACATGCAGATTGAACGGCGGCAAGCCGGCCATCTCCATTGGCATGGGATCGATGCGGGTGGGGGGCTGAAGTTTTTCCTTGGCGGGAGCGAGAAGAGCGTCGCGGAGACGGGAGAAGAGGGACATGGGAGGGCCTTTCGTTTGTGAGAATGGTGAATTGGTTGGGAAAAAAATGACTAAATCCTAATGTCTAATGACTAATGGGGAGCATGTTCTGGATTTAGTCATTAGTCATTCGTGCTTAGTCATTCGACTGTTCGGATTCTCTCCCCCGTGCCACTGAGGTCGGCGGCGAAGTTGCTGACCGACGGGACGTTGTCCACACTTTCGCTCGCCTCGGGGACTTTCAGCCGGCCGCGAGCGATTTCGTAGAGGTCGCTCATCAGGCCGTCGTATTGCAGTTGGAAGGGGGCGGGGGCGGCATCGCCGCGGCGGATGGAAAGGAGGTAGGCGGCGATGGCGGCATTGGCGTCGCGGCACCAGGTGTTGGAGGCGAGTTCCGAGAGGATGTACCGCTCTTCGAGATAGGCATTCATCCGCTCGGCGGCTCTTTCGATGGCCCGGGTGACGTAGCCTTCCTCCGTGGCGGAAAGCGTGCCGCTGGAATCGTCGTCCACGCTGGCGAGCACGGCAGCAGCGGTCCAGACCGCTTCGAGATCGGGTTTGAGGCAGTAGGTTTGGGGCATGGGGCACCGCAGTTGTTAAGGGATGGCGAGTTGGTTGGACAAGGAATGACTAAGCACTAATGTCTAATGAAAGAGAGTTGATAACTAATTCATTAGTCATTAGACATTAGGGTTTAGTCATTCAGTTCGGTCCCGCCATCTTGTGTAATGGCTGGGACCTAAAACGATTTCTCGATCAGAGAGAGCGTTAGTAGCTCCCGCCGGTAATCAACCCATACGCGACCGCGCTCGGCGTGTAGAGAACGGGGATGCCGTTGAAGACGGCGCTCAGGTTCCAGCCGCTGGGGTCGTGCGTGGGATAGGCGAAGGGGTAGAAGCCGAACCGCTCGGCTTTCACGCCGCCGGGGCCTTCGGTGACGATTTCGCTCCCTTCCAGGTACTGCACCCAGCGGGGGGAAGGCTCGGGCAGGAAGATGGCGTGGTCGTCTGCCACGAGTTTGGTGAAGACCTCGCTCGAACCGTTCCAGATTTCCAGGCCGTAGTCCACGATGTGGAACGTGACCCAGGGAATGGCGCGGAGGATGGCGGAGAATTCTCCGTGGCCGACCCGGCGGAGCGATTCGAACACGACGTTCGACGAGCCCCCTTGCGCCTGCACCTTGAGGTTGTTCACGATGTACTGCCAGCCGGTGCCGGTGAGGACGACGTGAGCCAGCCCCATTCCCGTGAGCTGCACCATCGCGGTGTTGATGTTTTGCAAATGGCGCGGGATGTCGGTGCTGGTGGTGGCCCAGTCGGCATTCAAAATGTTGCCGGCACCCAGCATGTCGAGCTGGGTTTTGTTGCCGGCAGGGATCTTGAAATCGATCAGGTCCCCACTGCCGGAGAACCCGTGCCGCAGTTCGTCACCATCGTTGAGGAACGTGTAGCTCCCCCGGAGCATGGCGGCGGTTTGGAACTCGATGAGGTTGGTGAACCGCTGGGCGAGGTAGACTTCCTGATGGGTCAGGTAGTTTTGCCCGTCCACGTCGAGCCGCGAGTCCGGCCCGCCGATGCGGCGGTGATTGAGCAGGTCCTCATCGAGCAGCGAAATCGTTTCGGCCGAGCGCGGGAAAGTGCCTGGCAAGGCGCTGATCCCCTGAGCTTTTTGCCGGCTGGATTCCTGGCCCCCGACGCGGCCGGCGGCGATCTTGCGGGTGTTGTTGAAGACATCCCACGAGAAGTGGCGGCCCGAATGCCGGCGGACGTTGGGGCTGCCGAGCCCCCACCCCATCAGTTTTTGGAGCGCGGTGCCCGGCAGATCAAGCTGCGAGATGGCCTTGAGAATGGTCTTGGGAGCCAAGACTTGAGCGGTGCTGAGAGACATGGTTTTCTCCTGTGCTGTAGATGTTGAAAATGGAAAGTTGATTGGTTGTTCAAGGGGTCAGGGGTCAGGGGTCAGGAGTCAGGAGTCAGGAGTCAGGAGTCAGGAAGAGATTTCTTGATGTGCGCTCTTCTGCTCCGACCCTTGCCTCCTGCCTCCTGCCTCCTGCCTCCTGCCTACTGCCAACTGCCTTACGTCACCGTCGCCGTCGTGCCTCCGAGGTTGCTGACGATCCAGGCCAGCGTGTCGGTATCGGTGTAGACGCACTCGACGAGAGCGTGGCTGCCGATCTTCTGGCTGGCGGTGGAGAATGCGACGGAAGTGGCGGCGGCACTATTCTTGTGAATGAGGTCGCTGCCGCCGGACGTGATGGTGAGGTCGGCATTGGCGGTCTGGAAAAACCGGAAGGCCAGGCCGTTCTGCTTGGTCGGCAGGGTGAACGAGACCGCTGCCGTTGCCAGGAAGAGCAGGCCATTGTCCGCCGCGGTGACGACGTAGTTCGCTCCCTTGCGGTAAATGCCGCGCGGGTGCATCAGCACGCCGAGACTGGCGGACAGATCGCGGTCGAAAACGAAACGCCCGGCAAGCTGCTGCTTGGCCCGCGGATCGAGCCCGACGAGTTCCCCTTGCTTGAGAAAGCCGTGGACCAGCATCTGGGTAAAGCGGTCCGCAGCCGTGCCGTCAACCAGCATGTTCTGGTGCTTTTCCAGAATGCCGATCGCCATTTGGCGGCCGTCGTTGGCGTCGGGGTCGTAGGTGAGGGCCTTGCCGCTGGAATCGGCGAGGGCCAGCACGTTGCCGCCGCGCAGCGTGGTCGTTGGCGTGTTGCCGCTGTCGACCGCGGTGGAGTCGAGAGTGACCTTTTTGGTGGCGATGAGATCCTGGCCGTGGCGGCCGGCCCACCAGACCTGGGATTCGTCGGCGTCTTGCCTGGTGCCAATGCCGGGGACGTTGCCTGGGGTGAATTCGGACATGAGATTGCTCCTTGTGGAAAGAAATGGAATGTTGGTAGTAACCGCCTTCAGGCGGTTAGGTGACTTGTTAACCCGCTGAAGCGGGTTACTACGAACGGCCAAACGCACTGCGCGAGAGCTGCTCGCGGGCGATGCGCTCAGCCTGGTCGTCGGTCATCTGGTTGGGGTCGCCGGTGAAGAAGGCTTCGCCGGCGGGATGCTCGGGCTGGGCGAGGGAACTCGCATCCAGCCGCAGTTGCGGCGGGATGACATCCTCGAGCAGCGTCAGGACATCGGAGGCCCGAATCAGCGGCTGAAAATCGTCTTTCGCGGCGGGCATTTCTCCTTCCAGCAAAGCCGTCAGCCGATCGCGCAGGCCGCGTGAAAGGCTGCTGGATTTGCCGATGCGATCCCGCAATCGCTGCCGCTCCGCGGCGACTTGGGTGTCGATTTCATTGGCCTGGGAAGGTACGGGCTCGGTGGAAGGTTCCGGCGAGGGTTCCGCCAGGTTCTCCGTGGGAGAAACATCCGGGGCCGCTTCCGCCGGCAGGGGCGGCTGGTCGGGTGGGCCGCCGGGGGGAAAAAGTTCGAGAGTGGAAGTCATCTGCGGGGCTCCTTAAAAAGAGAAATGTGGGTGACGTATTCGCGTCGTCATCGTGCGTAACTATTCACGAAATAGGTTGTCACAGTCAATTACTACTGCACAATAATTATCAAAATAGTTGCAAGTGAGTCTGCTTTAACGGGTTACGACAACAGGATTTGACGCAAGTCCAATAGTGAACGAATGGATATTTTCAGGCGATTGGCACCCTGGGGACGTTTCGGTGGCTTCTCCGCCAATTCCCCTCGCGACTGACTGGCCCCGGTGTTTCCCCCAATTTTCCGGCTAGAATGGGCGCACCCATTCACAATTCCGCGAGATTTCACCATGCGACTGGTTACTCTTCGTTCCCGCGTTGTTCTCGGCTGTGCGGTCTGGCTACTTGGGACCTTCTGTCTGCCGCTTGGCGCGGAAGAGAAGCCGGAGGCGGAGACCGAGTTAGCCGCGAAGATTCACAAGCTGACGCACGCCCCGCACTATCGTCACGCGCACTGGGGAATGCTGTTCTTTGATCTGAACTCCGGCGAGGTCATCTATCAGGAGAACGCCGACAAGCTGTTCGCGCCGGCTTCGACCACGAAATGCTTCACGGTGGCCACCGCTTTGGATGCGCTGGGTGCCGACTACCGCTTTCGAACGCCGGTCTATCGCCAAGGGGATGTGACCGACGCGGGGGAGTTGAAAGGGGATCTCATCCTGGTGGCCAGCGGCGATTTGACGATGGGAGGGCGGACGACGGAGAAAGGGGAAATCGCCTTTACCAACTCTGACCATACCTATGCCACGTTCAGCGAAGATGCCTCGCTCACTGCGCCCGATCCGCTGGCGGGGCTGAACGAAATCGCCCGCCAAATTGCCGCGGCTGGCATCAAAAAGGTGAGCGGCAACCTGCTCATCGATGACCGGCTCTTTGAGCATGCCGAAGGGAGCGGCAGCGGGCCGGGGAACATCACTCCCATTCTCATCAACGACAATCTGATCGATTTTCTCATCGAGCCGACCGAGCCCGGCCAGCCGGCCAAGGTCACGGTCCGGCCGGAAACGAAGCTCTATACCATCAAGCTCGAGATGCAGACCGTGGAGAAAGGGACCAAAGGAGAAACCTGGATTCGCGTCGAGAACAATCAAATCACGCTGAGCGGCAAGATCCCCGCGGGCCGTGCTCCGCTGTTGCGGATTTATGAAGTTCCTGATCCGGCCGGTTGGGCGCGCTCGCTCCTGATCGAAGCCTTGCAACGCGCGGGGGTGGAAGTCGCCGCCCCCATTTCCATCCGGCATCCGGAAGCGAAGCTGCCGGCGAAGGAGGAAATCGAGAAGCTGACGCGCGTCGCTCAGCTCGAATCACCCCCGTTCTCCGAAAATGCCCGGCTCATCTTAAAGGTCAGCCACAATCTGCACGCCAGCACGCTGCCGCTCCTGGTCGCCGCCCACCACGGCAAGCGGACCTTATCCGACGGCCTGCGGCTGGAGCATGCCTTCCTGACGAAAGCCGGCGTGGAAGCGGACGCCATCTCGTTCGGCGGTGGTGCCGGCGGCTCGCGGGCGGACTACGTCACGCCGAAAGTCACCGTCGAATTACTGGTGGCCATGACCGGCCGCAAGGATTTTGCGCTCTACGAGCGAGCGATGCCCTCCCTGGGCGTCGATGGAACGCTCTCCAAGAGCATCGGCCCGGACAGCCCCGCCCGGGACAAAGTTCACGCCAAAACGGGGACGCTCCTGTGGGACGACCTGCTGCAAGGGAATTCGCTGCTCACCAGCAAAGCCCTCGCCGGCTACATGACCACTGCCAAAGGTCGCAAACTGGCCTTCGCCGCCTTCGTCAACGGCGTACACCTTCGCGACGGCATCGGCACCAAACGGATTGGAGACGACCTGGGAAAGCTGGCGGAGATTGTGTATCTCGAACTCTAGCCCGGTTTCCCCCGCTGCAAGGGAGTTGAAGCTTCCCTGCGGCTAAATTCCCGCCTCAAAAGCTACCAGTCGCCACTGCCCCGCGTTACACTAGAGAGCATCACCAGGGGTCTGCTTACATTCAAGGCACCGGCAGGGTGCAAACGGCTGGAGAGTCGCCATGACTACGGTTTCTTGTCCCAAATGCAATGATCAAGTGAGTGTCCCTTCGAGTGCGCCGCGGAGTGCTCGCGTGCGGTGCCCGCTGTGCCAGGAAGAATATGATCTGGCGGATGCTCTCGCCCAGTTGCCGCCGGCACTGATCATTGTGAGCGCCGAAATGGCCGAAGATCCGGTGCTGGCGGCAGTCGGCGGTATGGATGCGGCTACCGGTTCGCACATCGGTTCGGAAATGGATCACGGCTTTGGCGGCCATTTGGAAGGGGACTCCAGCAAGGAGTTTTCCGCGGGTCTGCTGGATGGCGGGCCATCGCGCGAGTCGCTGGTTTCCGCTCCCACGCCGGCCTTCCGCTCCGGTCCTCGCCCCAAGCGGCAGGAAAAGAGCATGGTGGGGGAACTGGTCAAGATTGTGCTTGGCGGCGTGGTGGGGATTGGCTTGGCGATTCTCATTCTGTGGTGGGCTGCCGGTGTGGATCTGGGATTGGCCCCCACAATCGCCAAAGTGAGCTGGATGAAGTGGATTCTCCCTCCGAAGTTCCAGAACGCCGCGGAAAAAGTTCCGGGTAACAATGACGAGGTTAACGGTGGCTTGAACACCGACTCCGGCGAAGGCAAATCCACCAAGACCCCCAAGCCGGGAAAACTGGGGAGCGATCCGCGGTTTAGTGAAGCGCTGAAGAACAGCAAAGAACCCAAAGCCGGCAATTTTGGGAGTTCGGATTCATCGGGCGGGAAGACCGAATTGGACACCTCCGATCCATTCGCGCCTCCCACGAAGGGTTTAGGGGACGAAGGGGATTTGAAGATCGATAGTCCTCTGGGGACCGAACCCAAGTCCTCCACCAAGAAGCCCAAGGGGATTTCGCCAAAGCCCATCGAAACGACGAGTATCGACGATCCGTTCTCCCTGCCAACATTACCTGCGGAGAAGCCGGCCCCTGCCAAACCTGTTGAGCCGACCGATCCCACGGAAGAGAAACCGACGGAGAAAACGACCGAAAAACCAACCGAAAAACCGAAAGTAGAAAAGCCCGCCGAGGAACCCAAGGAAGAAAAGCCGACGACCGAGAAGCCCAAGGAAGAAAAACCCGCCGAGAAGCCCGCGGAGCCGACGGAGACCCCCGCCAAAGAAGACCCTGCCGCCCCGAATCTAGGTGCCGGGATTGATGCCGCCAATACCGCGGCGAAGGCTTTTGATGCCACCGATGCCGCCGACAAAGAAGCTCGCAAGACGGCTGTGGTCACGCTTTACGAGGCCTATGCCGGATTGGGGCGTACCGTGGAGAAAATCAATCTGGAAGATGCCGACAACGCGGAACAACTGCCAGCGCTCCGAGAGACGCTGGCTCAGGCCGCCAACGAGCCCGTGAAACTCAACTCCATCGGTGCTCTCGCGGCGAGGAAACTCGACGCGGCCGAGGGCGACCCGGGCATTCTGCTGGCTGGCACGGTGAAAGACCTCAAGGCAGCGGGGGGCCATTTTGAAACCACCTTGGAACTGGTTCGCGACAAGCGGATGGTCACGGTGATTTCCGCCAAGAACCCGCAAGACAGCTACAAAATCGAGGACCAGGTCCTCATCCTGGGCTCCATGGTCCGCGACCCCCAAGAGAATCTCCCCGGTTACAAGGGAAAAGAGACGGTCGTCGTGAAGAGCGGCCATGCAATGGTAGTGCCGGTCGATAAGTAAGAAACGGCTTTCACGCGTGCATTTCGCTTCCGCTCATGCACCCTATTTCTCCATCACGATTTTGCCGCGGTCCTTTGGATCGCCGTACCTGGCTCAAAATCGGCGGTCTGAATCTCGGGGCCCTGGCGGTTGGAATGCAGCCGACGCT
>CAYUJE010000040.1:0-6505 GCA_964444865.1 uncultured Pirellulaceae bacterium | reverse complement strand
GACTTCTCGGTCATCCTCTTCTGGGCCAATGGCGGGCCGAGCCATATTGATCTGTTCGACCTCAAGCCAAGCGCCCCCGTCGAATACCGCGGGCCCTTCAAGCCGATTCGCACTTCGGTCCCCGGCATGGAAATTACCGAACTGCTGCCGCGGCTGGCGGGAATGGCGGAGAAATTCGCGCTCATTCGCAGTTTGCATCATGAGCGGAACGAGCACTCGGGGGGAACGCATCGTTTTCTCTCGGGCTATCCTTCGCGGGCGGCGAACCTGAATCACGGAGAATTTCCGGAACTCGGCTCGCTCGTGGCGCGGTCGCTCGACGACCGCGCGGGACCACGCGCTCGACAGCGAGAGATTCCGCTGTTCGTCGCCAATACGGAGTTTTACGGCGGCGGTCCGGCCTATCTTGGACCGGCCTACAAGCCGTATATGCCGGCTCCCAATCCGATCACCGCGTCGGGAGAAAACGAATACGACCCGGTGCCGATTTACAACGCCGGCGGCGGGGAGGACGACCTGGCGATTTCGCCCAGCGGCGTTGTCAGTCTCAGTCGCCGGATGCAACTGCTGCAGAATCTCGATGCACTGCCGCGGCAGCTCGATCGGACGGGGACGATGGCGGCGCTGGACCGTTTCCAGCAAAGTGCCGTCGGCATGCTCTCCAGCCCTCGCACCCGCGAGGCCTTCGACCTGAGCCGCGAAAGCGAACGCACTCGCGACCGCTACGGCCGCACGCATTTCGGCAAAAGCCTCCTCACCTGCCGCCGCCTGATCGAAGCGGGTGTCCGGTTCGTGCAGTGCCAGGCGGAATTCCGCCTGCGGCCGGAGACGGGTGTCACCAGCAACTGGGACGACCACTCCGTCAACTCACATATTTTCAAGTCTTTCGAAGAGAAGCTGCCGTCGTTTGACGAATCGGTCTCCGCGCTGATTGAGGATCTATCGCTCCGCGGACTCGACCGGCAGGTGCTATTTATCTTTTGCGGCGAGTTCGGTCGCACGCCGAAGATCATGTACAACTCCCCAGAGAAACGACCCGGCCGAGACCACTGGAACAAAGCGATGAGCGTGCTGCTTGCCGGGGGCGGATTGAAGATGGGGCAGGTCATCGGCAAGACCAGTGCCAAAGCGGAAGAGCCCGTGGACCGCGTCATGGACAGCAATTGTCTGCTCGCCACGATCTATCGCCGCTTCGGCATCGATACGGCTCGCACCTTGGAGGATAACTCCGGACGACCCATCGCCATCCTGCCCAGCGGCACGCCGATTCAAGAATTGTTTTAAGGCTGGCTGCTTAATCTTCGTAAGTCGATACCGGAGCCGGCGGGAGTTGCTGAACCATCAGCCACGGGTGAGTCGCGGCAATTTGATAAGATTTTGCAACCTTCCGATGGTACAACGCGCGGCGGAACCTGTCGTTCAAACGCGGATCATCAGGGTTCAGGGCAGCAATTTCGATCGCCGACTCGACCAGGATGGGGCTCAGGTTGTTTCTCGTCTGAATTATCTCGGCATAGCGGTCGGCTTGATGCTGGTGATGCAGAGCCAGCTCTCGATAGTATTCGATCCTCGCGATAAGAAAGGCGAGAAACGCCAAGGCAGCCACCAACACGATATGCAGGCAAGCTTTCATAGTTGAGGATTCTAACCGCCAACCACAGTGTGTCAACTAAGAAAAAACAAAACTAGCAATTTTTTGGATTTGGTCAAAAAGCCGCGGTTTGGCGCTTCTCCACATAGGCCTCGGCCCCCTTGTCCAGGAGTCCGAAATAGCGGCTATGGGCCTGAAAGCGGCAGGCAAATTCCTCGCTTCGCCAAGGATGGCTTTTGCCGCTTCGCCACGCCACGTAGTAAATCGGCGCGTCGGAAAAACCAGTTCTTTCGCTGGTTGTAAGTCGTGGTTGTGTCAGCGGTTGCGATAAAGTCAGTGGCATGGCGGCTCTCCGGGCCCAAGGCGATTTGTTACAGTGAGCAATCGCCACCATTACTCCCCGTTTCGGCCGTTGTGACACACCATGTCCCTTCTCATCCGCCATGCCACCGTCGTCCTTCCCACCGGCAGCCAAAAAATGTCGGTTCTGGTCGAGGGCTCCAAAATCGCCGCCCTCGATGTGGCCCTCCATACCAAGGCCGATGAAGTGGTCGATGCCGCCGGCTTGCACCTCATCCCCGGCGTGGTTGACAGCCATGTCCATTTCCGTGAGCCCGGCCTGACCCACAAGGAAGACCTGCACACCGCCAGCCGGGCCTGTGCCAAAGGGGGCGTCACCACGTTCCTGGAAATGCCGAACACCAAGCCGCCCGCCACGACGCAGGAACGGCTCCACGAAAAGCTGGCTCTGGCCGCGGAAAAATCGCTGGTCAATTACGGCTTCTACATCGGGGCGACGCCGAGCAACGTCGAGGAACTCAGTAAAGCCAGCCGCACCCCCGGCATCAAGATCTTCATCGGCTCCAGCACGGGGGATTTGCTGGTTGATGATCAGGAGGCGCTAGAGCGAATCTTCGCTGAGACCACGCTCCCCATCTGTGCCCACTGCGAAGACGAAACCATCGTTCGGCAAAACACCGCCCGCCTCACCGCCGGCGGACGATCGCTGGAACTGGCCGATCACTCCCGCATCCGCGACAACCCGGCGGCCATTGTCTCCACGCGGCGGGCGATGGACCTCGCCTTCCGCCACAACCATCGCTTCCATGTCCTGCATGTTTCCACGGCTGATGAATGTGAACTGTTTACCGACCATCGCAACCTGATCACCGCCGAGGTCTGTCCCCATCATCTGTTTTTCAATACCGACGATTACGCCCGCCTCGGTTCGCTCGTCCAAATGAACCCCTCCATCAAAACCGCCGCCGACAGCCGCCGCCTCTGGCAAGCTCTGCTCGAAGGGCGCATCCAGGCCATCGTGACCGACCACGCCCCCCACACCCTGGAAGAAAAACAGCAGCCCTACCCCAAATCCCCTTCCGGCCTCCCCGCGGTGGAAAACAGCCTGGCCCTTCTCTTGAACCAGGTCTCCCTCGGCCTCTGCACCCTGGATCAGGTCGTTCACTGGATGTGCGACGCCCCCGCCCGCGTCTGGGACATCCTGAACAAAGGCCGCATCACCCCCGGCTACGACGCCGACCTGGTCCTTGTCGACCTCAACAAATCAATGGCCATCCAGAACGAAAGCCAGGAAACCAAATGCCGCTGGTCCCCCTGGCATGGCACCACTCTCACCGGCTGGCCGGTCCGGACCTGGGTCATGGGGCAGGAAGTGTTTCGTGATGGCAAAATCAATGACGCCATCCGCGGGCAGGAAGCAACCTTCGACCACGCTCGCGGCGGCTACTGGCAATCCGTGGGGTAGGCGTCCCGCCTGCCCAGCCAACGAGCCGTCGGGAATGGGAACCGCTGACCTTATCCTCGGCCCCCCTCGCAACACGTTTCGCAAATCGTATGGCAGCGGGAGCACTGCAGCTTGGCACGGATTTCGATCAGCCGGCCGCCGCAGGCGGGGCAAACGGGCCGGGGTGGCTCGCGTTCGGAAGATTGATCTTCTTGGTGCATCGTGTCCATGGCGATAGTGTACCGCAAAGTTGAAATGGAGGCGTAGCCCGTATTTCTCACGACCAACGAATCAACCACGGATTTCACGGAATTCACGGATGAGAAGCGAATTCATAAGAAACAAGTTGTAATACGACAGGTTTTTGAATCTCTGTCGCAAATCCTTTGCTGCTCTTCCTATCCGTGAATTCCGTGCCATCCGTGGTGAGAAATGCAGAGTAGAGCCCTGTGAGCGAAATCGCACGGTAAAGGACCCGCCCGCGCGCCTTTCTGGAATATCACACCTCCTTTTACCCGTTCCGTGAAAAAACGCAGAAAACATGGGTTGACATGTCGGAATGTTCCGATATACTTGAGTAAGAGGAGCACGCTGGAAATAGACTGCCCAGTCACGTAGCCGCACGCGGCCTCGCGTGCTGGCTTCTGGCGGCGGGGCGGTCGCAGGAAGCCTACACGCGAGGCCGCGTGTGGCTACGAACAAAGGCGGTCATGCGGACCTCAGAGGAATTGCGGGCTGCCTAAGAGGAGCTAACCATGAGCACGAAAGTCAAAACGGGTGCGAAAAAGTTGACCAGTCTGGAGGCTTTGGGCCAGGCCGCCGAGTGCCTGCGCACGCTGGCCCATCCTCATCGTCTGCGGATGGTACAGATGTTGCTCCGGGGACAGTATGCGGTCGGCGACCTGGCCGAGGCCTGCCAGATCCCCAGCCACATGGCTTCGGAACATCTGCGGCTCATGCAGCGGTGCGGGTTCTTGACCGCTCACAAGGAAGGGCGGTTTGTGTACTACGGCATTGCCGAGCCCCATTTGGCCAGCATCATGGCCTGCATCGAAGCCCGGTTTGGTGAGACCCCTGCATAGTTTTTTTTGCCACAAATATCGTTAAATCGCGACCTATCAACTTATCAAGGAGATACCCATGATTGCCACCATCACACCCCAGGAACTCGCTCAGAAAAAGAACAGCGACAAGTCGCTCGACTTGATCGATGTCCGCACTCCGGCCGAATTCCGCGAAGTGCATGTCGAATTTGCCCGCAACGTCCCGCTCGACCGGCTCGACCCCAAGGCCGTCCAGGCCGAGCGGAACGGCAGCGCGGAGCAGCCCCTCTACGTCATCTGCCGCTCCGGCAGCCGTGGCAAGCAGGCCTGCGAGAAGCTCGTCGCCGCCGGTCTGGCGAACGTGGTGAATGTGGAAGGAGGAACGCTGGCCTGCGAAGCAGCGGGGCTCCCCGTGAGCCGCGGCCAGAAAACGATGTCTCTGGAGCGGCAGGTTCGGATCGCGGCGGGAACGCTCGTGCTGACCGGGGCGATCCTCGGCTTCTGGGCACCCGTCTACTGGGTCGGCTGGATCGGCATCGGCCTGGCGGCCTTTGTCGGTGCCGGCCTGATGTTCGCGGGGATCACCGATACCTGCGGCATGGGAATGCTGCTGGCCCGCATGCCGTGGAACCAGGTGAAAACCTCTTGCGCCACCAAGCCAACAGGGGGCGGAACGAGCTGCGAGAAATAATGCCGCCAGCTTGCCACCCTTTTTTAGTCACTTTGATAGGGAACCTTTACCATGCAACTCAAACAATACTATCTCGGCTGTCTGTCGCACGCTTCGTATCTGATCACGGATGAAAAAACCAAGACGGCTGCGGTGGTTGATCCGCAGCGGGATGTGACGCAGTACCTGCGCGACGCGGAAGCTGCCGGCTGCCAGATCAAACACGTCTTTCTGACGCACTTCCACGCCGATTTTCTGGCCGGGCACATCGAACTCCGCGATCAGGTCGGCGCAAAGATCTACCTCGGCCGCCGGGCCGAAGCGGAGTTCGAGGCGACCAAGGTCAAGGAAGGGGACCGCATCGAGTTCGGCGATGTCCGCCTGCAGATTCTGGAAACCCCTGGCCATACGCCGGAAGGAATCTCGATCCTGGTCTACGACCTGGCCAAAAACAAAGAGCAGCCGCTGGCCGTCCTCACCGGCGATACGCTCTTCATCGGCGACGTCGGTCGGCCGGATTTGCTCGCGTCCATCGGCGTGACCGCGGACGAACTGGCCGACATGCTCTACGACTCGCTCACGAATAAACTCGTGAAACTCCCCGACGAGACGCTCGTCTACCCGGCTCACGGCGCGGGTTCGATGTGCGGCAAAAACCTGAGCAAGGAAACCGTCTCCACCATCGGCGAGCAGAAGAAATTCAACTACGCCCTGCAGCCGATGAGCCGCGAGGAATTCAAAAAAATCGTCACGGAAGAACAGCCGGAAGCGCCGAGCTATTTCGTGCATGATGCCATTTTGAACCGGCAGGAGCGGCCCAATCTGGAGAAGACCCTCGCGGCATCGCTGCAGGCTCTTCCGCTGGACGAAGTGCTGCGGCTCAAGAACCAGGGGGCACAGCTTTTGGATGTGCGCGATGCCATCGACTTTGAAGGAGCCCATCTGGCCGGCGCAATCAACATCGGCATCCAGGGAAAGTACGCCACCTGGTGCGGAACGGTTTTGGACCACACTACCCCCATCGTCGTCATTGCCGAGACCGGCCAGGAAGAAGAAGCCGTGATGCGGCTGGGGCGGATCGGCTTTGACAATGTCGCCGGTTATCTGGCGGAAGGAATGGACGCGCTCCGCGAGCAGCCCGAACTAGTCGCCAAGATCGATCGCATCACGGCGGTCGCCCTCTCCGAGCAACTCGCCTCGTCAACGCCACCGACCGTGGTCGACGTGCGGAGCGAAAAGGAGTGGGCCAGCGGTCACGTCGCCGGCAGCGTGAACATTCCGCTGAATCATCTCCGCGACCGGGCCGGCGAGATTGCGAAGGGTCGCCCCGTCGTCGTCCACTGCGAAGGAGGCTATCGCTCCGCCATTGCTGCCAGCCTGCTGGCGGAGGCGGGGCGCAGCGATGTGCTCGACATGGTCGGCGGCTTCAAAGCCTGGGCCGCTTCCAAATTGCCGAC
>CAYUJE010000039.1:0-27105 GCA_964444865.1 uncultured Pirellulaceae bacterium | reverse complement strand
GCGGACCTCACCCGGCAGCTCGACGACATGGCGGCCAAAGTGCGGGAACAGCTGGGAAAGGACATTGACCCTGCGAAGGCCGAGCCGGAAAAAGCGGTGGCAGCTTTGCGGCAAGTGATGTTTGCCGATTTGGGTTATGGTCCCAATGAAGAAGACTATTCCAACGTCAACAACTGCTCGCTGGCCTGGATTTTGGAAACGAAGAAGGGGCGACCGGTCTTTGTATGCCAGGTGATGATTGCGGTCGCCCGACGGCTGGAGATTCCGATTGTTGGCCTGCCGGTCAGCGGCAAGTACATCGTGAAATACGACGGCTCCCGTGCTCCCGCCGGATTTGCCAAAGACGACATTTACATTCATGCTTACGACAAAGGACGCATTCTCAGTCGCGACGACCGCATTCGCGAATACTCCTTTCATGACCCCGATGTAATGGTCCCACCCGATTCCAGCCGCGATGTCTTGGACCGAATGCTCAACAATCTGCAGTCCACTCTCGGCAGTCGCAATCAACCGGGAGACGCACAGCGGCGAGAACTCATCAGCGAGTTTTCGGAACTGCTCTCGCAAACGAACTCCGCGGAACTTCCTACGGGACGAGCCGTTCCTATTAAACGCGCGCTTCCAGGCGGACGATAAAATTCAATTCATCCGCACGACGGGGACGCCCAAGATGAAGTTGGCTTTACTCCCCACTAAGCTCGTTGCCGCCAACGGCTGGGATCTTCGCTGCGCGTATCAAAGTGTGGTGCCGACAGGCCATTCCGGAAGGGAAGATGCTGGAGGAGGTATTCCGCGGCACGCTGGCTGGCTCCGCCACCCGCAATGCTACTGCGAAGGTCTTCGAGCCGCTGAATCAGGGATTGGCGGGCCGGTTCGTTCTGCAGCCACTCAATCGCATGTTTGGCAACGGCCGCCGACTTGTCCTGGCAACTTGGGTATTCGGGAAACAACACCTTCTCGTTGCCGGGTAAGGCCGGGTCGTAGACTCGCCGGTCCGCGGGATGCAATTCGTCCGCGGCGAGTAGATTAACCAGCGTCATATACTTCACCTGAACCAATGCCCGCAGCGTCCAATAAAACAAGGAGAACGGCGAGAATTGATAAACCATCACCGACGGTTTGGCGTGGTAGAGCAATTCCAGAGAAACCGAGCCGCTGCATGCCAGGCAGACATGCGCCGCCGAAATCAATTCCGGTGTGCGGCCATGATGCACCTCCAGCGGTAATTGAAACCGGGCCGCCATTTGGCGAGCAGCTTCCGCCTGTTTATCGTTGTAAGATGCGATCGCAAATTGCACATTCGGTACCTGGCGGCGAATCAGGTCGGCGGACTTCAGTAGCGTGGGGAGGTTGTAATCCACCTCGTGGCCGCGCGAGCCGGGCAGTAGTGTTACCAGGCGGCGTCCGGCGATCCTGGGATCAAACTGAGAAACAAATCGCCGGTCCAACTTCTGCGTTCGCAATTCGTCAAAATAGGGATGCCCCACAAAGGTTGCATTGCATCCTCGCTCCCGCAGCCAGGCTTCTTCGAACGGTAATTTACAGAGTGCGTGATCGACATACTTTCGGACCTTTTTTGTCCGCCAGGGCATCCAAGCCCACAGTTGCGGCAGCCCATAGTAGAAAACAGGAATGCCGTGGGCTTTGGCCCGCGCGGCGATGTGCCAGTTAAAGCCGGGATAGTCGATCAGGACTACGCCGTCGGGACGCTGGTCGCGGAAATAACGGTCTGCTTGGGCCTTGAGGGCAAAGAATTTGGGGAGCCGGGCTAGCACCGGGCCGAAGCCCATCACCGCCATTTCGGTCATATCCTGCAGCAGATCGCATCCCGCCGTCTGCATCCGCGGCCCGCCGAAGCCGGAACAATGTAACCCCGGCTTGCGGCGGCACAATTCGGTGATCAAGTTCGCGCCGTGCAAGTCACCGCTCGGCTCACCAACCGAAAAGAAAAGCTTCATAGTGACTTCGTCCGTGAAGTGGAGCCCAAAAAAGGAGAGCCGAATTCTCGATCATAACTGGCCCCGATTATCTCAAATTTTTGGTAATCGACCTAGTTCGATTCGCCCGCAAAAACGCGGCAAAAAACGGCAGTCGAGGGGCATCGCGGCGAGAATACTGCTCAGATCTTCTGTCCCAGCCCCTTGGTCAGCATCATGAAAGCTGATTCCAGGTTGAATTCCTCTTCTCGGAAGAGCCTGAGCTTATGGCCCGCCGACATCAGGAGCGAGGAGAGCTCGCTGTAATCCTCGCTCCCCGGGCGAAGCGTAACCGCCAGTTGGCCAGCCCTTTCCGTCACCCCTTCCACGAGGGAAGACTGCTCCAGCAGCTTGCCGGCAGCGGAGATATTGCCGGTAACATCGATGATCAATACCACCCGCTCACGGACCTGCTTCATCACGTCGGCAACGGAGGCATTCACATTCATCACCCCGCGGTCGATGATGCCCACTTTGTTGCACATATCGGCGAGTTCCGGCAGGATGTGGCTGCTGACCATGATGGTCTTTCCCTGCTGTCCTAATCGGCGGAGAACGGCTCGCATCTCGATGCGGGCCCGGGGATCGAGGCCCGAAAGGGGTTCGTCCAAGAGCAACACCTGCGGTTCGTGCAGGAGCACACGGGCGAGGCCGAGACGTTGCGTTTGTCCGCGAGAGAGCGTATTGGCGTAGGCATCCCGTTTGAAATCGAGATCCACCAACTCCAGCTTTTCGTTGCAGACCTGGCGGCGCTTGGGGCCAGTGATTCGATAGGCAGCGGCGAAGAATTCCAGATACTCGATGACTTTCATGTCATCATAGACGCCGAAAAAATCCGGCATGTACCCGACCAAGCGGCGGATTTCTTTGGGGGCGTTGTAAATGCTGTGTCCGCAGACGTAGGCTTCGCCATGGGTGGGGTTAAGGAGCGTGGCCAGGATCTTCATCGTGGTCGTTTTTCCGGCACCGTTGGGGCCGATGAAACCAAACAGGTCCCCCGCAGCCAGGTCCAATTCAATGGACTGGATGGCGTACATGTCGCCGTACTTTTTCGTGAGGTCTACGGTTTTAATCACGGGATTTGGAGGCGGTGTCGGTGGAGGCGGATTTGGGAACGACAGGAATGGAAATGCGATAAAAGGTCCAACTTTGAACTTGATCCGCGGAAATCGACTCGCCGTCAATCTTCACTTCGGCAGCCGGTTTGTTTGCGTAGCCGACCAGCAGTCCTCGTTCGCGGTTCATTGGTGAACTGAGGTCCAAATGCGTCTGATAGCGGTGGGTGAGTCCCGTATAACTCTGCCCCTTGGCCGCTTCATAGTACATCAGCATTTGCAAAATGGCTGGGACATCCGCTGAATCCCTGATCCAGGGAGTTGCAGAATCCTTGAAGTCGTTGGCTTTGTGCTGTTGAAGGCGAGCTTCCAGGTAGAGCGGGCGGGCATCGCTCAGATTGAATCTTGCTTTGGGGCCAATATTCTTGAGGCGGTACATCCAGATATTGAACGTGAAAATGCAGTCTCGCAGCTCAACGTCCAAGGGATTAACGATATCGCCCGTCGGTACGCCATGCTCGGTCAGAGTTAACTGAGAGGTAGCGGAAAGGGAAATATCCTCCCACCAGCGGGCCGAAAGACTCTTGGAAGAACCGATTTGAATCGGCAGCGACCGGAGCCCAGGCGACGCGGAAGGGAATTCCACGGCGTAGGGGTCGAAAACTCCTGGAGTGGCTTGCGTCGTGTCGAGTCCCCCCAGCCCGCCGCCGGGGAGGCCCTGCCAGGCAAGGTAACCCCCTGTCGATTCCGATTGGGCCAGGGCGGCAGTTTTTGGCGAGAGAGAAACGTTGTAGGTCTTCGTGCTGGGGCTATAGAGATGCAGCCAGGCGGTACCGCGGATGCGGCCAAGCTTGGCATCGATATCAATGATCTCCGCCTGGTTGAGCCGGATCTGATTTCCGTGAGACCATCCGGCGGAATACCACGCAATGCCGCAAAACAGCAGAGCGACAAGCGGAAACGTGACCCAAGTGATGGTCCGTGAGATGCCAAATCGCTGTAGAACCAAATAATCGACCGGTCCGATAAGAACGATATAGGCGATAATGAGAATGGCAACCGTGGTGAAGTTGATGACCTGCACACCCGGAAACTGATCGAGGGCCGCGCGAAGCTGCCCGGTGAGATCCGTATATCCCAGCCGGGCACCGGCGGAGCCACCGGATTGGTCCTGGGATTTGGATTCGGTCAATAAACCCGAAATGAAACGGGGCCGTCCTGGCCACTGGGCGAATCGATCACCCTCTAGATCAAAGGTAACAAAGGTGACTTCTCCCAGGCCATGAGAGGTTTGAATGACCAGGGGAACGTCGGCAGCCCGAGGCCCCTGGAACAATTCGACTTTTCCACGAACGGCAGCCAGACGTGCCACGGGGGGGCGAGATGCATCATCGGTGAAAGGAAAGGCTTCACCCGATAGAGATTCAAGGCTCGCGGAGTCTCGCATGGGACCAAGTTCCACAAGTTTTCCCGGCACAAATTCTTTCCAAGGCGAAGTCTCGGCTAACAACACTTCGATTTGTGTTCCGCTGCTGATGACCAGGCGGCCACCTTCGCGCACCCATTGAATTAAGGCCGCTGATTGCGAGGGAGTGAGTTTCCTGAGAATTCCCTCGCTCCCCGTGGGTAGAAAAATCGTCTCCACCCCTTCATAGCCCCACCAGTGCTCGGGAAGGCCTTCCGCCGCCTTGACTTCCGCAGCCATCAGCGCGTCGGCGACATTGCGCCGAGTAAACTTGAGAGCGTCGTCGACGCCGATGGAGGAGCCAAGCGTCACGACGAGCGGCGTCGTGGCGGAAAGCGGTGGCCGAAGGTTCGATGGAAGCCGAGCTTGCCAGAGGACTTTGCCAGATTCGGGGTCAATCAGTCGGGCCGAAAATCGGCTCTTTTGAGGACCGATTTTTAAATACGAATGGACCGTGGCCTCTTGGCCGGGCTGGAGATCGATGCGGCAGTGGGACGTATCGGCTTGGTTCCTGGCAAAATAGACGACTGGGACATTGTCGCCATCCGGAGCGATCAGTTGCAATTCGCCCTCTACCGCGCTGCTTGAGGCAACCATAGTCAGTGAGACGGGAGCCCAAAAACCACTACGGTAAATGCCGCCAAAACCGACTTCCGCCTTCTTGATGGTTAAGAGCGAAGATTCCGCGGCCGAGGAAGTACCGGCAGCAGAAAGACAAAATAATGGGGGACAGAATGATAGGAGGAAGAGGGACGGAAATAACCAATGCAGGCGCACGCGCGCGTGCCCCTCCGCTACTTCCTGGCTTCTTCTTATGATTCTCCCCTCCATTATTCTGCCATTTCTTGGTTCATTTTCTAAGGCTTTTCGCTATCCGGACAGGTGCAAACGAATTTCCGGCAGCCGGGGCAACCGCTCCCATATTTACGGGTGACCGCCTCGGAAAGGTCAACGCCGGAGACGTTGGCAATCGTCGTAAGCCAGGCCAGCACGTCGGCGAATTCCCCCAGCCGTTCTTCATGCGTTCCGTTGCGAAGTGCGGTTGCCAGCTCGCCAACTTCTTCGATCAGCCAGATAAAGGTCCCTTCCACGCCGCGCGCCAGATCCTTTTCCAGGTACATCTCGCGAATGAGCTGCTGGAATTCCGCCAGAGAGACGCTGGGCTTACCGGGTTCTTGCGGTTCAGGAATGGTCACGGCTTGAGGCTTTCCAACAATTCTTTCAGTCCTGGGAAATCGGGTTCTTTATCGTGAAGGGTCTGGGCCGCCGCCCGCGCCTCTTCCTTATTGCCCGCCGCAGCCAGCGATTGTGCCAGCCCCAGTTGCCAGTCACTGTGGTTTCCGGCCAATTCCAGGGCGGTCTTGTACTCTTCGCTGGCAACTCCGAACTCCTTTAGACCAACTGCCGCCTCTGCCAGCAAGGCATGGCCCTCGGCATCCTTCAAGTCTAAATGGATGATTTGGGTGGCCCAAATTCGGCCCTCCGCATAATCTTTTGACAGAACGGCCAATTCGGCCAGCTTCTTACGTAGCGTGATGCTATCGGGTTCGAGATTTGCCAGCCTGGTCAGCACAGGCTTGAGCTTTCCATTGTCTTCATTCTGCAAATAGATGCGGGCCAGCCCCTTCGCCCACCGGTCGTTCGCGGGAAAATGCTTTTCACCGAGCAAATAGAGCTTTTCCGCCGCGCCAAAGTCCTCGGCCTTAAGCTTGAGGGCCCCGAGCAGAGCCAACAAGTCTTCCTGCGGCTGGTTTTCGTCGAGACCTTTTTCCAGCAACTCTATCGCCGCGTCGGAATCGCCAATAAGAAGCTGTAAACGGGCCAGCACATAAGCCGCCAGCGGTTCCGCAGGGACCTTCTTTTGTGCGGCAATCGCCCATTTACGAGCCTCGCCATTCGATTTTCGATCGAGCTGCGCCCGAGCCAATTCCGCCAAGGTGCGAGCCGTGGCTCCTTCCGCCGCTGCCGCCTGCTGCAACTCCGCCAAACCGCGGGCCTCTTTGAACTTTGAATTGCCGCTCTTGACGATAATTCCCTCCAAAAACTTCCGGTAGCCGATTTCAAACGTCGCCTGATCCACGCCAAAACACTTCTGCAGCACCTGCGGAGTGGCAAGATGCTCGGCAAACGCGGCAAGCATCTTCGCAGTGGCGTCTTTGCCATAAGTTTCTAGGGCATAGTCCACATAGAGTGCCGCCTGGCAATAGGCGAGCGTCCAGTCGTCGCTGTTCTTGGGGCGGATGAAACCGAGTGTGATGGTGTCGAGATTGTAAAGTGTCTTCTCTTTCGCTCGCTCCGCGAGTATCACGTTCCATTCGCGGGGACGATTCGGCCCCTCGCTATGAACCGCCAATCCTTCCGTGAACCAATGCGGAATGTTGAAGTCGGTCTGTTGCAGGTTGAGGACGTGGACGTATTCATGCCGCAGCACACGAGCCCAATCGTACTTCTTGGGAAGCTCGTCCGGTGTAGTGATCGCCACCATCTTTCCCGCACAGGCTCCCACGGTCCCAATCGCCGGAAGACCAACCATCCGCGCACTGAACCAGCCGTGGCCGCTCGTGTTTCGGTTGCGGCTGAAGATTTCGATGAGCGTTTTTCCCTCTGGTCTAAAGCCATATTCCTGAACGAGCTGCGGGTAGACTTCTTCCTCCAAGTATTTGGAAGCGTAGCGGGCGAGCATTTCGTCCTGGCCACGGTCGAATTTGAGGACGAAGTGGTCAGTCTCCAGAACAGCATATCCCTTGAGAACATCCAACACTTCGAGCGTGTTTTTCACGCGCACGTTGTAAGGATCAATCGTGAAGGCTTCCTCCAGCAGCTTGGCGGCTTCGACTTCTTCACCCAGGCGCATCAAGGTCATGCCGAGTTGCCCGCGAACCGGAAGGAGTTGCGGCATTTTTTCCTGTGCGAGTCGCAACTGAGCCGCAGCCAGCGGATAGCGCCGCATTCGGTCAAAACTTTCGCCGGCTGTCAGATAGAATTCGCCACAGTGGGGGTTGCGCCTTTCCACATCGTCAATCACAGCCTTCATCCGCGGTGAGGGCATTCCCTGTGGCATTCCGTCAATCGCCGCATAAGCAGCTGCCAGTCGGCCGAGAGTGGCTTCGCTATGCGGATTCCATGGGCGAGATTCTTCCAGAACCTCAAGGGCGTCGGCGGGCCGCACATCGGCCATCAGCATGTCGCCTCGAATCTGCTGGGCCCACAACAGTCGCGGGTTGATCTCAGTGGACCTGGCGAGTGATGCTTTCGTTCCCCCCAGATCGAAGTTGTTGACGGCAATCTCGGCTTTCAGGGCGTGCAACTCCGCGGCACTAGGATTGATGGCCAGTCCCGCGCTGATCGAGGTGGTGGCATCCGCTTCGTTGTATTTTTCCGCGAACAGCCGTGCCATTTCCAAGTGGGCCGGCCAAAACTCCTTCTCGCGCCGCAGCAGCGACGGATAAAATTCGCCGATCAGTCGCTTGAATTGGTTGTGATTGCGATTCCAACGGGCCACCTGCGCCGCTGCCAGGCCGATGAGCCGCACTTCCTCGCTGGATTCAATTTTGCTGCCTCGGTTGTAAGTGCTCACCAGCGATTCGTAGCCCCGCAGCGCATCGGCCAGTTTGCCGCGGGTGCGGTCCAGTTCGGCAAGCGTCCAGCGGGCCGCGACAGAATCCTTGTCAATTGCCAGCGCTGTCTCGGCGTGATTGCGTGCGACTACTTCGTTTCCGCGATGAAATTCGAGCTCAGCGAGTTCCGCGTGGAGTGTCGCTGACTTGGCATCCCTTTGGACGGCGTCGGCCAAAGTCTTGATCGCCTCGTCGTACTCCCCCGTCGCAGCCTGACAGCGGGCCAGTCCGAGGGCGGCAGCCGTTTCGGTGCCCGCGGTCTGCTTATATTGCTCGGCAGCCTCGGCATAATGGCCGGTTAGATAGAGAGAGCGAGGGGATGGGGGCTTCTCATCGTCTGCATGCGAAGCAGCAATGAGCGACATGAATAGTGCAGCAATACCGGCATAGCGCATTGCGACACTACTCCCTCGCTGGCGCGTCGGGTTAGTGCAACTGGTTGTCCGGTGCCACTCCATCTGTCCCATCCGCGAGGCAGGGCGTAAAATCAAGGGAGACAGCATTTTACACGAGCCGCCACATCAGGAACACGAGCCAGTCATGTCCGATGCGACCGTCCCCGGACCGCCCGAAACCCCTTTTACTCCCGTCGCGAAGGTTGGCGATATTCCGCTGGGGGAAGGCCAGGCTTTTGCGGTGAGTGGGCGGATGGTAGCGGTGTTCAATGAAAACGGAAACTATTTTGCCATCGACGACTTTTGCCCGCACATGGGGGCTTCGCTCGCCGGGGGGTATCTGGAAAAGGGGACCGTCATCTGCCCTTGGCACGCCTGGCGATTCTGCATCCATGACGGTAAATGGTGCGATAATCCCAAGGTGAAAGTCGATGCTTTCGAATGCCGTGTGGAAGGGGACCAGATTGCGGTCCGCGTGCCGGAGAAAAAGAGCAGTCAGCCCGGGGTTTAGGCCAGATTCACTTGCATCTTTTCATGGTCCCAAAAGGCCGTTGGCTGCGTAGAATAACCAGATGAAACATGCGGGCGAATCGCCGATGAATTCCCAAGACGGCCCGCTTGCTGCGCCGCTCGCCAGCGTTCCGACGACTACTCCAGAAGCGAATGCCGAGCGGGCACCGCTCGATATCGGGCTTGATGTGCTGGTGACTTCCGACGGCCTTGTAGCCCAGGAGGAGTTGCCGCTCATTCGCGATCCACAGCCACGCCGCCATTTTTTTCGTCGCCGGGTTCGCCTTCCGCTGATTCTGTTCCTGGTGACGTCGTTCAGCGTCTGGTTTGCTGGGGCAACTCTGTGGATGCCACTCCACTATCTCATTGATGGGATTGGCTGGCAGGCCGGTTTCTGGCAGGGGGTATTGGTCTACTATCCGACGTTCCAGTTCGATTACATAGAGCTTCGCCAGGTCATTTATGTTCATTGGGCCGATGGCCTGATCTACATGTTCTGCGTGCAACTCATTTTGTTCTCGCATGAGATGGGGCATTTTCTCTATGCCGTTTACTACCGAGTCCGATGCACGCTTCCTTACTTCATCCCGTTTCCGATTGCCCCAACGGGCACAATGGGAGCCGTGATTGCCATGGAAGGGCACAAGGCGAACCGTCCGCAAATCTTTGACATTGGCATCGCCGGACCCATTGCCGGATTGTGTCTGGCGGTACCCATCTTGTGGATCGGAGTGCGGAACCTGAATTTAGACGTACCCGCCGGCGGGGGTATGGCCTTGGATCTCCCACTGGCGATTCGCTGGCTCATTGAAGCGATTCATCCGGGAAAACTTGGGGAGACAAACCATGTTTGGTTGAGCCAGGCTAATTCTTGCTTTATCGCCGGTTGGTTCGGCTTCATCATGACCGCCCTCAACATGCTGCCCGTCAGTCAACTCGATGGTGGCCACATCACGTACACGCTGTGGGGCAAAGGAGCACACTGGGTGGCTCGGAGCTTCATGGTTTTTGTGTTCGCTTACATTGTTTACACCGGAAATGCAGCGGGAGTGCTCATGGCGGTGCTCGTGATGTTCATCGGCACGGACCATCCGCCGACCAGCGACGACAGGGCTCCCATCGGCTGGTTTCGGATGCTGCTGGGGCATGCTTCGCTGATTATCCCCATCATCTGCTTTACTCCCAAGTTTCTTGTGATTGAATAGAGATAGCAGAAGCCTCCGAATTCCCAACGCTTGACCGTTTTGAAGAATCTGGCGGATCAAAAAATGACTACTCGTTTCGCTCTATCCGGACTCCAAGCTCTCCTCGTCTTGACGGCTGCTGCAGTCGGCGGCGAAAACTGGCCTGGCTGGCGGGGGCCACGCGGGGATGGCACCAGTCTGGATAAGGAAAGTCCCGTTCACTGGGACGCTATGAAGGGGAAGAACTTGGTTTGGAAAGTTCCCCTGGCTGGAACAGGGCATGCCGGCCCGATGATTTGGGACGACCGCATCTTCATCGTCGCCTGTAATGAAGAATCCCACGAGCGGACGCTTTCTTGCCTGGACCGCGCAACGGGCAAAACCCAGTGGCAAAAGGGCGTGTTTCGCGGGCCGCTGGAATCCAAGCACGCTCTCAATAGCTTTGCCTCCAGCACGCCCGCGACCGACGGCAAGCTGGTATACGTTTCGTTTCTGGAAGCCGAGGATCGGACGATTCCCGCACCCAATGTCGGCACGCCGCGGAATATCACCCCTGGAAAGATGGTTGTTGCGGCTTATGACTTTGACGGCAATCAAAAATGGCTCGTCAAACCGGGCCCGTTCATCAGCGCCCACGGCTATTGCGCGAGTCCGGTGTTATTCGAGAATCTGGTCATCGTCAATGGCGACCAAGATGGCGATTCTTATCTGGTCGCGCTCGACAAGGAAACCGGAAAGGAGGCTTGGAGAATCGACCGCCAGCATAAAATCCGCAGCTATGTGACTCCGCTGATTCGCGAAATCGACGGCCGCACGCAGATGGTCCTTTCCGGCAGCAAGCACATCCTCAGCCTCAACCCCCGCGACGGTTCGCAGCACTGGGTGATTCAGGGACCGACCGAACAGTATGTCGCCTCAATGGTTTTCGACGGCAAACTCCTCTTCATGGCCGCCGGCTATCCCACCTATCACGTCATGGCGATTCGCCCCGACGGCCGTGGCGACGTGACGGAAACACACGTCGCCTGGCACGAAACCAAAGTCGCCTGCTATGTCCCTTCGCCGGTCGTCGTCAACGGCTATTTGCTGGTCGCGGACGATCGGGGAACGGTGAACTGCTTCGCAGCCGATTCCGGCGAGCGGCAATGGCAGGAACGCCTGGGCAACCATTTTAGTGCCTCACTCATCACTGCCGGTGGACTGGTTTACCTGATTGCCGATGATGGGCGTACCAAGGTCGTCCGCCCCGGCCCCAAGCTGGAAGTTGTCGCCGACAACCCGCTGGGCGAATTCTGCTTTTCCTCCCCCGCGATTGCCCACCATCGGATTTTCATCCGAGGTGAGAAGCATCTGTTCTGTATCGGCAAGTAGATTCGTTCGTAGTAACCCGCTTCAGCGGGTTAGAACTTACGCCCTAAATCATGTAGCTCCAGCCACGCACCGCCCCCGGTTCTTCCGTCCGCAGAGGGCAAGTCGGACAGCGGTCGGTCCCGATGATTTCATAAGCCCGATCGACCGCTTGAAACGTGCTGGACCAAACTGCCGAGCCTTCGGCGAAAATTCGGTTGGGGCCGAGCCATTTTTCCCAGCCGACGTTTTGAATGATCTTCAGTAAGTCCCCCCGCACGCCGCACAGAATGACGGTCACCTTTTGATCGGTCATCTTCTGGATAAATCGTTCGATCACGTCGAGGCAGACACCATCCAAGTTGCGGGCATACTTTAACCGCAACAGCACCACGCGCACCCCGCCGGCCGCCTTCTCTTCCACCTTCCCGAGCTCCGTCTCCAACTCTCCGCTGGAGCCGAAGAACAGCTCCCCTTCAATGCTGTAAATGAGAATGCGATTGCACTGCGGATCGGACGCAACACGCTCGCGGATCATGCCGTCCTTGGCCAACACCAACTCCGTCATGCTGATCCGGGCGGCTTTGGGGAGGTAAATCAGGAAGGAGACGAACGTGCCGATGAGAATGCAGAATTCCACGGAAATCGCCACGGCGGAAATGGCGGTGGCCAGCACAATCACGGCGTCCATTTTGGTCACCCGCATGTGATAGGCCAGCTTGTGAGCGTCGATCATTCGGAACGCGGAGACCATCAGCATGCCGGCCAGTGCCGCTTTGGGGATGTAGTATGCATACGGCGCGAAGAGAAGTACGGTTGCCCCCACCGCAATCGCCGAAACGACGCCCGACCACTGTGTGACGCCACCTGCCTGGTGATTGATGGCGGACCGTGTGAGCGAACCCGACCCGGGATAGCACTGGAAGAAGCTGCCGACGGTGTTGGCCAAACCTTCGCTGAGGCACTGCTGATTCATGTCGAGCTTCTGCCCCGTGCGGGCGGCAATCGCCTTGGCCATCGCCATCGCTTCCAGCAGGCCGAGCACGCCAATGGCCAGCGCGCTGCCGGAAAGGCCGCGGACTCTGCCCCAGTCCCCTTGAGGAAGACTGAATTCGGGAAGCTTTTGGGGAATTGCGCCGATCACACTTACTCTGTCACGAATGACTTTTCCTTGCGGGTCCTTTTGTGGCTGGTCGAGACCCAGTGCCCACACCGCGGCTGCGGCGAGAATTACTCCCAGCAAAAGTTCCGGCACGCGCCAGCGAAGGCGGCGATTGATCCAGCCGACCACCAGAACAAAGACCATGGTTCCCACGCCAATCGCCACGGCGTAGGGATGAATTGGCGCATCCTGCCTCAGCGTTCGCCACAGCCTTACCAGAAAGTGATCGTGGGCATCCCCCTTCGCTGCCAGGCCCAGCAGGTTTTTGAACTGATCCAGCACCAGCAGCACCGAAGCCCCGGTGGTGAAACCGACGATGACGGCATGCGAGATGTACCGAGTCAAATCTCCCAGTCGCAGCAGAGCAATTCCAGTTTGAATGATGCCGATCATGAAAGCCATCAGCACCGCTGCCGCAATGATGTCGTTTTGATTGACCAGACCCAGCCCGGCAATGGCACTGAGAACGGCTATCGAAATGGCGTTCGTTGGCCCGTTAATGAGCTGTTTCGACGAATCGAAAAGGGCCCCGACCGCCGTCATCACCATCGCGGTGTAGAGCCCATACTGCACCGGCAGACCGACAATGCTCGCATAAGCCATCGCCTGCGGCACCGCGACAGCCGCCACGGTCAGCCCCGCAATCAGGTCGCGGCGAAAGGTATCCAAGGAATAGGTACGAAGCGAGTCAAACGCGGGCACGACACGAAACAGCCACTCCCAGGGGGAACCAGGATCAGTTGTCTTTTGCGGCATGCGGCAGCGAAGCTCTTCAAGTAGTCAATATCGGCGTGAGGGCAAAGTCCAGGACAAATAGGAAGTTGTTGTGGTTCACTCCCCAAAATGGTCCGGACACTAGGGACAAATCTCGCCTAAATCGGCAATTTGTACCAGATGAGTAGCGACTGAGCCTTGGGGAGAGCAGGAAGGCGGAGCCGCCCATTAGTTGCTAAACTTTCAATATGCCCGTAATTTCCTTCGCCGACATCACCGCCGCTCGCGACCGCATCGCGGGGGGCATTGCTCTCACTCCTTGCCCCTATTCCGCACCCCTTTCCGAAATCTGCGGCTGCGAGGTGTATTGCAAACTGGAGCTTTTGCAGCGGACGGGGAGCTTCAAAGAGCGGGGTGCTAGGAATGCGCTGCTGCTGCTGGATGCAGAACAGAAGAAGCGGGGCGTCATCGCGGCCAGTGCCGGCAATCATGCACTCGCTCTCGCCTATCACGGTACCCAGCTGGGCATTCCAGTGACCGTCGTGATGCCGACGTATGCCCCGCTGGTCAAACAGGTCAACTGCCGCCGGGCGGGGGCAAAAATTGTCATGCACGGAGCCAGCTTTGGGGAAGCCAAGGCGAAGGCAGACGAAATCGCCGCGGAGCAGTCCCTCACCTACATCCACGGCTACGACAATCTGGCCATCATCGCCGGCCAAGGAACACTCGGCCTGGAATTAGTCGAGCAAGTGCCGAATCTCGATGCAGTCATTGTTCCTATCGGTGGTGGCGGGCTGATGGCGGGTGTCGCCACGGCACTTAAACACCTGAAGCCGAGCATCGAAGTCATTGGCGTCGAGCCGGCCCATTCCACCTGCTTCACTTCCGCTCTCGCGGAAGGGCACTGCGTCCGCGTTCCCTCCCAGCCGACTTTGGCGGACGGTCTGGCCGTTGGCATCATGGGTGAAAATGCTTTCGAAATCGCCCGCCCCTTGGTGGACCGGGTCATCAGAGTTAGCGAAGGGGAGATCGCCCTCGCTATTGTTCGGCTGATGGAACTGGAAAAGAGCGTTGTCGAAGGTGCCGGTGCCGCCTCGCTCGCCGCCATCCTCAGCGGGCAACTAGCGGACCTGGCGGGAAAGAAAGTCGCCCTCGTCCTCACCGGCGGCAACATTGATCTCACCATCCTCAGCCGCCTCATCGAAAGTGCCCTGGTCGTCGACGGCCGGCTGGTCCGCTTCACGGCCTCCATCAGCGACCGCCCCGGCGGCCTGGCCCGGCTTACCACGCTCATCGCCGCAGCCGGCGGCAGCGTGAAAGAAATCACCCACGACCGCCTCTTTTCCGGCCCCAACGTCGCCGCCGTCAACGTCCTCTGCACGGTGGAAACGCGAGACCAGGCCCACATTGAGGAACTCTATCGGCACCTCACGGCCAACGGCGTCCGGCACTTTGCCCATTTGGGGAGGGAGTAAATTCGAACAAATCCCAAGAGAATCTCACAAAGAAGCACAAAGGCACGGAGAGGTCAGAACGGTTCGTCCTCAGTTCGTTCTCGGCTCCAAAGGGTGCGTCGCATTTCTTTGAAGGTTGCGGTGATTCGATTTGCGAGGGAGTTCGTAACGACTCGCGAGAATCATCGGGACCTGGGAATCGTCAGCGGCCCCTCGATCGGCCGGGGAAGGGGCGGTTCCGCGGAAGTTTTGGCTGGCGGAGGAATGACGACGGTGGGGGCGTAGGTGGTCGGAGCGGGTGGTGGCGGCCGGACCCTTTCGTTCCCCGTGCTTAGAATCTGATAGCCTACGGTCGTGGCCTGCTGCGAGGCCCCTGCTAGTCCCGGAACATCGTTCAGATGCTCCAGTAGGATTCTCCGGACTTCCAGCGTGGCCAGGGGATGCCGGTGGACGCTGATATGGTCGGCGGTGACGATTACTTCGGAAGCCACGTCTTCCAGGTGGGCGCTTTTGTAGCTTACGATGCCGTCTCCGTCTTCGGCCAGTTTAGTGAGGAAGTCTTCACGACGAATCCGCCCGATGATGTTGTGGTACTTCACTCCCGAGCCTTTTTGGGCGGAGATCATGACGGGAAATATAGGATCGCTAGGGGCCAGCGAGTCGATGCTGGTGGTGGTGGTCAACAACTCCTTGTTCTTGAAGAAGCCAGGATTGGAGAGCACGAGCTTGTTGGTGAGCTCGGTAAGCATTTCCGGCAGCAAAATGAATCGGCTGATGAACAGCGTCGTGTACTTGTTGGCGAAATCACTCCCACGATGGGGAGTGCCGATGGTGATGACCCGTTTGACGGAGGGATTGGGATGGAAGTAGACCACCCGGGCGAGCTTCTCGCGGTCTTCGTCGGAAGCATTGAGTTCGCTGATGGGTTGATCGCTAAGGATGTGCCAGAAATCGTCGCCGCTTTCGAGTGTTTGCAGTTTGGAAACGAGTCCACCCATGCTGTGCCCCACGAGCACCATTTGATCGAGATTGGCATTTTGGCCACCTGGATCAAGCTTCTGCCGCACATCCGCCAGATGGTCTCGCATCTGGGCGGCGCTGACCCAGAAGGGCTGGCCGGTGGGATAGAGATAGAACCAGAACTGGTAGCGGGCGCGAATTTCCGGATAGGAGCGGAGGTCGTTGAACATTTCCATCCAAGTGGTGGGGTTCGACCAGAGCCCGTGGACCATCACGACGGGAATCTTGTTCGGGTCGAAGGGCTCCACCATGTACATGCCCTTGATCTTGGCTTGCGTGAGCCCACCGGGACGAAGCAGACCCACCGTGGAAATATCCGTGGCCTGGAAGGCGGGATTGCTGAGAAAGTAAGCGAGTGGCGTGGTGAGGTCCGTTTCCAGAGGAACCAGGCGGTTGCCGACCGAGAGGTGAGTGGCACGTAGCGGATCATGCAATTCCAGTACACAGTGGTGCACGCCGTTGGTTTCAGGATGGCTGTCTTCGGCCACGCGCAGAAATGCCGTGACCGGAAAGCTGAGTCCGGGGGGATAATATTTTTCAGCAATATCTTCTCCGTCGTGCTTGCCGCGAACGGCAATGAGCGGCACGCCGAGGCCGTAAGTGTGATGGAGATTGGTGAGGCCGCCGACAATTTCATATTCGCTGACGAATTCGAGATGGCTGAGGTCTTCCGGATGCCAAGGACCTTTGACTTCGATGTCGAGGCGGAATTTTTGGCTGGCAGTTTCGATGGTGTGCGCCTTGCCGGGCTTGATCTTGCCTTGCTTGACGGCGATCCGCAGGGCACCTTCGAGCGAACTGTTATAGAGGTCGCAGGCCCGGCGGAATTGCGGGTCATAAGGATTGCGGAAGCGGTCGAGACCGGGTTCGAAGAGGTAGCTGTAGGAGTAAGCAACCGCGGCACCGTAGAGATCCAGGGCCTCCTTGATCTTGCCGGCATCCTGCTGGCGTTTGGCGTCAATGTAGGCAAGTTCGGCGACGGAATAGACTTTGTCGGAGGTCGGCTCCTGGGTAACTTGCTGCTTGAGACTCGTCAGGGCAATTTGGGGGGTCTTCTCCTGGGTTTCGAGCAGGTCGTAACGCCGCAGTAGCATCTCGGTGCGGCTGGTCGGTTTTGGGCCGCCGCGCGAGAGCAGGTTGAGCGGTCCTTCGAGCGGATTCCTGGGAACTTTGCGAAGTCTTACGTATTGCTGCGCGCAGCCGGGGCCAGCCACGAGACATGCGAGCGCCAGCGCCAGCAATCGCTGCGAGTGGTGGAATCGTCGCTGGGGTGCGCTCAACGACATAGGAAACTGGCGGAGCCTTCGGGACGGGATTCGAGTAACGAACTCGTCAGGTGCACATGACGCGCGCACCGCTAGAACAGGGCCGGAGAAGTAACCGGCTGTGCCAAGTCCGTCAAGAGCGAATGGAAGAGGACGGGAAATTGCGGTTCCAACAATCTTGCCCGTTTGAAAAAACTGCAATTGTGCCCGGCCGGAGCAAGTGATATTACTCCTGCCCGTCCGAAGCCAAACTCCTTGGCCTCATCACGAACACTCGGAGCTTCACCGTCGGCGGTAGATTTGCGGGAATGTGCCGCCACCCTCCCTCCTGGGTCGAGGCATACAATCCGTGGAACGCGATTTCTGGGTCAATCGCGCACTGCGGTGCTTCACGGTGAAGCTTAGACTGGCCGCCGGGGCAGCCCTCACGGGCTGTCCCGGCGCCAGGGATCACGCCAGGGCGCGGCCGCAAAATGCAGCCGCGCCCTTGGTCGTTTCTTGGTCCCATTTCGGTCGCCGGGTATCTTGCTTTCCTGGCTTGCCTCTCTCGCAGCGTGACCTACGGTTTCCTGGCTCTGCAATTTGCCGATGAGGCAGACCTTGCGCAGCCGGCGGGGGAGGCCGCAAAAGCGGTATAACCCGCCGAGCTGCTACAGACGTAATTTGTCAGCAAACGCTCAAGATAATTGCACAAACCATTGACAACAGTGTCCGGCATCGGCTCTAAAGAAACTGCACGGGCGAACTTGGGGAGAAGAATCATGAATGGGCTGAAGACAAGCGGACTTACCTGGCTGATCTTGCTGGCGGGGGCCATGACGAACGCGGCCGGGGCGGGTGAAATCCGCGGGCTGCCCGGCGGACAGGCCGTCTATAATAACGGTTATTACGGCGCGGTTCCAAGCTATGCCTATGCCGCTCCACAAACGGCTAATTACGCCCCCGCCTATCAGCAGGGCTATCCGGTGCGGCAAGCGTATTATCCGAATGGAGTGGCGGTCGCTCCCTCAGCCCAAGCGGGGCGGGTGGCCTATTACTATGCGCCTTCCAATCCTGGTTATGCGACCACACCCGCAGGAAACGGAGGGGCGGAATCCTATGCCTATTACGGTCAACAGCAGCCGCTCAACTACATTCCGCCGACCTATCGCTACGAGACTCGCATGGTGGCCGTCCCGGTGACTTACTATCGACCGGTTGTTGTTTATCAACCGGGAGCGGTCGCGCCGACGACTTGCCAGCGGGCATGCACCAGCACACAGTGCCAGCCGCAGAGATTCCGGTTGTTTAATTGGTTCGGCAGCAACTCTTGCAACACTTGTAACTACGGCAATTGCTCCAGCGGCAGTTGCACCCCTGTTGCCGCTGCCACGGGTTGTGGCGCAGTGCCCTATTACAATACCGTTCCCGGAACGACGGCCCCCGCCTATCCGGCAACTCCCAGTACCACGGCCCCGCGAGGGTTCAACAACATCCTCACGCCGCGTACCACGGTTCCGCCCCCCGGCACTGGTGTGATTGGTGTCCCGGCAGATAATGCTCCGGCCATTAGCCCAGGTACGGTAATTCCTAGCAGCCCGCCTGCAATTCGCGGCACCACACCGGGCACCACAACCCCTGTTCCCCCCAGCAGCTTTGGCACTCCGCCAGCATTCGGATCGAGTTTCCGCTCCAATTTCGACAAACCACGTAGCGATATCCAGCTTAGCCGACCGACAATCACGGAGCCCGGCATGAAACAACCAGAGACATCCAATCCGCCGAGCTCGCTCCGCGCCGTGCCCGATCCGGAGGCGGGCCTGAGGACAAAGCCTGGCAGCCGCGCACCGGCGCTCATTAACCCCAATGACAAAACCGCCCGTGCTCGCACCTATCAGCCACTCGGCGCTGCGACCTGGGGAGTTGTTCCTGCTCGCTGGCCTGAGAAGACTCACCAGGTAAATTACAAAGTGGAGACAGCTTCCGCAGAAATGGCGATCGAAGAATCTACTGAACGTCGCACGCAAACTCCCACAGCAAAGAGCATGGACGAGAAGTGGGACGACAGCGGCTGGAAGTCGGCGCGTTAAGTCGTTAACTGGCGAATCCCGAAGTAATCGTCTCGATACGGGACGACTGTCTCACAAAGAGAAAGTATGTCCCCAGCGGGCCATACTTTCTTTGCTGTCACAATTGACTAAGCCGACATGCTTTGAGAATTGAACTGTCCAGCAGCACGAGCCGCCCGTGCAGCTTCGACCACGGCGGCCTTCATGTCTTCGAGAGACACTTTGCGGGGATCAATCTTGGAACTGCGAAAGGAGTCGAAGACGGCTCTTACGAGTTGCGTCTTCGTCTTGGCTTTGCTAGCCCGGTGACGGATGGCTTTGCGTATTTGATCGTTCATAATAGATTCTTCCTTGAACATGCGAACCTCGCCGTCAAGACCTGAAAATTGCTTCGTACCTTCGGGGCTCCTCCCCAAAGTTGCTGCCAGGCATTCTGGCAGTTCGTGCAATATCCGCACACGGAAGCAAGGGTCGTGCCGCAACGAGCGGCTTAGGCAGGTACGATCACTCCCGAGGTGACCTAACTACAGACAACAAAAGGGAGTGACGGTTCACAATAAAAAATCAGGTGGGGGGCATCGTTTATTTCTGACGCCTCTCCAATTGTAGCATCTCTACAAAAACCATGCATCGGCAGCCCAAGGCTGCAGCAATTGAAAAAACCCTCGGAAATTTGAACATTCTTTTCAGTTTTCCTGTTGTCACGCTTTGTCGCGGTCGCAGGGGAAGGATTGCTACCATTAAGGCTCAACAGGGGAATTCGGCGAATCCGACCGTGGATTAGCTGGCGGCAGGCAAATATCGCCGGCAAAAGGAAAAACCTGGGGCTCAATCCAGTTCGCAAATCGCGTCAGCGGCCCGTCATTGATAACACTATCGCTACCCGATAGTTTTCCCAACTCGCTGCGACTCCAGGCGACACCACTGATTAGAGCCACCATTGTGGCGGCGATTCCACACACAGCGCGCACCAGCCGCCTGCGAACTTCGCGCAGCCCCACGGGACAATCACTGGTCAGTAGAGTGCCATCGGCGCGGCGAAACACACGACCGCACAACTTTCCTTCTTTTTCTTGAACAAGTGCGACGACTTCAACTCTTGTCATTGCAGAAAAGTTGTAGACGTTCTTTTGGCAATGGCGGCAATGCCGGACGCGCTCATCTCCCTGCATCGAGTCCCACGGAATGGAGCATGGAGTAGCAACCGTCACTTGATCGAGAAGGGGAAGTTCAATTGCCATCGGAAGTCACCTCGTTAGTCGTCTCGGATTGCTGGATCATCTGTGGCAATGGGAAGCAGACGAATCCCATAACCATTTGCGGATTGACCCAGGTGGTAAGCCGCGAAACGGGACCGTAATCGACAAGTGCCATGCCGGTATCGATGCTCTCGTCGTCTCCTTGGGCGCGAGAGATTTGGCCCCACCAGATCCCAGCCGTCACTGCGGCCAAGGTCGCTGCGATGCCGAGAGTGGCTCGCCAAATCCGCTGACGCAATGCGCGAATGCCAACCGGACAATCGTGCGTAAGCAGGGTGCCATCTGGCCGCCGATAGAAGCGGGCGCAGAATTTTCCTTCTTTCTCCACAACGAGTTCCTCGATCTCGTTCCGCGTCAAGTTGGAAAGATTGTAGACGTGCTTCTGGCACTGACTACAAACGCGGGCGCGGTCGTCTCCTTTCATATCTTCCCAGTCCGCGGCGCAGGGAGAAGCGACGCTGACTTGATCAAGCTGCGGCAATTCGAAACTCATGTTTGGATTCCGGGACGTTCGAGATCGGTCTTGTGCGTTTTGAGCGGACATAGAGCGGAACGGGTGACGCTGCGGGAATTTCTGTCGGGGACGGCCCATCGGAAACCCATTTGCCGCAGAGGAACGAGCGTTGCCATGATTGTTAGTGCGTGCAGAAACCACCAAAGGCCAAATGACAGCCAGGCATCGCTTTCATGATGCAGGAGTAAGGTCACCAACATTCCACATCCAGCGGCCGTGAATGCCACCGGCAGAAACGCCAATCCAACGTGCCGCGGCCGGAAGACGCCCCACCATGCGGCATAAGAAACGAGGGCCAATCCCAAGGCGACTGCGGTTCGAGCGATCTGCGGATTCAGATCAAGAAGGTCTGGCTGATTGTTGGTGGGGACGGCTTGCACGTGGGCATAAACCCATTTGCCTCCTGCGATCAGCAGAGCCGCGAGCGTTGTGGTGATCAAGATGCCGCGAATTGAGAACTGCACGGGAGGGGTTATCGTTGGCGCTGGCAGCTTTCGCACGCAACCGCCGCTCATTCGCACCGCGAGTGCCAATATCAACAGCATTCCCGCGGTTTCCAGCCCCAACCAAGTGGCCTGCGTACCAACCCGCTCATAGGGCAGATCGGACCACGCATAAAGCAAGCCAAAAAATGCTGGTATCGCAATCCACCGGACTCGTTTAGGGCCAGGGCCAAGAATGAGCCACAGGGGAAGAAGGGAAAGCTGAACAGCACGGAGAATTTCCGCCAGGAAGACGCCGATCGAGGTTCCGCCCGCGGCATGGTCGGCACGGCAGAATGCCAGCACTGTCCCGTGAGCTAACAGGACGGTAGCGAGCCACCCAAAATCCGCAATCGTTGCCAGACGCTGGAGCGACATTAGTCACCGTCCGGATCGCAGTTGTCCGCATCCCCTGAATGCACAACCGCAAGTCCCATTATAATGGATGGAGGTATCGTCAACGCAACTTATTCCCGAAAAATGTCAGGGTCTTCGTGTTTCGTATCAAAATCTGCGGTATTACTTCGGTGGAGGACGCGCTGCTTGCCGCCGAGGCGGGGGCCGATGCCATTGGGATAAACTTCTACGAGCGCAGCCCCCGCTATGTGACGACGGAGCGGGCCAAAGAGATTTGCGAGGCTTTACCGAAAGGTGTGGCCAAGGTCGGTGTGTTCGTCAACTCGCTTCCCAAGGGGATTCTGGCCATTGCAGAACGGGTTGGGCTGAGCGCGGTTCAACTTCATGGAGACGAGAGGCCGGAATTCCTGGCGTCGCTCGGCAACATGCCCGTCATCAAGGCATTCCGCTGCCGGGAATCGACATTAAATTCGGTCCGGGCCTTCCTAAAGCTTTGCCCGGCAGCGACCCATCCTGTCGCAGTTCTGGTCGATGCCCATGCTCCCGGAACTTACGGCGGGACGGGACAAGTCCTGGATTGGCCCCGTTTGCGCGAGGAAAAAGAGAACCTCAGCGGCTTGCCGCTTATCTTGGCGGGAGGATTGACCCCTGAGAATGTGGCGGAGGCAATTCGAATTGCCCAGCCTGATGCCGTAGATACGGCCAGCGGCGTTGAGACTTCCCCGGGAGTTAAGGACCCGGCCAAAGTTCGCGACTTCGTCACAGCGGCAAAATCGGCGACTTGGGCCTGAGCGGATGCCCCTTGTCGGTTTTCAAGATTGTGCGTATAAATAGTAGCTTCCCAGACGATTTCCATGACGGCTTTATTGCAGGATTTGGGCCATGAAAGACGGCATCCACCCCACCTACTTCGTGACGGAAGTCTCGTGCAGCTGCGGGAATAAGTTCACGACTCGCAGCACCAAAAAAGAGCTGCGCGTGGATATCTGCTCGGCCTGCCACCCCTTCTTTACCGGCAAGCTCAAGTACATCGACACCGCCGGCCGTATCGAGAAATTCCAGACTAAGTTCGCCGCGGGCACCTACAACAGTGTGCAAAAGCCGGCCGACAAGACCAAGAAGAAGCTTCCCCAGCCGCAGGCTGAGACTTAGCTTAGGTAAAACTTCTTCTCTCTGGTATCATTCGGTCCTATGCGGGACCGGTTCTTGCCCGGCGCGCTCGCGCAGATTTGCAGCCGCCCATCGCAACCACCTGCCCCGCTTCTCGCGGAAGGTGAGTTATGCAGATGCGCGAAATGTTGGACGCTAAGCTCAATCGCTTTGAAGAGCTTGAACGTCAGCTGACCGATCCGGTAATCCTCGCGGACGGCAGCAAAATTGCTCCGATTGCTCGTGAACACGGCTCGCTCAGCAAGCTGGCGATGAAGTACCGTCGCTTCAAAAACCTGGTCAACGAAATTGCCGAGCTCCTCAAGATGTCCACGAGCGCCGATTCCGATGAGCGGGACATGGCAGAGGCTGAGCTCCCCGGTGCTCGCGAGCGGCGCGAGCAACTCTGGAGCGAAATCCTGGACATGACCGTCGGCGGCGAGGAAGCCAACCGGACTCGCTGCGTGATGGAGATTCGGGCCGGAGTCGGCGGCGAGGAAGGAGCCCTCTTCGCCCATGACTTGTTCCAGATGTACAAGCACCACGCCGAGAAGAAGGGGTGGAAGTGCGAAATCATGGAAGCCAGCCCCACGGACATGGGAGGCTTCTCGAAAATCACGCTTGGTCTTGACGGCGAAGGGGTCTATCGCGAGTTGCACTACGAATCTGGAACTCACCGCGTGCAGCGCGTGCCGGAGACGGAGTCGAAGGGACGCGTGCATACCTCGGTGGCCACGGTAGCCGTCCTCCCCGAACCCGAGGACGTCGAGATCAATCTCAAGCCGGAGGATTACCGCCTCGACAAGTTCTGCGCCAGCGGCCCCGGCGGACAGCACGTCAACAAGACCGAATCAGCCGTGCGGCTGACGCATCACGAGACGAACATCACGGTTTCGATGCAAGACGAAAAGAGCCAGCACAAGAACCTGGCCAAAGCACTTCGCATCCTCAAGAGCCGCTTGTACGAGCACTATCAAAAGTTGGAAGATGCCAAGCGGTCCGCCGACCGCAAGACCATGGTCGGCAGCGGCGACCGGAGCGACAAGATTCGCACCTACAACTTCCCCGACAATCGGCTGACCGATCACCGCATCGGCCTGACTCTTTACAAGCTCGACCAGATTATCCGCGGCGATTTACAGCCCGTCACCGATGCTCTTATCGAGCATGATCGGAATGAACTCCGCAGGGCGATGGGAGTTCTTGAAGGGTAAGTAACGCGGAGACTGGTTTAGGTCGAATACTCAATCCGCCCGTGCTGCTGGCTGCGGCTGATGCGGTCGAGCGCGTAGAGGCCGGCAAGGACGAACTCGACGCAGGAAGCCCGGACCGCGGGGTCGCTGCTGGCGTTCACTTCAAAGGCTTTGTCCCAGGCGGGGGGAACGCGCTTCAGGCGTTCGGCGTAGTGCGAGGAAGGAAGCATGTCGCCAACTTCGACTTTGACCCCGCGGCTGAGGATTTCAGAAATCTCCGCCAGGCCGTGCTCTTCGACATATTCGTTGAAAACCACGCGAATCGCTTCCGCGACGACGGCATCGAGAACCTGCCGCTCGCTCATCTGGTGGCTCCCCATCAGGTCCAATTCCAGCTTGCCGAGCGATGACGAGTAGAGGTGCCCGAGGTCGCTAATTCGCGGCACTGCCGGCTTTTCCTTGAGCACCACGCTCCGCTGCCGGGCGGAGGCAATTAGCACGCGATAATTGGCGATGCTGAAACGAGCCGAGACGCCCGATTGCTGGTCGATATACTTGCTTTTGCGAGCCTGCACCGTAATCTGTTCAACAAGCTGCTTCATGAAATACGGAACAACAACGGGATATTCGCCGCCGAGTTCCACGCCCGCTTCTTGATCGAGAATCGCTATCCCCAGGTCTCGCTCCCGCGGATAATGCGTGTGGATCACAGAGCCGATTCGATCCTTGAGCTGCGGAATGACCTTGCCGCTGCGGTTGTAAGTGGCCGGATTGGCGGAAAACAGGATGAGTACGTCGATATCGAACTTGATCGGATAGCCGCGAATCTGCACATCCCGCTCCTCCAGAATGTTGAACAAGCCGACTTGCACCAGTTCGTCCAACTCGGGGAGTTCATTCATGGCAAAAATGCCGCGGTGCATTCTTGGAATGAGTCCGAAATGTAGCGCCTCTTCGGTGGACATGCTGACGCCGCCGGCCAACTTGGCGGGGTCGATCTCGCCGATGACATCGGCGAACTTCGTTCCCGGCGACAGCCGTTCCGCATAGCGGTCCTCTCGTTTCCACCAGGCGATGGGGATGTTCTCCTCGGCATTTTCCGCAACAAAGCGTTTCGCAATCGTACTGATGGGGTTGTAGGGATCCTCGTGAATGGCCACACCCGGAATATCGAGATACGGAATCTCCTCGTCCAAGAATCGAGGCAACGTGCGCATCAGTCGGCTCTTGCCTTGTCCCTTTTCCCCCAAAAACAGCATGTCGTGGCCGGAAAGCAGGGCCAGGTTGATCTCGGGGATCACCGTATCCTCATAGCCGACCATACCGGGAAACAGGTCGTCTCCCTTGGCTAACGCAGCCAGGAAGTTATCGTAGATCTCTCGCTTGACGGACTTGGAATGCCAGCCGCTTTCGCGTAGCTGGCGGAGAGTGGCAGGTTTGAACGATTCGGTCATGGGCGAAAATGGACAGAGCAGGGAGTGGCTGATGGTCCATTATAGCGCACGATGCCAAACCGACTATGGTGCAAACTGGGTCGACAGCGTCGTTACAGTTTCTTGCTGGCCTCAATCACGGAGGCCGTCTTCTTATCACCAACGGTTTTCACCGTGACCCTGGCGACATTGCCGTTGGCAAGGTCACCCAGTTTTACCGGCTGGCCATCCAGAGTGATCTTGGCATCGGCAGCCACGACGAAAACTTCACTATTGCCGTCCTTATCCTGGAGAGTGATTTTTCCGTCCTTGGCCAGCAGAATCTTCCCGGAATGCGTCTCCTCTGCGGCGAGGATTGTTCCCGTGAGAAGTAGACCGATGACCAATGTCGAGATAAGCCGAAACATAGGAACCTCCAAGTGCTGGTGTAGCAGGCAATTCTGCTTTCAAATGGCAGCAAAATGAGTGCCGTTATCGCCATAAGAATCTTCCGCACCTTCCGTTAGCGGATTTCGCAGCCTATATTCGCGAGAGTTTCTTGCCTGCAACCTCGGCTGGAGTCAAAGTGCCATGAGTGGTGAAGCTGCCTTGAATTTGAAAGAATTCATTCGAGATATCCCCGATTTTCCCAAACCGGGCATCTTGTTCCGGGACATTACTCCCCTTTTGGCTTCTCCCACCGCGTTCAAGGAGATTATCCACCGTCTGGCCGCTCCCTACCGCAATCAGAAAATTGACTCCATTGTTGCCGCGGAAGCTCGCGGATTCATCTTCGCAGCTCCGCTCGCGCTGGAACTTGGCGCTGGCTTTGTACCTGTTCGCAAGCCGGGAAAACTTCCGGCGGAACGCCACAGTCACGCGTATGAATTAGAGTACGGCAGCGACCGGTTGGAAATGCATGTCGACGGCGTCAAGGCGGGCCAAAATGTGCTCGTGGTGGATGACTTGCTGGCGACGGGTGGAACGGTAGGAGCCTGCTGCAGGCTGCTCGAAATGAGTGGTGCCCGCATCATCGGCTGTGCGTTTGCCATCGAATTAACCAGACTGGGAGGGGCTCAGGCCGTCTCGCCGCATTCGGTCTTCAGCATTATCCAGTATTAGTCGCCGCCTTCCTGCGGAAGGCGGCGGATCTTGCCAAACGAGCATTACAGACGACTAACGCTTCGGTCGTCCGCCCGGTGGTGCGCCTGGCAAACCACCTGGAATCCCTCCCCCGCTTGGCATCCCAGGCATCCCCATTAACCCGTCAAACCCGCCATCCTTCGGTTTTTGTTTGGCTTCCGTTTGTTCCGGTTCGATGAAGCGATGGAAATACTCAATGTCATCCACTTCATCCCGGACGTGCATATTACCCGCTGAATCCACGAACATGATTTCGCCAGGAGCCTTGAGCGGATTGTTGTGAACACCGGTTACGAGTGGAATTTCGTCCCCCCCGCGCATGTCCGCAACGACTGCATTGGTTTGAAACGTGTACTTGTCAATCTTGCGCTTTTCGCCAAG
>CAYUJE010000038.1:0-27203 GCA_964444865.1 uncultured Pirellulaceae bacterium | reverse complement strand
TAGCTCCCGTGTATGAGCATCGACGTCCCCCAGCTTGATTGTGGTCCATTTCGAATCCTGCCACCGACTGGCCCCATCCGGCAACAGTCCCGCGGTCATTATCTCTCGAAATTCGTCGAGCGAGCCGCTCCCCTCCGAGGTGTAAACGGTCGTGGTGATAACGGCATGGCCGTCAGGCGACTTCAGCGAAAATGTGTCACCTTTATCAGTCGCGGTCCACTGGAGGGTGCAACGAACGAGTTGCCGAGGTGTGAAGTGAATTTGACGAATCGGTCCTGTTTCACGGGAAGCCCTCCCTCGCTCCGCATGCATCCAGCCATGCCCGCACAGAGTGCCAAGCTTGCGATAAGGAGGGATCGGTTGCTGCGGGTATTCACTGCTACGGTCATTCACTTACCTCACCGCTGGATAAGCTAATGGAGTGAACGGCAGAAGTCAAAGAATAACCGCCGTCGCCAAAAAGTTTCCGTAGGGCAACGAAGATTCGTGACTCTTCATGACTTAAAGCCCAGGGGGTGTCCGCCAACTGGGTTCCCTTGTGAAAACCCCTGGTCCCGAGGTCCGCTATGGCGGTCACCACGGCTGAAACGCTAGTCCGGCAATGTTCTCGACATTGATGTTACTGCCGATATTCCTCAGGAGATCGAGACACTCTGCGAGTTTGCCTGTCTTCACATACGAGCCACGTTGTCGCGGGGCAGGAATATCAATTTGGATAGTACCATCGTCGTTCACCATGAACTGAAGGGTGACGCCACCCCCATCGATGACACCAATAAAGTTACCCGGCGTGTGCAGCACGCAATCCATGCTGTGCAGAATCTCCTCCATCGCAGCCGCGCGGGCATCTTTGGACTCTAGGATTTTGTCCTCGCAATAGTCTGCAAAGAATACTTTCCAACTCACAGTAACCTCCGTCCAAATCATGTTTATGCAGAATCTGCCTACATGTTACCCACCGCCAATTCGTTCGTCAAAAGCCTACACTTTTAGCATCGAGCATACCTGGTCCGTTTAGAGGACGATTTGGCCATATGCGAGGTAAACATGCAGGGTGATAATTTCACCCTGGGCTTGACCGCGTAGTCACAAATGTATAGTATTTGGGTTTGGCGAGAACCTGCGGTGCGCGCTGGCATCTCTGGACCGCAGGGGCGAGCGATGGCGATTTTTGTCGGTCATGAGTCCTGAAAAATAGGTTATAACAGGAGGATTTGTTCGTGAATCAGAAAACATCATTTTTGACGCTTGTGAATCAGGATTACGTCACGGTGAATCAAGCCAAGTGACTGGGGGTCAACGACTTGCGGTGATTCATGTCGCCGTAAGTCCGCCGCTTCAGAGAGGCGTGAATCGATGAATCCAACCGTACTTGCGAGGGGGTGATTCGCGGTTATCATGCTCACCCAGAATAGAGAGGCCAAAGCTTGCCCGCTCTCGGAGTGAGCGGGCAACTTGGCAGGCTGGAAGCCTGCCCCACGGACCACTAGAATCGCAGGACAAGGAGACAACGATGACCACTGAAAAACTTTGCCGCTGGGGGATTCTCGGCGCGGCTGGTATTGCTCGGAAAAATTGGGATTCGATTCGCCACGCGGAAAACGCCACGCTGGTGGCCGTTGCCAGCCGCAGTAAGCCGCGGGCGGAGGAATATATTCGCGAGTGCCAGCTCGTGGCTCCGCATCCGCAGATGCCGGAGGCCTGCACCTATGAGGAACTGCTGGCCAGGAAGGACATTGACGCGGTCTACATCCCGCTGCCGACGGGCATTCGCAAGGAATGGGTGATCAAGGCGGCCAATGCCGGCAAGCATATTCTGTGCGAGAAGCCGTGTGCCCCTACCGTGGCCGAACTCGAAGAAATGCTGGCTGCCTGCCGCAAAAATAAGGTCCAGTTCATGGACGGCGTAATGTTCATGCACAGCGACCGGCTACCGCTGATGCGGCGGGCACTGGATGAGTCGGGCAAGGTAGGCCCGATCAAGCGGATTGTCTCGCACTTCAGCTTTTTGGCCCCGCCCGACTTCATGGCCAGCAACATTCGGGCCTCCAGCGACTTGGAGCCGCTCGGGGCGCTCGGCGATTTGGGTTGGTACAACACCCGCTTCACACTGTGGGCGATGAACTATCAGATGCCGACGCATGTGACCGGGCGGATTCTCACTGCCGGCAAACGGCCGGACAGCAGCGACGACGTGCCGCTGGAGTTTTCCGCCGAGCTGTGGTTTCCCGGCGGCGTCTCCGCCAGCTACTACTGCTCGTTCGTAACGCAGATTCAGCAGTGGGCCAACATCAGCGGCTCCGAAGGGTATCTGCACATCGACGACTTCGTCCTCTCCTCCTTCGGCTGCGAGGCGGCGTTTGAACTGGTGGTTTCCAACCTCGACCGGAGCGGCTGCACCTATAACATGCCGCGTCGGACGGAGCGGATTGCTTCGCCGGAATACAGCAACAATCACCCGACCGCCCAGGAAACCGGCCTCTTCCGCAACTTCAGCCGCATCGTCCTTTCCGGCCGCCTGGAGCCGCAGTGGGAGACAATCGCCCTCTCGACGCAAAAGGTGGTGAACGCCTGTTTGGAATCGGCGAGAAATGATGGGAAGAAAATTTCACTGTAAGGAATCATGTATGTCTAGCGCACCGACGACAAATTCCTCACTAGCCCGACGCGCAAGCGAGGGTTGGACGTTTCTCCCTCGCTTGCACGTCGGGCTAGTGTGCCTGGCGGCGATGCAAACTCTTTTTGGCAACGCCATTGCCGACGACTCCGCCTGGCCGAAGATCGAAAAATACTTCCAGCCCCCCGCCGAGTTTGCGAAAGACTTCGGCCCCTACCGCTCACCGCTGAAGTTCAACGACGGCAGCGAGGTGAAGACAGCTGAAGACTGGGCCAAACGTCGGAAAGAAATCTCTGACCTGTGGCACAAACGGCTTGGTGCCTGGCCACCCCTTTTGGAGCAGCCGAAGGTCAAGGTCCTCGATACGCACGAGAAAGAGGGCTACACGCAGAAACACGTCCAGGTGCAAGTTTCGGCGGACGGCAAGATCGCGAACGGGTATTTGCTGATACCAAACGGCAAGGGGCCGTTCCCCGCTGTCTTTGTCCCGTTTTATGAGTCGATCACCAGCATCGGAGAAGGAAAGAGTGGCCGCGGCACGCACGACTACGGCTTGCAACTCGTCAAACGGGGTTTTGTCACGCTCTCCATCGGCACACCGGGTTCCTTCGAGAAAATCGGCGGCGACACGCGCGAGTTGCTCACCGACGCCGGCAAGGAACAGCACCGCCAGCCCCTCACACTCCTGGCCTACGTCTCCGCCAATTGCCACACGGCCCTGGCACAAATGCCGGAGGTGGACAAGGACCGCATCGGTATCATCGGCCTCTCCTACGGCGGCAAATGGTCGATGTTCGCCTCCTGCCTCTACGACAAATGGGCCTGTGCCGTCTGGTCGGATCCCGGCATCGTGTTCAATGAGAAGAATGGCAACGTCAACTACTGGGAACCTTGGTATCTGGGTTACGACGGCAAAAAGCAGCGCAAGCCGGGTATCCCCTCGGCGGAGAATCCGCGCACCGGCCTCTACAAGGAATTGATCGACGAAGGGGAAGACCTCGTCAGCCTGCATGCGCTGATGGCCCCGCGCCCCGTTCTCGATTCCGGCGGCACCGAAGACCCGCCGCAAAACTGGCGAGCCCTCAACCACCTCATCGCCGTCAACAATATCCTTGGTGAGAAAAACCGCGTGGCGATGACTGCTCGCAAGGGACACGTCCCAACGCCAGAGGCGCTGGAGATTGAGCTGGCGTTCTTGGAGTATTGGCTGAAGAAGTAGCTCCTCATCACGGAGGTCGAAAGATGAAATCGAACCTAAAGAAGTTGAAAGCAGCACTCGACCGCGTCCCAGTCATGGACGAATTAAACGCGGCGTGGCTCCGACAAATGTCACCCTGCCAGCGACTCGACCTGGCAAACGAGATGTGGAAGCTGGGCCGGGAACTCGAGTATACCCAGCTCAAGAACCAGTACAAGGATTGGGGCAACTACGAACTGATCGAGGAGATGGTACGCCGGATATCTACAGCTCCGGTGCTGCGACTCCCAATTGGCCGGCCAATTTCACATGGGAGTTGCCATCACCCCGACAAAGCGTGATCCAATGGCATTTGTCATCTGTCCCGAACACGGCGGAAACGGTGCCGCCGCAGTATGTTCGCACGTCTCCGCTCGCCTTGTAGAAGGACTATTCATCAACGAAACATTGTCACCAATATGGGCTCTGTATGAAGGAGGCAAGATCGGTCCAACTTAGCTTTGCCGGGAATGTGCAGTTAAGTTCGGCGTACCGCCAGAGGGCTCGACGTTCGAAGGGTGCGATGGGCTGGAGCGATACTGGACGGTAATCGGCTTCGATCCAGTTTGTCCGATATGCTTTGCGATAGCTCGCGCGACTACCGAGTAACTTTGTCAATGCTCTACACCTTGGGCGTTTCCATTCCCAGTTTTTCGGCCAGCTTCACTAGCGCATTCCAGTTCTCCCCATCGAGTGTGATCCCCTCCGCCATCCGCTTCGCGCAGAGTCGCCGTTCGGGGTCGCCAGGGAGCGTGATTTCGTTGACGCCGTCGATCCGAGGGCAGGAGCGGACGTAGTCAACGAGCTGCGAGACTTCCGCCCGGAAATGTTCGGCTCCGCCGAAGCGGGCGGGGTCGATGAACATCATGAAGACGCAGTTCCCCTTTTTGGGATACGGCACCGGCCGGGCGCAGACGCCGCCGGAGATTGCCCCGCAAAAGATTTCGATCATGAGGCCGAGGCCAAAACCCTTGTACGCCTGGTTCCCTCCCATCGGCAGAATCGAGCCGCAGGGATTGGCGTAAAGCGTGTTCGGATCGGTCGTCGGCTTTCCCTCGCTGTCGAGCAGCCACCCTTCGGGGACTTTCTCGCCGGCGATTTTCTTCACGCGGACTTTTCCTTCTGCTGTCGCGCTGGTGCTGAAGTCGAGCACCAGCGGCTCATCACCGTTGGGGGCGCCGATGGCCAGCGGATTGGTGGAGAGCCGCGGGGCTTTGCCGCCGGGGGGAGCAACGCGAACCGCTGCTCCGTGGGAGTTGACCATGAACATCGAAACGAGCCCTTCCGCCGCGGTCATCTCGCAGTATTCGCCCAGCCGGCCGATGTGGCCGCAGTGGGTCATCGTGCCGATGGCTTGCCCTTCCGCGTGGGCCTTCGCCGCCAGCTTTTTGATCAGCCGAGCCGCCTGCACTTGGCCAAAGCCCCAGTTGGCATCGGCCACAATCCGAGAAGGCCCTTCGTCCAGAATCGTCAGTTCCGCACCGGAGGCAACCTCGCCCTCCTTGATCGCCTGCACATAATACGGCAGCCGCATCACGCCGTGGGAGTCGTACCCTTTCAGGTTCGCATCGACGAGGCTGGGGGCGGTGATGGAGGCTTCTTCTTCGGAAGCTCCTCCCGCCTTGAGCAGGGCATGGGCAAAGGCGGTAAGTTCGAGCGGTCGAATGGTGGGCATGGTGTGTTCCTTAATGTCGGGTGGGAAGAACAATTTACCGCAGGCCGCCTCTCCCCGCGACCATGCCGGGCAGATGGCCACGAAAAACGCGAAGAGACACAAAAATGCCACGGAAGTTACCCTATACCTGGTTCTCTTTTTTGTGCCCTTTTGTGTTTTTCGCGGCCATTCCCTTCCTTCCCCTCCGCAAGATTCCGGCGACTTGAGCGAATGAGTTTGTTAGGATAGCGGAAACGTGTCACGTTTCCGGCAGGCCCAATATGCGTCTCCTCATCAAGTGCCCCAGTTGCAACCAGAAGTACGACGCGACCAAGCGCAAGGTCGGCAGCCGTTTTCGTTGCCGCTGCGGCAAGGTGGTGCAGATTGCCGAGCCCAAGGCGCACACCGCCTCCGTAATTCATTGCTCGGCGTGCGGGGCGTCGCGCGAGGAAGGAATGCGGGCCTGCAATTACTGCGGTAGCGATTTCACGATTCATGAGCTGGACCTGAATACCGTCTGCCCCGGCTGTCTGGCGCGGGTCAGCGACAAGGCCCGCTTCTGTCATCACTGTGCCACACCCCTTTCCGTGGAGGCCATCGCCGGAGAGGAAACTAATTTTCGATGTCCCGCTTGTGCGGACCGCGAACTCGTTTGCCGCCGGCTGGAGAGTATTTCCACTTCCGCCCTGGAGTGTCAGGTGTGCGCGGGGCTCTGGATCGGCCTGGAATCGTTTCACGATTTGCTCGCCCTCGAAGCTCGCGGCAACGTCGGCGAAAGCGTCTCGCATCGCCGTCAGACTGCCGAGCCCAATACCTCCAAGCGTTACCGCCCTTGCCCTCTCTGCCGCGAGCCCATGCTGCGGCGAAATATCGGGGGGCGGAGCGGCATCATCCTCGATATCTGTGGTACGCACGGCTTGTGGTTTGACTGCGACGAACTCTCGCACCTCATTGCCTGGATGCGGAACGGTGGGTTGGAATCCGTGAAGGACGATGTGGGAATGCTCAAGGGTTCCCCTGACGCCATCCGCAAACGGTTGCTAAGAAAAGGTGAGCCCAAAATCACTCCCCCGGCTGTTGCGGGGGGGAGTTATGGCGGAGATCCCTTTGGCACCTGGGGCAATGAAATGCGGGATCGAAACGGCATTGACGAACTGGTCGTGATCGCTGGACCGCTGTTGTATGCCGCTGGGCAGGTTGTGGCCAATTTGTTCGGCAAGCGCTGATGACTTCGCTATACTAATACTTGCCATGCTCTCCCTCTTCACACCTCCGGTCACCGGCAACTCGTCCCTGGCGAGAAGGGAACTGCTCCGCATCGGGGGACTTTCGTTACTGGGGCTCTCCGCGGGACAACTGGCGCGGCTTCAGGCGGAACAAGCTCCGGTGGGGATTAAACCGCGAGCCAAGTCCTGCATCTTCCTGTTCCTCTTCGGCGGGCCGAGCCAGGTGGACCTGTGGGACATGAAGCCGCAAGCGGGTCCGGAAATTCGCGGGGAGTTCAATCCCGCTGCGACCAACGTGCCGGGGATTCAAATCTGCGAGCATCTGCCACTGCTGGCCAAGCAGATGGACAAGCTTTGCCTGCTCCGCTCGATGAGCCACCGGATGAACGTGCATGGCCCGGCTTGCAGCGAGATTTTCACCGGCCGACCCTACTTTGGCCCGCCGACGACCGACCAGGCGACCCGCGAGGACTGGCCTTCCCTCAGTTCTCTCACCACGCGGTTCGGCCAATCGAAAGAAGGGCTGCCGCCGTCCGTCGTGCTGCCATGGTACCTGCAGTTTACCGGCCAGGCCAAACGCATCGCCGGCCAGACCGCCGGGCGAATGGGAGACAGCCACAGCGCCATGCTCGTTCAAGGTGACCTCGGCCGCGCCGACTTCGAGCTGGCCGGACTGCGCCTTCCCGAGGACGTTCCGTGGGAGCGAACGGTCAATCGTCGCGAACTCCTCTCCACGATTCAAGCGAGTCAATCCTCTGCCGCTGCGTTCGGCAGCGGCCTGGCCATGCTCGACGAAAACCGCCGCCGGGCCTGGTCGCTGTTGGAACATCGGGCGGGAGAAGTCCTCGATCTCAAACGTGAAAAACCAGAGACGCGGGAAAAATATGGCCAGACCACCGTGGGGCAGTCCCTGCTCATGGCCCGCCGCCTGGTGGAAGCCGGCGTCTCGCTCGTCACGGTCAACTGGCAGGACGAAACGCACATCGACGGCGTCAACACCTGCTGGGACACGCACCAGGAGAATTTTCCAAAGCTCAAGACATTGCTTTGTCCATTGTTTGACAAAGCGTTTTCAGCCTTTATCGAAGACCTGCATCAGCGGGGCCTTCTGGAAACGACGCTCGTCGTGGCGGTCGGCGAATTCGGCCGCACGCCGCGGCTGGGGCAGTTCGAGCAGAGCAGCAACACCCGCAAAACGGGCCGCGACCACTGGCCCCACGCCTTCACCGCGCTGCTGGCCGGCGGCGGCGTCCGCGGCGGCCAGGTCTACGGCAGCACCAACGAAAACGGCGGCTACGTCAAGGAAAAGCCGGTCTCCCCCGCCGACCTCTCCGCCACCATCCTCCACCACCTCGGCATCGACCCGCAGCAAACCTGGCCAGACGAATTCCAAAACCTGCCGCGGAAATTGAGCGAAGGAAAAGCGGTCCGGGATTTGGCATAGCCTGCCGAGACCGCTTCCTACGCTCGCTCATCCACGATGATTTTTGCGCACATGGGACATCGCCAGCCCCAAACATGAGGGCGGTTGAATTGCATGAAGCCTCCTCGGCCAATGGGAACTCCTCCGACCGCCCAAATGCCCATGGTCAAGGGAATATTCGCATCGAGCCATTTGAGTTGGTAGCGTTCCCCAATAATCCGCCCCGGCTGCATGGGGCGAGAGCAGAAGGGGCAATTGGGGACCTGTGGACTTGGTCGTGGCGCTGGCTGAGCAAACGGCGAGCCCCCTTCATTTGGGGCAATGGTTTTCTGGGCCGACTCGATTGGTTTAAGATGGACTACTGAAGGGACGACGCTCATATAGCCGCAACTGCAATCGATTTTGGTTCCCGCCTGCTTAGGCTCAACACCAATCGGTCGCCTGCATCGTCCGCACTCGAAATAGTAGCTTGGCGCAGACTGTCCCGGCTGTGGACGAGGTAACATGGGGAGCGCCTTTGAAAATGAGGGTGTGGGTAGATTGCCAAATCATATTACGTTTCGGTGGAGGCTCGTTCAATCACGAATGCCTGGCCGATAATCGCTGCGATTCTCACTGTCTTCTGCCAAAATCAAGGGTTACTGATTGGTCGCCGTTCTCCGAGGAAGACCATGCGCGGTGTGCGAAGCGGAACCCTGATTTTGCTGCCGGCCTGGCTCGGATTGAGCCTGGCGTAGTCGGCCCCACATGCGCGGCCTGGCCTGTTCTGAGTCTGGCGATTGGGTGGATGCCTCTTCGCAGCAGGCAGCCCTGGCTACCACTCGGCAATCGAGATGCCCCGCACCTCATAGTCCGTCGCCGGGTCGTGGGCCTGTAACTGGATGACGCCGGCCTTCAGCCGCTTTCCTTCGCGAGGATTGTCGTGCTCGGCCCGCTCGTCCAGGAAGTCAACCGTCTGATAGCCGTTGACCCAGGTGGCGATGCGAGGGCCGTCGGCGATGATGGTCATTTTGAAGGGGATGAAATCGCGGGCGACTTGGCGGCGGGCATCTAGCCGGTCGTCGATGCCGCCGGTGCAGTAGCGAAATGGTTTCGCGGGGTCATTGTCCAGGCAACGGTTATGTAGCTGGGCTTCGTAGCCGTTCATGAAGTCCCCCTGGATCGCGCGGAAGAAGATGCCGCCGTTGGAATGGACGGCGCGGGCCCGGACGTCGATTTGCAGGACGAAGTCACCAAACTGTTTTTCCGTGTATTCAAGAGCTTCCGGTCCGCCAACAGCGCGCAGCATGCCGCTCTCAACCTGCCAGGCGGAATCTTCCGGCGGCTTGGGCTTCCGCTGAATGTGCTTCCAGCCGGCGAGGTCTTGGCCGTTGAAGAGCGGCTGAGTCTTGAGCGGGCGCACGAGGAGGGACTTGGTAACAAGCCCCTTCTCCAGCCGGATGGAGTCTTTCTTTCCTGTCTCCTTTAGATGCAACGGCTTGTCGGCGGAGACTTGATATGCATTGCCGCCGATGGTAATCGTTCCGGCAGTTTGGAATTCGCCGATGAGCTCGCAGTTGCCCAAGCGAATGTTGCTAGTTCCTTGATCGCTGAACGCGTCATTCAGACTGAGCCAACCTTCCGCCGCCTGCCTTTCATTCAGGCCGCTGCCGCACTCCGGCGGCGTATGCGGCGTGCCGCGGCTGGCGGGGACGGCGATCATGTCCATCACGTAACGAATGCCCTCCGTCCCCGTACCCACGACGACCGCTTTCGATGCCGCGGGGGGCCGTGCGGGATCGTAGAACTTGGGGCGGATTTCGTTGTGGGCCTTGTTCACTTCATCGTCGGTGACGTAATACGTCGCCTTCGCCAGATGTTTGTAGTCACTTCCCGTTTTTTCCAAGAGCAGTTTCAGCCGGTCGAACGGCTGTTGCACTTGGGCGGCGGTATCGGCCTTGGGATCGGCGAAGAGGTCCGAGAAGAAAATCGTTCCGCCGCCGTGAATGCGGGCCACGCGGCAGTAGAGCGGCGAAGCTTTGAAGCCCGTCGGCGTCAGATACTCGATGGGATCGGCAGGGAGCTTCTCGGCTCCCTTTCCTCCCCAAGCGACCAGCTCAATTTCAATCGGAGACGAGGACTTCCATTCGACGTACGAAACCGGAGGCACTCTTTTTCCGGCGAAGTGGCGGACGAGTTCCTCCTTCACCTGCCCCGCCGACTCCATCGGCGTGACGAAACACTTCAGCTGAACAATGTCCTCATCGCCGCGGCCATATTCCTGGAGCGTCCTGCTCAGGCTCTCCAGGGTCTTCTTCGTCGCCTCTTGCAACGTTCCCGGTTCGGCTTGACCCGAAACATAGAAGCGTTCCCCTTGGGGCATCACGGTGGAAAGTGGCCCGCGGCGGATTTCCCCAGTCGTGCTTTTGGACAAAGCCACCACGGCATCGGCGGCGACGAGCGCATCATCGGCCGGAAGCTTCGTCACGACGAAACTGACCGCCGGCCGCTGCTCGCCGGGATAAACCTTGACGAGCTTTTGCCTGATCGCGGCAGCAGCTTCCTTCGAGGCTGTATAGAAGTTGAGCTTCACCACATCCGTGAGAGCCGCGGAATTGTATTTGAGTTCCATTTCCAGCCGGGCGAATAGGCCATCCACTTGCTCGTCCAGCGTCCTCCGCTCGTCGGCCGCGGCGAAGATTTGCGTGGTGTGCAGCAACGGCACATCGTCCACCAGCACCGCCGCGGCAGAACCGGTGCGGGGATTGGATTCGATGGGATGAATGGATTGTGCCCGCAAGAAAGAGGCACAACCCATCGAAAGCAGCAGCCCAGCCACGAGGGCTGAATGGAATCTCGCCATAGAGCCCTCCGAAGCTTAGCCACCGCCCCCAGGCGGTGGTTTCTGTGAATACGCGAATGACGCACATTTCCCGCGTGGTCGCGGGGGCTAAGCTTTGACACCGATGTTGATGTAAGCATGGACGTGCGGCGCGCCGCGGAAGTGCCAGACCATGCTCGGGCCTTCGACGCGCCAGATGTCCCATTCCTTGTCACTGTTCAGGTCTTCCTGCTGATAGAAAGCCATGTAGAGCTTGTCCACGCCGCCGGTGCTCTTCAGGATTTCCATCACCTCGTCTACGTCCTCGGTGCGATAAGGAGCGAGGAGAACTTTCAGCGTCTCTTCCACCAGCTTTTTCTGGTCGGCAGAAAACTCGCTGACGGCGACGCCGGGGAAGCGGGGCCGCTCCCCTTGCAACGGCACATGGGCTTCGCTGGGGGCCTTGGGCAGCAGGGCCTTCTCGGCCTGCTTGGCGTCGAGGGCTTTGAAGACTTCGTTGGTCTGCTTGGTCTGGTAGTGGAACAGGTTCTGCTTGGGGTCTTCCTCGCCGTGGCCGTAGACAATGGGACCACCGAAGGCCGCTTTGTCCACGCTGTTGCCATCGGCCCGCAGAGTGAGATGCCGGCCGGTCAGTTCCCATTCGCACTTGCCACTGCCAGGGGTGCCGAACAGGGCGATGCTGTACGCACCGAGGCCGCCGTTGTCATACTCCGTCTGCTTCTTGATCCGCTCGTAACCGTCGGCGCTAGTCACCTTCTTGACGATGTCATCAATCAGGGCCTGCTGGTCCTTGGTGTAGAAGTCGCTCCCAATCGTCGGCTTGGTGATATGCCAGTTGGCGTTGATCCGCTTGCGGAGCTCGTTATCGAAGTCGAAGCAGATCGTCTTTTTCTGCTCGTCGCTTAGGGTGCCATAGAGCTTGGCAACCACCCCTTCCGCATCGCTCTTCTCGCTCGGTGCGGCATGGGCGAACCGCGAAAACAGCGCCGGCCCAGCTGCCGCGGCCAGGGCGGTGGCACCAAGGGTCCGCACAAACGTGCGGCGGTCGAGAGTCGAATCGCAATCCGAGCAGGAAAGGGCGGGACGCTGGTTCATGGCAGACTCCATAAGTTGGTGGGAGAAACAACAACCTGCCATTGTAGGAGTTAGCGAAGGAGATTCCAACTATCTACCGGCAATTCGGAGCCGCCTGTGTTGTTCGCAAGACTTTGCTGGATCGCGGAGTTGCGCCGAGGGGCTTCGCGAGGAGAATCCAATCGCAGCAGGGGTTCGAGAGATTTTATTGCGGGCCGGGTGGTCCTCGCCAACTTTGCCGGGCAACTTTTTCGCTCCTGCTCGAATCATTCTTGCGGCGTGGTCGGTCATGGTTGGGCGGCAAATTCCTTGTGGAGTCCCGCCATCGCCAGCCGCACGTCGTCTCGTGTTCCAATCGGCACGAACATGCGATATGAAAAATCTCCCGACTGCACGCCGCCGTCGTCTCGGATACGAAAAACGCAGTTCCATTTAACGACCCTTTCGGCTTGGAATCGGAACCGGCCGTAGCCGGCTCCCTCGAAACCGCGGGAAGGTTGGTCGGGCGAGAAAATCCCCATCGCATGGCTGCCGCTCTCGGTGGAAAAGACAATCGGCAGGCGTTGCTCGCCGGGGCCGTCATCGAGCGGTTCCAGCTTTCCGCTTTTGGAGTCGAAAGTCTCAAAACGGCTGAAGTCCGGCGGCATGTAACCGGTGAGGGCCTCGAATTGGGCATAAGTGTGCCTCTCCGTTTTGGGGACCGTGAAAGTCACACGGTAATCAAGAACGCTCTTCCATTCCTTGAAGCCAATCTGCACTTCCTTGGTGAGCAGATGGTCGGACAACTTTGTCGTGTTCAATGCCGGATGCCCCTGCGACTTTTCCCCCGGTGCGAGCCAGAAGGCCATTTGCGACCTGGTGAACAGCCCACTATCTTTCGCCCGCAGTTCCAGCAACTTGCTCGTGGACTTTTTTCCCGCCCCATCCCGAGCAGAGCCCGCCTCGGTGGGGTTCAATGTTTCCGGAAAGAACGGCTGTTTTCCTGCATCAAAATTCGATGCCGACTGCAACTGCCGTCCGTGGTCGGCGCTGTCGATGAACTCCTTGCCGTTCCAGGTGAGCGAATGAATCGCCCCGGCACAGCGGCTGGTCGTGGTGATGACAATCTCCGACCCGCCGTCCTGAGCGCGGATGACGGCATCGCCGGAAACAGGGCCGTCAGCGGCGAGCACCTGAACGGCACAGAGGAGGATAACCGCGGAGAACGCGGAGGGGCGCATAGAATTCGATGGCGAGTAGATCAAGGTCATGGTTGGCATCATGAAAATGATAACATCTTCTCATCGCTTCATCCCATAATCCCCTCACTCCTCTCCCTCCGCGCACTCCGCAATGCACACCAGGTACTCCTCGGTTATCCTCCCGCCGACTCAGGGGATAGGCCAATAATAGCCCACGGAGTACAAATGAGGACGGAGAGATTCATGCAACCACTCAGTTACCAATCAACCGGCGTCAATTACGACGTGCTGGATAAATTCAAGCTCGCCTGTCAGCGAGCGGCGGGAAGAACCGTGGACCAGTTGGCGGCTCATGGCGTAAGTGAGCCGGCGAAAATTCGAGGGGAGAGTGCGTACCTAGTCGAAACGCCCGAGGAATATTTGGCCCATGTTGAAGAAGGACTAGGGACCAAGAATCTGGTTGCTGATGCTCTCTTGGCTCTGCATCCTGCCCAGGGAGCGGATGCCTATTTCAATATCGGCATCGATACGGTGGGGGCCATCGTCAATGACCTGCTCACCGTTGGCGCACTGCCGATGGTCGTCGCCATGCATGCCGCGGTGGGGAGTGCGGCGTGGTTTGAAAATGAGAAGCGAGCGAAAGCCCTGGCCGATGGCTTTGCCGAAGGATGCCGCCGGGCGGGAGCCGTTTGGGGCGGGGGTGAAACGCCGGCACTCAAGGGATTGGTGCAGGAGCAGGCGATCATTCTGGCCGGCTCCGCGATGGGACGAATCCGTCCCAAAAATCTTCGCATTGCTGGCAATGTGCAGGCGGGAGACGCGATGGTCTTTCTCGCCTCCAGTGGCGTCCACGCCAACGGCCTCACCCTCTGCCGCGAACTAGCCAATCGGCTGCCGCAAGGGTATCTCACGCCGCTGGAGGACGGCCGCTCCTATGCCGAAACGCTCCTCGATGCCTCCGTCATCTACTCGCCGTTTCTCGCTGCCTGCCAGACAGCGAAGCTCGACCTCCACTACGCCGTCCACATGACCGGCCACGGCTGGCGGAAGTTGATGCGGCTGGCGGAGCCGTTTGTGTATCGCTGCACGCACCTGGCTCGGCCTTGTCCCCCCATCTTCGACTTCATCGCCCGTTCGGCCCACCTCGACTCCCGCGAGATGTACGGCACGTTCAATATGGGGGTCGGCTTCGCGGTCTATTTGCCTGCCGAACAGGCGGCTCAGGCGGTCGAACTTTCGGAACAACTGGGTTTGCAAGCCTGGATTGGCGGCACCGTGGAAAAGCACGGCCCCCGCAAAGCGGTCCTCATTGAGCCGCTCGGCCTAGCTTACGAGGGGGAGACGCTGCAAATCCGCTAAGCGCGTAGTAGGATGGCCTTCCCAGGCGTCCTACTTTTCCACTCCCTCCCAGGAGCTTCGCCATGCATCTGCGTTCCTCTTTCGCCGCGCTGCAGATCTTGTCGTGCACAATTCTCGCCTTCGCTGCCGAGGACGAACCGGCCAAGCGCCAGGTCGAACTCAAGAAGGGGGACAAAATCATCTTCTTCGGCGACTCCCTCACGAATCTCGCCGGCGAGGAGAAACCGAAAGAGCATGTGAAAAAGGGGTACGTCAACATTGTCCGAGAGGAATTGCAGAAGAAGCACCCGGACAAGAACATCGAAGTGGACTGGGTGGCGACTGGCGGCCACACCGTTCCAGACTTGCTCAAGCGACTCGATAAGGACGTTCTCTCCAAAAAGCCGAACATCGTCGTGATCCAAATCGGCTGCAACGATGCCCGCCGGCTGCCGAAGGAAACCTTTAAGTCGAGCCTGGAGGAACTCATTGACCGCCTGCAAAAAGCCGGGGTGCAGGTCATCCAGTGCAGTCTGACCAGCGTCGGCGAAAAACACGATGGGACCAACAAGGACGATCCCAATCTGGAAGCGTTTGCTCAGGTCGAGCGAGAAATCGCTGCCGCCAAGGATGTCCCCCTCAATGATCTTCGCAAAGCTTTCGTCGGCTATTGGAAGAAGAACAATGCCGACAACAAGCCGAGCGGCATCCTGACCTACGACGGCAACCACTTCAATCAGAACGGGATGGACTTTGTGGCCGAGCAGATGCTGTCGAAATTCAAGTAATAATCTTCGAAAAGAAGAACCGCGTGAGGTGGAAGAACACCGGGGCGGCGAAGCAGATGGAGTCAATCCGGTCGAGAACGCCGGCGTGTCCTTGCACAAGAGTGCCGTAGTCGGAAACGCCCCGGTCTCGCTTCACAGCGGACATCGTCATCGTCCCCGCAAAACCGGCGAGGGAGACGATGAGAGCGATGCAGGGGGCTTCCCAGAGCGAAAATGGCGTGGCCCAGTAAAGCAGCATCGAAAGGATCATCGAACTCATCAGTCCACCAATGACTCCCTCCCACGTTTTGCTGCTGTTGATTTGTTCGGCGATGACATGTTTCCCCAGTAGCTGGCCCCACACGTACTGAAAGACGTCGTTAAGCTGCACGAGAAGCACAAAGAAGAACAACAGGCCAGCTTTGCTGCCGTTCCATTCCAAGCCGGCTGAGGTTCGCAGTTCCAAACTCAACAACGCCGGGGCATGGCTGAGAGCATAGACGCATATCAGGAGCCCCGCTTGAATTTTGGCGACCCGCTCCAGAAAACGTTTGGGATCGCCGGAAATGGCAATGCGAGCCGGAATAAAGAGGGATGCGTAGACGGGAATCATCGTCGTATAGAACACAAAGTATTTGCTGCCGAGCCCGACCAACAAATACTGCAGCGGGGTGAAAAGAAAAAAGGTCCAAAACAACGTGCGATGGTCGCCGCGGCGAGTCGGGGTCATGGTGATGTATTCGCGAAGGGCCCAGAACGAGACCAGTCCGAAAAGGACGACGGTCGTGACGATGGATTGGAAAACGTAGTCCACCATAAACCCGGCGATCAGGATGGCGTACATCGTCCACCAGGCATTCACCCGCGAGCGAAATGTCTTGACCATCGCGGGATTCAGGGTGGTGTCTGCCGAGCGGCGGAGGACGCGGCCGATGACGGAAGCGGTTGCCAGCAGACCTAGCACGGTCCCCAACAAGATGAATGTCCGCAGATCCAAATTTCCCCAGGTAGAAGGGGCCGGCGGCGCAGCACCAGCCGGTCCTGCGCCAGCTTGGGCCAGCAGGAGTAGTGTCGTCGCAGAGGTGAGGAGCGAGTCGGTCAAACTCAAATATCCTTCAAGCGGCGGACCGCTTCGCGAGCCCGGTTCAAAAAGTCGTTCTTGTTCTCTTTCGGCTCCAACCAAATTGGTGGTCCGATGGTAATGCTGGAAAGGAGCGGAACTGGCAGGAATTCCCCACGGGGCAGCACCCGATTGAGATTATCAATATAGACCGGCATCAGCTCCAGGTCGGGCCGCTTCTTGCTGAGATAATACAGGCCGCTCTTGAACTCCTGCATTTCCTCCCCCGTGTTCCGTGTTCCTTCGGGAAACACAATGAGCGAAAACCGGGAACCCATCTCGCGGAGCATCATGTCGATGGGGCTGTTGTGGATCTTGATTTCCTCCCGATCGATCAGCATGGCGTTGAAGGTCTGGGCCATATAGCGGCGGAGCGGCCCTTTGTTCCAGTAATCTTTCGCGGCCACCGGACGGGTCACCTCCCGAACCAGGCGGGGGAGGCTGGCCCACAGGATCAATGCGTCCAGGTGGCTGGTATGGTTGGCAAAATAGACCCGCTGGCAAGTATCCGGCTGACAATCGTACCAGCGCACGGTTGCCCCACTAAGCAGCTTGGCCGCAAGCGAAAGAACGGCAGCAGTCAGCTTCATGGGAAAAGGCGGCCACGCCGCGGCGCACGAGTGGAACTCCGAAGGGAACGTAGGCTATCTTACCTTTGAGATGCCACTTCGACGACGGCGCGGGCGGGGCCCTAAGGGGTTTTTCGCGGCGAAAACTCCTCCCGACCCCTTTTTCGCGACCTAGGCTTGTGTGGATACGAGAACGGAACCGAGGAGAGGCCTTCGGAACCATGGAGGATGCCGGTGGAAGCGATTCTGCCGGCATTTCCAGTTTCTTGGCCGTAGCAACGAAGAGGTGCATCATGGTCCCCAAACCATCCAGAGTCCGGCTGCTGGGCGTTGACATCGACCCGCTCCGGATGTGCGAGGCCGTGGAACAGATTCTGGCATGGACAACGGACCGGGGTCCAACTTGCCGCTATGTGGTGACGCCGAATGTGGACCATGTGGTGCTGCTGCGGCATCATGCCGGCTTGAATGCTGCCTATCAGCATGCGGACCTGATTCTGGCCGATGGAACGCCCGTGGTGTGGGCCGCTAGACTGCTGAAACGGCCATTGCCCGAAAAGGTTCCGGGATCGGACCTGGTTCCGGCCCTGTTTGATGCGGTCCCCGCTTTCCAGCCTCGCCGCGTTTTTCTGCTTGGTGCCGGCCCCGGAGTTGCCGAACGGGCTGCCACTCAAATCACCAAACGCTGGCCTGGGATCAAAATCGCCGGCTGCTACAGCCCCCCGATGGGGTTTGAAAAGGACGCTGCCGAGACAGAGAAGATTCTCGGTCTTATTGCCCAGGCCGCTCCGGATATTCTCATTGTCGGTCTGGGAGCCCCCAAGCAGGAACTCTGGGTTCATCAGAATCGCCACCGAATTCAAGCCGCTGCCGCCCTTTGCGTGGGAGCCACCATTGATTTTCTGGCGGGCGAGAAACCGCGGGCACCAATGTGGATGCGCCGCTGCGGGCTGGAATGGCTGCACCGCGTTTGGTCCGAGCCTCGCCGACTGGCCTTGCGCTACGCCAAAGGTGCCTGGGTCTTTCCGCAACTTGTCATCCGCGACTGGTGGCGGGGAAGTCGAGAGCCTTCGCTGACGTAATCGCCCATAGCAGCCGCGCAGCCGGTTTGCTAGAACGAAGATATGGCCTTTCTGAACGTGTCGCTGCTCCTGGGGGGAGCCCTTTTTGCAATCCCCGTGGTGCTGCATCTCATCATGCGGCAAAAGCCGAAACACCTGGTGTTTCCGGCTCTTCGATTCGTCAAAGAGCGGCGAGATTCCAACACCCGTCGGCTGCGGCTGCGGCATTTGCTGCTGCTGTTACTGCGCTGCGCGGCAGTTATCCTTCCCGCGCTGGCTCTGGCGCGGCCCAGCGTGGCTTCGGCCCTGTGGGGTAATTATCTGGCACTGGGGGCGATGGGGCTGACTTTCACCGCGGTGCTGCTGTTTCTGTTCGTGGCGGTGGTCCGCAAATTGTCACGCTATCTCGTAGGCGGCCTCGGCTTGCTCGCCGCGCTGCTGGGAGCGGTCATTCTATGGACTGGCATTCGGGCCATTCTGGGAGGCAAGCCGGTGCTGGGGGATCAGGAAGCACCGGTAGCTGCGGTCATCGTCATTGATACGTCCCCCCGAATGGAGTTTCGGCAGGAAAACAAACGACGCTTAGAGGTGGCGCAAGAGACGGCGGCGTGGCTCATCAAGCAGTTGCCGGCCGACAGCGAAGTGGCCGTGGTGGACTCTCGCCCCGGCGCGGCCAGTTTTGCCATCGACCGGACCGCTGCCGAGAAAGCCATCGAACGATTGCGGATTACGGGAACTCCCCGCCCACTCGTGGAAATCCTCGCCGCTGCGGTGCAATTGGCCGAGCAAAAGCAAGAAGCCCGCAAGGAAATCTATGTCCTTTCCGATCTGACGGAAGCGGCTTGGAAAACCAACCAACCCGCTGAAATTCAGAAGACTCTGACGGATCATCCTCGCGTGCAGTTATACGTCATCGACGTGGGGAGCGAACGGCCCAAGAATTTTTCTCTGGGGGACTTGCAGCTTTCCAGCCAAATTCTGCCACCCGAGGGACAACTGGTCATCGAGACGCAAGTCCGCTCTGCCGGCGTCGGCGGCAGCAAGACCGTCGAGCTGCTGCTCGAACAGCCGGACCCCACGCTTCCGATCATCCGCGATGGCAATGTGGTCCTGCCCACCGCGCAAATTCGAGGGCGAGAGACAGTGCAACTGGAGCCGGGCGGGGCGCAACAAGTGAAATTCGTGCTCAAAAAGCTCCCTAGTGGTTCGACCCAAGGAACGGTCCGACTGGTGGGTGAGGATGGTCTCGCCCTCGATGACGTGCGGCACTTCGCGATCGAAGTTCAGCCGGATTGGCCTGTGCTGATTGTGGCCCCTACGGGCGTCAAGACCAGTTCGCACGAACGTGCGCTCGAAGTGAAACCAGAGCTGCGTAAAGCCGTCTTCAGCATCTCGGTTCTGCCGCAGGAGGAACTCGTCAATCGCGATCTAAGCAGTTACCGCGCAGTCTGCCTGATGGATCCGTTGCCCCTGTCTGCCGAAGCCTGGGACAAGCTCGCCGCGTATGCCGAAAAGGGGAACGGACTTGCCATTCTGCTCGGTCATAACGCCAAACCCGTGGTTTCTTTTCAGGACGATGTGGCTCGGCGTGTGCTCGGGGGAAAGATGACACTGCAGACGCGAAGTGGCGGGGATTTGTATCTCGCACCTGCGTCGTACGACCATCCCGTGCTCGCTCCATTTCGTGAGATCGAAGCCAACGTTCCTTGGAATGATTTTCCCATCTACTACCACTGGAATCTTGACGACCTGGCACCCTCTGCCCGCACCATCATTGCCTTTGGCAACAACAAGCCCGCTCTGGTCGAGAACAACCTTGGTCGCGGTAGGGTGTTAGTGATGACCACGCCGCTGACCGACCCGCTGCAGCCCCGAGGTCGCCCTTGTTGGAACGAATTGTGGTTTGGCAGCAACGCCTGGCCAGGATTCATGCTGTGGAATGAGATGCTCAATTACCTCGTGGGAACAGGCGAAATGCGGCTGAATTATCACACCGGTGAGGCGGCTGTCTTGGCGAACGACCCGGCATTCTTTCCGGAACGCTATCAGCTCTTCACTCCTCTCGATGAGCCCGTGGATGTGCTGGCACGCGATGAGCGGTTGACGGTCCGCTTTACCGATAATCCGGGTGCCTATCGTCTCCGCGGACAGCGCGGCGGTCCCCTGGTCCGCGGCTTTGCGGTGAACTTACCGGCCGATCTCGGCGACCTCACGCGGCTGCCGAGAGAAAAGCTGGAAGACCTTCTCGGCAAAGACCGTTTTCAATTTGCCCGCAGCCGCGAAGAAATTAACCGGGCCGTCGGCACCGACCGCATCGGCAGCGAATTCTATCCGCTCCTCATCACGCTCTTGGCGTTGGTTTTGGGACTGGAACAAGTACTGGCGAACAGGTTCTATAAAGAGGAGCGGGATTCGGGCCTTGGGACTCGAGGTTCGGGCAATACCATCCGCGTTTCACCTACCTCCGCTCCCCGAGTCCCCAGCCCCTAGCCCCGATTCCCATGTCTTCCTTCGGCACCGAGCCCGTTTTTGGCAGCTACACGGCGGTGACGCTGATTGTGCTGGGGCTGTCGGCGCTGTTATTCTTCGGCCCACGTTTTGGATACCTCACACCGGCGCGCAGGGGCGTGCTGGTGGGACTGCGTGTGCTGGTCATTTTGCTGGTGCTGCTGGCGCTGTTGCAGCCGACGAAAATCACCACGGTAAAGAGCAAACGGACCAGCGTGCTGCTGCTCCTGTTTGATATCAGCCGCTCCATGCAGCTTCCCAGTGGCGGCAGCAGCCTCGAAACAAGCCGCTGGCAGGTTCAAAAGGAGCTCTTGGACAAGTCTCAGCCGAAGTTTGGGGCTCTGGCCGCGAACTACGACGTGAAGGTGTACGCCTTCGATTCCCAGCTCCACCCGTTGGAGCAGTCGGCCGGCAAATTCAAAATTCCGGATGCACCAACGGGAATGTCCACCGACTATGGCACACCACTCTACGACGCCGTTCGCGCCGAGCAGGGCCGCCGCCTGGCCGGTGTCATTTTGATGGGAGATGGACGGCACACCGCCTATGCCCCGCAAGTGGAAGTTCAGGAAGCGGGCCGCAAACTGCGGGACGACTTCGCCGCCCCGCTGTTCACGGTCCCCTTTGGCCCCGCTGCCGATGCCGCTTCCGCCCGCGATGTGGCGGTGGAACGTCTCGACGAACAATACACCGTCTTCGTCAAAAATGAATTGCTGGTGAAAGGACTCGTTCGGATACGCGGCTATGTCAAGAAGGACATTCCTGTGGAGTTGGAACTGGTCGATTCTCAGGGAAAGAAACAGACTCTCGGGAAGAAGAGCATTCGAGCGGACGAAGATGGCCGCCAGGTAGAGGTCTCCTTCGCCTTCACCCCCCAGCAGCCGGGTCATTATCGGCTTTACCTCAAAGCCGAAGCGCAACGGGGAGAATTAGTTGCCAAAAACAACGAGCTATCCGCCTATTTAACCGTGCTGGAAGGGGGCCTGCGCGTCCTCTATCTCGACGGCGAAAAGTGGCACGAGCAGCGATTTTTACGGGCCTCGCTCAATGCTTCGCCGGATATTGAACTCGATGACCGCATCATCGATCGCCGCACTCGCCAGGCGGTGGATATCACCGACGAAGTCCGCAAGGGGCGTTACGACGCGTTCATACTGCGCGACCTCGATGCCAGGCTGCTCACGCCCGCGAGCCTGCAACTGCTCGCGGACCAGGTCGCCGCGGGAAAGGGGCTGCTGATGCTCGGGGGAGAAACCGGTAGCTTTGGATTCGGCCATTTTCAGGATACGCCGCTCGGGGCGGCCTTGCCGATTGAGTTCGACGAGCTCGAAGGGAAGCCGAATCTGGGAGCCGGCAAAGACCGCTTCTTCTTGAATGGTCCGTTGCCCATGGTGCTTGTCGGTACGCACCCGCTCACGCGCCTCGCCCCCGACGCCGAAAATGCGGCGATCTGGAAAAAACTGCCGCCGCTCAAATGGGCGCATAAATTCAAGGATGTGAAAGAAGACCCAGGGGTTCGTATTCTATTGGCAACTCCCAAGCAAGAGCCACTCCTCGTCTCGGGCGAATTCGGCAGCGGAAGAGTGCTCGCCTTTGCGGGAGAATCGACTTACCTCTGGCCGATGCACGATTTTGAAAAGGAGCACAAGCGGTTCTGGCGGCAGGTGATTCTGTGGCTGGTGAAACGGGACGATTTGAACAAGGACGACGTTTGGATCAAGCTCGATCAGCGGCGCTTCAACCCCGGCAGCCGCGTCATCATCACCACCGGTGCCCGCACGAGTTCAGGAGACGTCGTCGCGGGAGCATCCGTCGAAACGACCATCGAATTGCCGAATAAAAAGCAGCAACCCCTGAGGCTCACGCGCGACAAGGACGGCAATTACACCGGCTCCTTGGAGGTAACCGAACCCGGCGACTACAGCGTGGAAACCGTTGCTAGCGCCGCCGGCAAGCCGCTGGGGAAGGCCCGGGCCGAATTCATGGTCTTCGACCGGGACGTGGAGCTTTCCAACCCTGCCGCCGATCCCGATCAGCTCGCCTCGCTCGCCGCCTGGACCAAGCAAGATGGCGGCAAACTCGTTCAACCCGAGCAGTTTTCCGCTCTCCTGGATGAACTCGCGGCTAAACCGCCCGATTTCGAAGAACGGCAAACCAAATGGAAGCTCGGCAGCACCCCAGAGGATGCCTGGCCATTGTTCTTGCTCCTCACCGGTCTGCTCACCGTCGAATGGTTCCTGCGAAAGAAGTGGGGCTTGGTGTAGCAGCAGACCACGAGCTTCTATTGCCCTATCACCCCTAAGCAGCGGGAGAATCTTCAGCCATTTTTATCCGCAGAAGATCAATCAAGATTAGGGCCGGCAATCCTTGGCGCTCTTCCGTTGGGGGAGCGTAGCAGATTTCAAGGTCTAACTAGTTTCTTGACGTGCTCAACGGGACTGAGATCGGTCAACCCGGTGCAGCCGGACAGATATAGGTATTGCAAATTCGAGAGCTTGCCGAGCGCCCCGACCTCGGTCAACCCGGTGCAGCCGGACAGATCAAGGGTTTCCAAATTCGAAAGCTTGCCGAGCGCCCCGACCTCGGTCAACCCGGTGCAGCCGGACAGACTAAGGTATTGCAAATTCGAGAGCTTGCCGAGCGCCCCGACCTCGGTCAACCGGGTGCAGCCGAACAGATAAAGTCCTTGCAAATTCGAGAGCTTGCCGAGCGCCCCGACCTCGGTCAACCCGGTGCAGCCGGACAGATCAAGGGTTTCCAAATTCGAAAGCTTGCCGAGCGCCCCGACCTCGGTCAACCCGGTGCAGCCGGACAGACTAAGGTATTGCAAATTCGAGAGCTTGCCGAGGAATTCCAGGTCAGACAATTCTACGCATTCTTGGAGCATGAGCTGCCTTGCATCCCCCGAGGATCCGAAAACAGGCAATACCCAGGCCAGGGTGTCAAGACTAGCGCCGGCGAGGGACATTCGCTGAGGCCGCTGAGATCGCAAGACCTCTGTCCCAATTCGACGCGAAGTCTCTCCCGCTTCCGCCAAAGTAGTAACCGCTTCACCACTTGACCATAAGAAGGCCAAATCACTATCCTGCATTTCCAGAACTTGTTCCCAGCAGGTCCGGAGCAGGTTACGGCGGCCCTCCTTCGTCAAGCCGACGTACGGGTCCACGGCGGCCTGGGTGAGCAAACTCAGGAGCGATGCGGCACGGTGCGGTTGCTCGTCGTTCTTCGATTCCTTCTTCAGTTCTTTAGGTACACGCTGAAGGATCTGGATCAGTTCGTCTCCTCGCTCGGGAAGTTCGTGGCACATTTCCAGTAGAAAAAGTAAAGTCTCGCACCACTGGGGATTACCGGCGTAGCGGGCCAGATCCTTTGGCCCGGCTCCCTCCACATGCTTCCCGTCGTGCCACCCCGGACGGAGCGTTTGATAGCGCAAATATTCGGCTGCAAAGTACTCCTGGAACGAGAGATGCTGGAAGGCATACAGTTCCCCCCGTTTGTCCTGACCCCGAGGCAGAATCAAACCGCTCCGGCGGGCGAGAAAACTTAGATACTCCTTCGCCCTGCCGCGCAACTCCCTTTCCGGCAAATCCTGGTCTTGGTCCGATTGGCCCATCGCTTCCGCCAGCCAAGAGACAATCGTCTTTTCTTCGACAAGGATTTCATGCTCCTCAACAGTCCTACCCTTTCGATCCTGAACGTCCCGCTGCAACTGCATCTGAAACCCGATATAAGCCAGCCAGCGTTTCTTTTGCGCCAAGGGATAGTCAAGTTCTTGCAAGTTGCGGAACTTGTCGATGGATTCCAAATAGGCTTCGGTGATCCGGTCGTAGAGCAAGACCTTGCCGTGGGGGAGTTCCCGCAAGATCCGAAAAATCAGGGCAATCAGGGCCAGAAACTGCGGCACGCGGGCCAGGCGGGCGACGCTTTCATTTTTGCGGATCCCCGCGGCCAGGCGCGAGGCATTATCCGAGGCCTGCTCTCCGGCGGAATCGCGGACGCGGAACCAGGCCTCCAGATACTGGGCAACTTGCCGGTCGCTGAAAGGGGCTACATAGGCCGTCTCGATCCGGTACGACACAATGAGCTTGTCGGTGAGCTTATCGCGCCCCAACTCGGGCCCCAGAAAGGCCTCCCGCTGCTCCCGGGGAGTTTTCACAAATGCGCCCGTATCGAATTCCAGGGGTGCTTCGTCGTAACCAACCAGGCGGGACGTCGCGATCCACATTGCCTTCGGAGATTCTTTGATTCCGTCCACGACCAGACTCGCCAGATGCTGACGGACGTGGACGTTCGACAATTCGTCCATACCATCGAGGAGAAAGATCAGTTGCCCCCGTCGGAGCAAATCCTCGAAGAGCTTGGGATCCCGAGCGAACGGCTGGGACGCGGGGCGTTCGAAGAACTTTTCCAGAAGATCGGCCCAAGTCCATTTCGAGGATATCCCGAGATCCCGGACGATGAGCGGGACCGGCACTCGCCGCCCAAAAGCCTCGACCAAGGGATTGGACTCGACGCGGGTGAATTGCCAAATCAGCCAATTGACAATCGTCGATTTTCCCGACCCAGGATCCCCAAGAATGACGAGTTGCCGCCGTTTCTTCAGGGCATCCAGGACGGAAAAAGTGTGCTCGCCATCCTGCTCTTTCCAGCGGTCGGCCCGAATGTGCGCGGCCGACAGCGAGGGTTCGACGAATAAGTCCCAAATGGGGATGTCGGGGTTCTCGCGAAAATGCGGCAAGCTAAGGAACTTGATGTAGCCGTGCCAATCGAAGAGCTGGCGGTAATATTCACACAGCGTCGAATTGTGGAAAGGATAAATGAAGTCGTCAGGCGGGCCAGAGGCTGAAATCGGCTCCGGCGGGGTACGGCTCGATCTTTGACTGGTTCGCTTGGCCACGGGCTACTCAATCCGGTAGTTGGCGAACTCGTTGGTCGTAATTCCGCCAGGAATCGCCTTCAACAGGGATTGTAGCAGGAAGGAATCGGTTCGGTCAGGATCGATAAACGAGGAGATTGCCGGCGCAGTCCCCGGCGTGGGGGAATTGGCATTTTTGTCTTGTCTTTTCGGGCGCTTCAGTCTGTCTTTTCTGTTTCCCTCCTTGTCCCGCTCTCCGACAAATAAGTCGTGCTCGCTCTCACCCGTTCGCGCCCATTGGTCCAACTCCGCCAGAAAATCGGGCCAGTGGAGAATCCGTTGATAAATCTCCGGATGGAAATGGTACAGGCAGGCGGAGAGCATGGCCCAGTGTTCTTCACGATACGGCTGATCGAGCGGCTTACCCGCCGGGCGGCTGGTAATCATCGGATGGTCCGCATAGCGGCGGAGAATGTTGGCGAGGGACTTGATCTTCCGAGGATTACGCGGCAAGCAATCGTTCGATTTGGCAATCGCGGCAAAGGCTTTGGCGAGAGGAAACCCATCCAGGCACTTTTCGAGATAACCGCCGGGATCGTTCAAGAGGGGGAGTTGCCAGGGATCCTGGCAGATCTTCTCCAAATACTCTCGCGCCCGGAAAATCGGATCCCCTCCTTCCTCCTTGAAATTCGTGGCGATGTAACGCTCGATGACCCGCTGATTCATCCCCAGGACAAACACGCAGCTCGGCAGATTGAGATAGATTTTAATCCCTTCCAGAAGCTTATAGGCGGTCTTGGGATCACAGCGGTCCAGATCGTCAATCAGGACGACCAGGCGATCCTGGGGCTTGATAAGCTGTTTAATCGCGTCGTCAAGCTGGTTGCGAATGACGTGCGTGGGGAGCGCGACGGCGAAATGATCGTCTTCCCACTGCTCTCCGTGCTTTTGGATGCTCGAACCGGTCACGCCGACGCCGATCAGATTCTCGGTGACCGATTTGATATCCAGGAGCGAGCGGAGAGCCACGCTAAAGAGCTTTCCAGATTGGTTGACGATTTTTTTGGAAAACGCCAGGTTCGTCCGGATTTCGTGAAGCAGCGCGACGATGGGGGCTCGCTCGCTCTCATAGCGCCAGGCTTCGAACCAAACGACTTTGCACTTCAAGTCTTTTCCGGTTCTGGGTTTTGGTGATTTGTCCTCTGAATTGTGAGGGCAAACTCCGGTCAGCTTCTTTTGCAACTGATGCATGGCGCTGGTTTTTCCCGAGCCCCAGTCACCGTGCAAGCCAAAGACCTGCGGAGGTTGACATCCCTCGATGATCTTGGCAATCCGATCAATAAAGACTTGACGCCCCAGTGTGTCCTGCAAGGCAGGAGCGTCATTTTGAGGCAAGTGGCTCGTCATCGCTGGTCACTTCCAGGGTGTCAATCGCGGAATCTCCATGTTACCCATATTATTCGGTCGTTCATCATGAATCAAATCCAACCATCAGGCATACGGGAAATGCGATGCTGCGAGATAAAATGGCCTCAATTCGACGCGAATCGGTAGCATTTGCCGAGAAGCAAACAAATCTTCAGAATTCTGAGTGCCGAGGGCTTGCATGTGCCAATCGGATTACATAAACTTACGTACAGTAAATGGCGGAACTGCGCGTGGAGGCAAAGTGGTCCGGGAGAGAGAGTTTGAGACAGGGTAGCAAGTGAAGCAATCTGCGATTCGAGGGCGGGAGAGAGAAGACGAAGAGAA
>CAYUJE010000037.1:0-27348 GCA_964444865.1 uncultured Pirellulaceae bacterium | reverse complement strand
TGCTGGAGCAAAAGTTCTTTAGAAACCCGGAGGAGGCGACAAAATGGAGGGATGCACTGGAGAGCCGACCTGAGCCCGCTGCGTCGCTAACCAGGTCCGCGCCGGAAGAGCATATTCTGCAGGTAGTGCGGCTTACGTATATCTCGGCGAATGATGCCGCTATCAAGTTGACGGCGATTTTTGAGCTAGCCAGCGAGAAACCAACGATTGTCGCGGAAGAACGGACGAATTCGCTATTGCTTCGCGGTTCACAAAAAACTCTCAAGTCGGCCATCGCTCTCCTGGGGGTACTCGATGGGGAGCCCAAACCGGCATCGGATTCAAAAGTCCCAGAGCCGAAAGCGAATGAGAATTCGATAGACGAACTAAAGAAACTTGATATTCGCAAAGCCGAAGCAGGTTTGCAGGCCGCCAAGGCTGAATACGAGCGAATTCAAATCCTGCGGAAAGAGAACGCTGTCAGCGATCTCGGCGTCGCCCGGGCTTCTTATCAGCTTCGTCATGCTGAACTGGTCTTAGAAGCCGCCTCTAACCCAAAGAATGTTGTCAAGCTCCGCGAATTGGAGTTGCTAGAGGCGGAAGCTGCACTGAGGGCTGCCGATGCCTCATTAGCGGAAGGATTAGCATCGAAGGGAACTCTGTCGCCACAACAATTGGACGGATTATCCCTTGATTTGCGCAAAAAGAAAGCCGGTGTAAGGCAAGCTGAATTGCGCCTGGAGCGGGCCAAGAGTTTGATGAGTGAAAAGCCTTAAGTGTCCGCGTCCTTTGTGGCGGCTGGGGGCAAATCATCCTGCCGCTCCGCGCGAGGAATTCCCAAATACCGCACCACCAACCCCGCAAAGATCAGCCCGCCGCCGGCCAGCGTCCACCATTTGGGAACGTCCTGGCCGGCAGTGACGAAATAGGCCCAGATCGGCACGAGCAGTGGCTCTAGCAGGCCGATGCCGGCGGCCTCGTGGCCGGGGATGGTTTTGACGCTGCGGGCGAAGAGGACGTAGGGAAGTCCCATTTGCAGGATGCCGAAACCGGCCAGCAGCAGCCACAGCCAGCCGCTGGGCCAATGTTCGCCGGAGTGGTAGCTTGTCCATGCCCAGGGGGAAAGGACGAGGGCGGTCACTAGGTGGTTGAGGCCGATGAGCCAGGCACTTTCAAAATCCCTCAACTGGCGAAGCGAAAGAACGACCCCCGCATAGAACAGGCCGGAAAACAAACCGTAGATGACCGCCTCCATCGATTTGCCTTGGGCCTCGAACGCAAGGATGAAGACAATCCCCAGGCCGCACAAGATCACCGCCAGCCAATCCCGCAAGATGGCCCGCTCCCGAAAGACCAGCACGCCGATAATGAGCACCCACATCTGGGCCGTATTCTGCAGCCAAATAGCATTGGCAGCCGTCCCTTTGGCCATGGCCGTCAGATACGTGTAGTTCATGGCCGCAAACGTCGCCGTTGCGGGAATGAGTCGCCAATTCCACTGCGGCCGGCGAATGAGTGGCAGGAGAATGACGCAGGCGAAAGCGGCTCGCCAGAATGCCCGCAGCGGACCCGGCCAATCATCGATCAAATGGAACTTGGCAAAAAAACCGCTACTGCTCCACATGACGGCTGCCACCAGCACCAGCAAACGGGCGGTGAGGAGCGAGGGGGCTCCCTGGGTCGGTGTTTCGGAATCAAGGGGTTTCGACGCGTACGGCATTCCCCAGTTGTGACAGCCCGGCGGAACTTCGTCCAGACGATTTGCCCCGGTAACGACATTCCTGCCGGATCGTTCTTTAGAATGAAACAAGCGGTGCGGTGCGATTCCCAGGTTGATCGGAGCCGAGAATATGTCCATTTCTCCGAAGCGGTTGATTGCCATTTTGGCCCCTATTCTGGCGTTTATGACATGGCTTGCCCTTTCGGTGCTCCTGCTGCTGTACGGCAATGATTGGTGGCTGAGCGGGTTGTTGACGCTGACGGTCTTTGCCTGGCTGGCGGGATTGCTGGTTGTGGTCTATCAGCATGGTCGTGTCCGGGCCGCGGCTATGGGCGCGGTGATTGCCTCGGCCACCTATTGGTTGCTGGCCCTCGGTCCCTGGTTCTCCACCAACGTCGGTCCCGCGCTTCTCACCAGCCGCCTATTGTCCTATGCCGATACACTGTTGCATGGTGGCGCACAGCAGGCTCAGGCATTGATCTGGACGTCTCCTACTCCGATTAGTACGATTCCACTCGGTGGTCCTGGCGGAGGTTCAGGGCAATTTACATTTTTGCCTCAAGGGATGACCGTGCTAGGCACGCCGACTCCTCTCGGTAGTTCTGTCTTCCAATCGCTGGGGCATTGGCTCTTCATCTGGCTGGTTGCGGCATTCGGCGGCTTAGCGGCGTTCGCCATGCAAGTGAGGTCTCAGCGAAAGGCGAAACTTAGCCCTTCCGTCTCAACTCCTGATGCCGTTGGCGAATCTCCCTTTGATCCAGCGGCAACCAATGTCCCAATCGTGGAAAAGTCTGCTTCTGACGGAGCCGCGCTATGAGCCTCAAATTCTCCCTCCGAGATATGCTCATTCTCATCGCAGTCATCGCCGTCGCATGTGCTGCTCTGGCAAACACCGGCATCTGGTGGCACAGCGTCGTCGTCACCGCGACACTCACCGGAATGACCGGACTACTGCTGTGGGGTGTGCTTAATGACGGCGCACGGCGGTCTTTCGTTTGCGGTTGGCTGCTCTTCACGGTAGGTTATTTGTCCCTGGTATTCGGACCTTGGACGGGCAATCACCTGGGAATCGACCTCATTACCAGCAAGGGTCTGAGCGCGTTGGAATTGAAGACTCGTGGCGACAATCCTTCTCCGCCTGTTATGTACGGCAGACAGCAAATGGAATATGACCAGGTTCTGCCGCCAAATTGGGGTCGCAATCTTTACCCCTCGTGGACGGTTTACCCGCCTTCCTCCGTCTGGAGCTTCACGGAACCAAATTGGGCGGATAGCTACACTACCTTTCAGTCCACTGGCCACTGGCTACTCGCAACCGTCTTTGGGTACTGCGGCGGCTATCTGGCTATTTTCTTGTACCATTGTCGGCCGCCCGTCCCTCCTGGAGCAAACAGGTCGTGAACCAGTCATTTTCATTCATCACCATGAGCGTATTGCTCTTCGGCGGAATTTCGTTCGCGGCTGAACCTCCGGCTGGCGGGAACCAGCCTCCCAGGTTGCCCTTTCGTGGTGCACTGCTCCATGTGAAGACGGCAACGTCGGACCACCTCGCCGTTTTGAAGAAAGACGGCTACACCTCCGTTGTGCTCCAAATTCAGTCCTCCGCAGAGAATTCAGTCAGGGAATCCATTGCCGCATCCAAACGAATCTCTTCCGCGGGATTGGAACTCGGCTACTGGCTGGAAATCGCCCATTGTGCGGAAATGGCCGACGATCATCCTCTCTGGATGGCCAGTTTGCAGGGGCACCCCGAATGGCGACGGTTCTTCAAAGACATTCCCTTTCCCAAAGAAGGGGAGACGATCAAAAACTACCCTTGGGTTCCCATCTTCTACGAAGAGTCCTTCGCTGCTCATTTGGCCCGGGTCAAAAAGCTGCTGGCGGAGTTGCCTCCCGCGAAACAAATTTTCCTCAACGACCTGCAAGGCTCCCCCAGCGCATGCGGCTGCGGCAATCCCGTCTGCCGCTGGACAGCCGACTATGGTCCAGTCGTCACGGCGACCAAACTGGGTGACGATGCCGCGGCCCGCTTCGTCGGCGAAGTCAAAAAACTGGTGCCGAAGGAAACCGCGGTTGTCCCCGTCTGGACGACCGAATGCGAAGAGCATGACAAGGAGAAAGACGCCCTCTGCGCCGGGGTCGGCTGCTTCAAAGGAATCTGCTGGAAAGCCTACACGAAGCAACTCATGCCAGTGGCCGAAGGTTCCCCGCAAATCGGCGTCTTACTGCTGTACAAGGAATTCGGGCAAGACACATCCGCCTACAAAGAACCCGCGGGATGGATCCAGCACTCGCTTGCCGGTTTCTCGCAAATGCCACCAAAAAACGGCGGCAAAGCCATCGGTCCAGAACGTCTGATTGCGGTCCTGCAAGGAAGCGGTGTTACCGAGCGTCAACTCGCCGACCAAATCGCCCGCGTGCAAGATGCCCGCTGTCCAAACTACCTGGTCGCATTTGCCAAAATCGACCAGTCCTGGAAGCCCAAGCTCATTCGCTGGAAATCGCCGTAGAATTCGCGCAGTCCCGCAAGCCTCTTGCGCCCTATAATTTGGCATCGCACAGTCAGCCTCTCTTCGAGGAGTTCACGATGCCTGATTCCACACTGCAGGTCCCCTTCCTCAAAATGCCCCTTCCCGGCCCATTGGCCAAGGCGCTGATTGAAAACGACGAGAAGTTCACTTCGCCGTCCTACACCCGCGTCTATCCGCTTGCCTGTGCCCGCGGCTATGGAGCGGTGATGGAGGATGTGGACGGTAACCGATTCCTCGATTTCACGGCCGGCATCGCGGTCTGCTCCACGGGGCATTGCCATCCACGCGTTGTGGCGGCTATTCAGGACCAAGCCGCGAAACTTCTGCACATGTCGGGGACCGACTTTTACTACGCTCCGCAGGGGGACCTCGCCAAGAAGCTGGCCGAAATTGCCCCCGGCAGCAGTCCCAAACGGGTCTTTTTCACCAACTCCGGCGCCGAATCCGTCGAAGCCGCCTTCAAGCTGGCCCGGCACCACACCAAGCGGCAGCACATGATCGCCTTCTTCGGCGCATTCCATGGCCGCACGATGGGAGCCCTCTCCCTCACCGGCAGCAAAGTCGTGCAGCGGAGCGGCTTCGCTCCGCTCATCCCGCAGGTCAGCCACGTCGATTACCCCAATCCCTATCGCCACGAAAAAGACCACCACGAATCGGCCGTGATGGAATCGCTCAACCAAATCGAATACCTCTTCCGCCGCACGGTCGACCCACACGAAGTGGCGGCGATCATCGTCGAGCCGATTCAAGGAGAAGGGGGCTACATCGTGCCGCCGCCGGAGTTTCACCGGGAGCTGAAAAAGCTGGCCGAGAAGCACGGCATCCTCTACATCGTGGACGAGGTGCAAACCGGCATGGGGCGCACCGGAAAAATGTTCGCCACCGAGCATTTTGGCATCGTGCCGGACATCATCTGCCTGGCCAAGGGAATCGCCTCCGGCATGCCGCTGGGAGCCATCATCGCCAGTAGCGAAATCATGGACTGGGGCCCCGGCTCTCACGCCAGCACGTTCGGGGGCAACCCGGTCTCCTGCGTCGCAGCCCTCGAAACCATCAAGTTGCTGGAGAGCGAATTGATGCAAAACGCGGCGGTGGTTGGCAATCACTTGATGAATTGCCTGCGTGAGCTCGCCACTCGCCACCAACTGATCGGCGACGTCCGGGGTATCGGCCTGTTCATTGGCATGGAGCTTGTCAAACATCGTGAGACCAAGGAACACGCCACGGCTGAAAAGGAGAAAATTATTCAAGATTGTTTCCGTCGCGGTCTCCTCCTCCTCGGCTGCGGGCAAAGCACCGTTCGCTTCTGTCCCCCCTTGGTCATCACTAAGGAGCAGGCGGATACCGCGGTGCGGATCTTGGACGAAGTTTTGACGGCCAACGATTGGTAGCGGAAAGTGCGCGCAGCGACTGGGCTCTCCGCGTAGAATGAGACGCTTTCGCCGATCTCCCCACAGCGATTTGCCATGTCCTCCACTGCCATTAAGCCTGAAGATTCGGACGAGTCCGAAATTCTGATCCCCGATTCCGTCATTCCCGCCGGCACACTGCCGCCGCTGCGCCTGCGTTCCATGCCGGAGCCGATTCCGCTCCGGCAGATGATCGGGCCGAGCATTATTCTGGCGGGGCTCGCGTTGGGGAGCGGCGAGTTTGTACTTTGGCCCTACATCACTTTCCGCTGCGGGTTTGTTTTCTTTTGGGCCTGCATCCTGGCGGTCGTGATGCAGTATTTCCTGAACATGGAAATCATGCGCTGGACCCTGGCGACCGGCGAGTCAGCCGTCGCCGGCTTCGTCCGCCTCAGCCGTTCGTGGGCCTGGGTCTTTCTCCTGCTGAACGTGCTGCCGTGGATGATTCCCGCCTGGTCGAAGGGAGCGGCGCAAATCCTCGGCTGGCTCCTGTTCGGCCCGACGATGAATGCCGAGGGAAGCCTCGTGGCCGGCCCCTATGACACTTACCTCGCCATTGCCACCATGTTTCTCTGCGGCATCATCCTTACTGCGGGGCCGGTGGTGTATGAGACTGTCGAAAGAGTTCAATTCCTTCTCGTGCTGACAATCATGGTGATCGTCGTAGGCATCGCGGCCTGGCTCACTGTGCTTCGCCCCGATGGCTTGGTCACGCAGCTCACGGCAACATTTACCTTGGGTTCGCCGGATTTCTATCCGCCGATGGACGAGGAATCTCTGACTCCCATGGTTCTCCTCGGGGCTCTTGCCTTCGCCGGAGCCGGCGGCACCATGAATCTGTCGCAGAGCAACTACATCAAGGACAAGGGATACGGCATGGGGAACCACCTCGGCCGCATCACCAGCCCACTCACCGGCAACGAAGAAGCCATTTCCGAAACCGGCTATCACTTTCCGCACGACGAGGCCAACCTGGCCCGCTGGAGAAAGTGGTGGCGCGCGGCGGGCCTGGAACACTTTCTCAGCTTCCTGTGCACGTGCATTGTCTGCCTGATGCTGCTCACGCTCATCAGCTACATCCTGTTTTACGATGCCGCCGGCAAGCTCACCGTCGACCACGCCAAATACAAGGAAGGGCTCGGCTTTGTCTGGGCTGAAGCCGAGGAAATCGCCCGCCTTATCGGGCCCTTTGCCAAGTACTTGTTCCTGGTCATGGGGGTCGCCATCCTCTTTACCACCGAATTCGGCGTCCTCGACGCCGCCAGCCGCATCTCCACGGACCTCATCAAGCTCACCTGGTTGCGAGACAACCACCACTGGAACGAAGGCCGCCTCTACTTCTGGCTCCTCTGGGGCGAAATCCTGTTGGGGACCAGCATTCTGGTGGCCGAACAACTGGGATACCGCATCGACAACAAAGGACTCTTTATCTTTACCTCCGCCCTCAACGGCGCGGTGATGTTCCTCTATTCCGGCATCCTCCTCTATCGCAACCGCATTGCCCTCCCCGAATGCATTCGCATCCCGATTTGGCGAACTGCAATCCTTGCCTTCACCGTTCTCTTCTTCGGGTTCTTCACCGCCTGGGCGGGCTGGGAAATCTGTGGGCGTTTCTTTCACCACTTTGTTAAATAGCTTGGACTTGGTCTATAGTGAAGTCGTCTCCGCCCTCAGAACTATAGAGTCGCCAGCCACATTTCAATGCGGCCAGAACAGGCGGGCCTTCGATAGAAGCACCCGCAACTTGCTCTATATCTTATTGGCTATTTCCTTTCCATCACCCAGATATTCCGGAATGCAACCGGGTTTCCGTGGTCCTGCAGGAACAGGCCATAGGCTTCCGGCCCTTCATTGACGTGACCGGGCGTTCCTTTGGAAAGCTCTTGGTCGTCGTGGATGACGATGCCGTTGTGCTTGATGGTGCAGCGGGCGTTCTTTACCTTCTTGCCACCGTCGTATTTCGCCGCGGTGAATTCGATGTCATAGGTCTGCCAGGAAAGGGGCGGAAAGCAAGCGTTGACGATCGGCTTGTTGATGGAATAAATCCCGCCGCATTCGTTGTCTGCGCCGTCCAAGCCAAACGAGTCGAGAACTTGCAATTCATAACGGCCTTGCATGTAGACACCGCTGTTGCCGCGAGCCTGACCGCGCGATTGGGGCATGAACGGTGTCCGGAATTCGATGTGCAGTGTGTGGTCCTGGAATTTGTCCTTGCTGATGACGTTGCTCGCCGCCAGCAGATTGTCCTCAATGATCTTGCCGTTCTGGAAGTTGTCGGGGGTGGTTCCATCGAAGAGAACCTTGGCACCTTGTGGTGCTTTGGCACCGAGCGTTGGGCTCTTGCGCTCGACTTTCTTGAGGTCGATGATCTTGTTGCCATCGGGATCCGTGACGGCGAGCACGCCGTCCTTGATGGTTGCTTTCCATCCTTCGCCGCTGGCGGTGAACACGCCGTCCTTGAGTTCTCCCTTGCCCGGTTTGGTCTCATCTCCGCGCTTCCAGCCGTCTCCAGGCAGCCCACCTTTGTAGCCGATGAGGTCGAACTTCCCCTCACCGAGGGCAATGACCTGCGAACCCCATTTTTCATCCCCTTCGGTATTTAGGTATTCACCTTGAATGGCAAAGTCGGGACCGGCTTTGGCGGCATCGGTGAAGGCGGGGTTCTTGTCAGCCGCGATTGCGGCGGCTGAGAGGCAGAAAACACTCGCCAAGACGAAGGAAAAGAAACGAAAACGCATGATAGATGCTCCTGGGGCGGGAAGAATTTGGACGACTACTTTGGCCTGGTGCCGTTAGTTATTGTCATGGGTGAAGATGAAGCAATCAAGCTGGCGAGGATGAACGGGGTTGCTCTAACCGCAGCAGCATCTCATCCAGCCGGGCATAAATGGCGGCATAATCTTCGAAAGTGCGCCCCTGGACACAGATCCAATCAAGCCAATTCAGTCCCGCCAGTATGAGGATCGATTCATCCAGGGCCTCAACCAGTTCCCACTCGCCAGGAGAAATCGGACGGATCTTGCTGTACGACTCGCGGGCGAATAGCCACTCATCTCGGTCATTCCCCACCAGGCTCCCCAGCAGTCGCGAAAGATCGCAGGCGGCGGAATCGACCTGCATCGCCCCAAAGTCGATGATTCCCGTGACCTGGTTGTCCGTAAAGAGAATGTGGTCATGCCACAGATCCCGAATCACGGGAAAGAGCGCAATCCCCTTGATCTTCATCGCCTTCTTGATTTTCACCTCTGTCAGCGGCGCTCGGCGGCGAAAATGGGCCAGCAATCTTGTGCCCCGCTCTTGCAGGGGTGGGCTGGGAAAACGCCTCACGGCAGCGGCGATCTCGTCGGCTTCGCCGGTCTGCAGCCGAGATAGCTGTTCGTGTCGAGCAAGGAGCGTTGGGGAAACACCGAAAGGGGGAATTGCGACGCGCCCCGCGTTTCTCTCCGCCACGCGATGTAACTTGGCCACCGTCTCCAGTACACCTGCCAAACGTGAGTGAGAGGGATTCGCCAGAAAGTCCGCCCGGCCGGGCATCCACGACGTCAGTTCCCAAAGATGCCCCTGCCAGGCCACAAAGGTCTGGCCGCTGCGACAGGTCATGGGCAAGGGAATACAAGTAAGCCCGCCTAAGGCAAATTGCAGCAAGTTCGCGTGAATGAACGCCAACCGCTCGGGGGTAGGATGCTCCTGGGGCCAGCGACGCAAACACAAGTCACCCGCCTCTCGCTCCAAACGCCACAGCCAAGCGCCGCTAAAACCGCCGGCATTGGCGAGAGAGTAAACGCGACGAATCGGCCCCAGTCCGGGATATTGTTCCAGGACTGGGGCGATGGAGAATTCGGCTGCCATGCCGCCATCTTAATACAGGACAAGACTGGAATCCCGTCCCGCGACGCTAATCAATCCGATAAACCTGGCCACGGAGCTTGACGATCAACTCGTCTCCTTCTTGCTGGCGGGCGAGCAGAGCGTTCTCGGCTGGTGTATTGGCTTTGACCAACGCAAAGTACTCGTCGGTGAACCGCTTCACCTTCTTGATCTTGGCGTCGTCCTTGTCGGGATCGACTTCTTGAGCATTGGCGGCATAAAGCGTTCGGCCTCGTTTATAGAGCGTCTCGTTGCCGACGTTCTGCACCGAGTCTCCGGCAGCGACTTCTTTATCGCTGTCAATGTCGCGGAACTTCGCGCCGTTATAGCCGCCGAGGCGGCCACCCTTTCCCGCCATGGGTAAAATCGCGCCACCAGGAGCGCCAGGCGCGCCTCCGCCAAAGCCAGCTCCGCCACCGGACTGCGCCCGCTCAGCCGATTGCAGGTCAAATTTCGCGCCACGCTGGGCTACGCCGTCCTTTCCTTCCGCTTTCTCCAGGCGGTCCAGGCTCCTTCTCGTCGCTTCCACATTGGAAGAGAAGTTAGAAGCGGCCAACTGCGACGGCGCAGCGTTCTCGTCCGCCAGGAACGATGTGTAGGAGGTAAGAATCCCATGCTTGATGGAAAGGCCAACCAACTCCTTCACGAGCTCGTCATTCTTCCCCTTCAAGTCCATCTCGTCGATGATTTCGCCAATCCGCCGCATGGCCCACAGTTTTTCCACAAAGGCGAACGACTGATCGTTACTCTTTTCAATAAGACTGGCGGGGAAGTCAAATTTCTTTTCTTCATTACCGACCTTGCCGGTGATCGTCACTTTCGCGCCACCCGCCTTCTTGTAGCGGCCGACAATCACCATCTGGTCGCCGGCAAAAATATCATAAACGTCCTTGGGGTACATCCGGTTAATGGAAGGAGCCCCGCTCTCGGTCATTGCATCCACGTCGATTTTCAGGCTCACATGCGTCATCACCGGGCTGCTCATTTTGGTGCTGAGTCGGCCGACCGAAGATTCGATGTTTTCATCGGGACGGACGTAATCGCTTTGGCCATAGTTGTCCCGCGCAATTCGGTCGAGCAGGCGGCTGTTGACGTCATAGCCAACGCCGAAGGTAATGATGCGGGTCCGGACCTTGTTGTTCTGCTTGGTGTTCTGGGCGATCTTCGCCTCGTTCGTTTCCCCGGCGGTCGGCAGACCATCGGTGAGGAACAGGACGTAGTTCGGCCGCGTGTCGTCCTTAATCATGGCCAGAGACGTAGTCATCGCTCCGTCGATATTCGTACTGCCGCCGGCATAGATGCCGTCGACAAACGCGAGAGCCGACTTCCGCGTCTCGTCGTCGTACTTCTGCAGTTCCGGCTTGAAGGACTCCACCGCGCTGTCATAGGCGACGATGTTGAACATGTCGCCGGTTCGCAGATTGTTCAGGACGAACTTGAGCGCTTCCTTCGCCTGTTCAATCTTCTTGCCGCTCATCGAGCCGCTGCGGTCCACCACAAAAACCAGCGTCTTCGCCGGCCGGTCGCTGTTCATCGCCTTCACTTCGGGGCTTGCCAAGAGCAGGAAGAAACCATCCTCGTTTCCTTCGGGGCGATAGCTAATGACGCTGGCCCCCAGCGAGCCGTCGTTGGTGTCAAACAGCAGGCGAAAATCCGTCGTCGGAATCTGGTTCGCCACTTCGTACTTCACAATCGCGTGCTTGCCGTCCGGCCGCTGCACGTTAATGGCGTGCGATGGACTGTAGACACTCTTCATCTCGGCCGTGGTTTCAATCGAGGCTTCAATGGAAATCTTCTCGACCGGGGTTGAACTGTATTTGGCAGTTGCCAGCGGAATCACCAGATCCGTAAGCTGGCCGCTCTTCCGCAAAAGCTGGCTGAACTTAAGCGTCACCTTCCGCTCCGCCCCCGGCGGGACGGGGAAGACGCTTGTCTGAAACATGCCATGGCCGACCCATTCCAAGAGGGCCGGATCCTGATTGCGGCGGACATACCCTTCGTAAATAGTGCGGGCTTCCTTCGCCGGCAACAACTTGGCGTCCAATTCCTTTCCATCGACCATAAAGGTCATTCGGTCAATCGCTCCCTCGTAGGGGAGCGGAAAGACAAAGCTCACCTCCATCTGGGCACTGCCGGTGTTCACAAACGACTGCGAAACCTGCACCTGGGCGACCTGGTCCTTGACCTTGGCCTGATACGATAGTTCCTTGATCTTGTAGGAGACCGGCGGTGGCGTGGGGCGCGGAATGGGCCGCGGAAGTGGAACCGGATGCGGCCAGTGGTGGATGATCAACACCCCCTGGCCAAACGCCGGTGTGCCGATGAGCGCGAGAAGGAAAATTGCCAATAGTGAACCGATACTTGCCAATGCCCGTTTCATAACCCACCTCGATGTTGGTACGAACTCCTATGTGCCGATGGCGGCTGCCTAAAGTAAGACGAACTCACTCTGGCATCTGTTTCCCTCAATAATCAAGTTTCTACTTTTGAGTGTCTTTTGCCAAGCTTTTACATCATCATTGTTACCAGGGAGTTACATCAAGACATTATTTGCACTTCTGCCAGTCTCCACCAAGCGAGGCCTCCCGATCAGGGGAGATGTCCCGGATTGAACTTCAGCGGGTCAGGAGTCTTTATCGAAATCGATCGTGCGATGCGGAGCGTCGTCCACTCCAAGGGCTCCCGACTCCGGGCTACCCGCACGCCAACTTCCTGCTGAGCGTTCCGTGTACACGTATGGCATCACGGACTTTCAAAAGGGCTTATCCCCCCAGCCCCGCACCACCGCCTAAGCCGACGTCTTCGCCGGTGAAGCGGCCGTGGGCGGCGACGAAGAGGGCGAGTTCGGCGACTTCCGTGGGACTATTCATTCGCTGATCGAGCGTGATTTCGCGAACCGAGGCGTGAACCGCGGCTGGCTGGACGTCCATCATGGTGGTGGCAGTAGGGCCGGGGGAAATGCAGTTGATCCGGACCCCGTGACTGCGAAGCTGCATCGCGGTGGCGTTCACAAAGGCGGCGAGGCCGGCCTTGGTGGTGTTATAAACTGGATTCACCCGCGAACCGGAGCGAGCTTTGGTGCCGGCGATGGACCCCAACAGAAGAATGCTTCCTCGCTTCTGCGGAACCATCAGTTCGGCCATCGCCTTCGAGCAGTAAAAGGCCCCGTTGAGATTGATGGCGACGGCCCGTTCCCAATCCTTCGTCGCCGTTGCCAGGAAGGGCTCGATGGTTAGAATGCCGACGGCATAGAAGAAGAACTGCGGAGATCCGACCGTGGAACTGACGAAGCTGACAAACTCGGCAACGGACTCACTATCAGAAACATCAAGCTTTCGTGTCATCAGCTGGACCGACTTATGGGTCTCCAGGAGTCCGGCCAGCAGCGACTCGTTGAAATCGGCCACAATCAGCTTTCCCACACTCGGCGCGAGCAGCCGAACGATCTCGCCGCCGATGCCGCCTGCCCCAATCACAACAACGGTGCTGTCTTGATACTGCTGGGCAATACGGCTGAACATGAGGCTTTACTCTGAGACTGATGTGGGTGCGGAAATGCGACCCTTTACCGAAGCCGCGCGGAACTTACGCGCTGACGCGTCGGGCTACTTGATTTTCGGCACGTCAAAGGTGTTCCCATTCTGGGTATGGGTTCCCTTGGTTACTTTCCCATCTTTGTCCTTGGTGAACTTCACTTTGGCCGGCACGACGCGCCATTCAAACTCAGTCTCCGAAAGAGGAAAGAGGGGGTACTTCGGCTGGAAGGTCAGTTGGGCAAAAAGCTGTGAGCCGTCGCGGGTGACGGTCATGACCGAGAGGAGGCCATAGCGATACTGGCCGACAAATGGTTCGACTTGCTCCTCGGTAAGTTCGACGGCATCTTTAGCAAACTTGTCCGCTCGGAAAGTGCTGCCATTCTGCGTATGGCGAGCTGCGATCACTTCTCCCTTCTCACTCCGCAGAAACTCGACCTCGGCGTCGGCGACTTTCCAGAAGAAAGTGTCCTTCGCTTTAGGATAGATCCGATGCTTCGGCTGACCGGTGATTTGCGAAAGAAGAGCATCTCCCTCTACGGTAACGGTCATGATCGCCTCTTTGTAATCAAAGCGTCCCACAAAGTCGGTGAAGGTCTTGGGATCGATCGATTTGTCTTCTTCAATCGGCGGCAGCTTGGCAATCTCGTCGGCCAGGAGTTTTTCCGCCAGGACGTGCGCGATGCCACCGGGTGAATGCTTCGGCGGACCAGGCAAGGCATTGGTAAGAACGACCACGGTGCAGCGCTGTTCGGGAAGCCGCAACAAATACGTGGACCAGCCGTTGAGGCCACCGCCATGGGCAATTGCCGGCAGTCGCTGGACTTTCATAATCATCAATCCGTAGCCGTAGCTCGCTCCGTCGACTTTCGGTGGTAACACGACGGGCGTGGTTGCAGCTCTGAATGAAGCCTCGTTCAAAACCTTGCCGCCGAAGAGGGCTTCGTTCCAGCGAAACAGATCCCCGACCGTGGAGTAAAGCGCGCCGGCCCCCCCCGCCCAGGACATGTCCCAATCGAGAGCCGGTTCCAGCTTGTCATTCACGAGGGAATAGCCAAGTGCCATTCCTGGCGGAGGCGAGGAATTCACAAAGACTCCGGTGTCCTTCATTTCGAGCGGTTCAAAGAAGGTCTCGCGGAGGTAGGTTCCAAGCGGCTTGCCGGAAACCTTGGCGACGATCTCGCCGGCCAAGAAGTAGGCGGAGTTGTTATAGAGATAGCCTTGGCCTGGCGCGAAATCTGGCCTGTCGTTGCGGAACCATTCGATCAACTTGGCCGGCTCGATGGGCTCCTTCACGCGGCTAAGGAAATCGGGTTTGCCGGTATAACTATGAATGCCCGAAGTGTGCGTCAAAAGCTGGTGCAACTTGATTTCTTCACCATTGGGAAAATCAGGAAAATATCTGGACAGCGAATCGTCGAGGCTGAGCTTTTTTTCTTCCGCCAGCCTCACCATGGCCGCGGCAGTGAATTGCTTGCTGATGGAGCCGATGCGGAACTTCGTTTCCGGTGTGACCTGAGTTTTGCCGGCAAGGTCGGCGAAGCCGAAGCCCTCTTGGAAGACGATTTTTCCGTCGCGAGCTACCAGCACGGCCATCCCAGATGTTTCGCCGGTCGTTACCTCGCGCAGCTTATCGCTTGCCTTTTCCGCGAACGAGGTTTCCTCGGCTAAGCCGATTGGAGAGACCTTGCAGGCCAGGAAGAGTACAAGGCCGAGGAGGAGTAAGCGTTTCATAGGTTCATGGATTGTCAGGATTCTTGACGAAGACTTCCTTGAACCTACAACCTGCCGAGAGCCGGGGCAAGACACGGAGTTGGTACCTCGCGTTTCCTTGCATTTCGGTTCGCCTTGCCCGTTTTCCGCCCCTCCCCTAGACTAGCTCTATTCCTGCACCAACCCCTTTCCCCGTAAGACTTTCCAGCCGTGCCCCTCTCTGATTTTTCCTTCCAGCGCTGCATCAGCCCCTCCTGCGGCTATACCTGCGGTGTGGAGGAAGTTCGAGTGGCGTGCCCCCAGTGCGGGGACCTGCTGGACGTGCAGTATGACTGGAATCGCGGGGCCGTACCCAAGAGTTTGAAGTGGTTTGAGGAAACTTGGTCCCGCCGCTATGAACCCCTCCGTTTCAGTGGCGTCTGGCGTTTTCACGAACTGCTCCCGTTCGCCAAGCCGGAGAGCGTCGTCACCGTGGGTGAAGGTCAGACGCTTCTCTACCAGTCCGACTTCATCGGTTCCTTTGTCGGCATGAAGCCGGGGCGGCTCCACCTGCAGCACGAGGGGATGAACCCTTCTGGCAGTTTCAAAGACAACGGCATGTCGGCTGCTTTCACCCATGCCAAGGCAACGGGAGCGAAACGAGCCGCCTGCGCTTCCACCGGCAATACCAGCGCATCGCTGGCCATGTACTGCGCTTCCGTTCGCTCTATCAAAGGAGTGATCTTCATTGGCTCGGGAAAAATCTCCTACGGCAAGCTCTCGCAGGCTCTCGATTACGGAGCACTCACGATTCAAATCGCTGGCGACTTTGACGACGCCATGGCTCGGGTACAGGAAGTCTCACGTGACCTGGGCATCTACCTCGTCAACAGCGTGAATCCCTTTCGGCTGGAAGGGCAGAAGACAATCATGTTCCGCGTGCTGGAGGCTCTGCGCTGGGAAGTGCCGGACTGGATTGTCGTTCCGGGCGGCAACTTGGGGAACAGCAGCGCCTTCGGCAAAGCCTTTGCGGAACTAAAAGCTCTGGGTCTTATCGACCGCACACCACGGTTGGCGGTGATTAACGCATCGGGAGCCGACACACTCTACGAGCTTTACGAGCATCGTGGTCTGCGGTGGAACGGCGGCCAGGCAAACATGAGCATCGCCGATCACTATTTTAAAGAGCTGGATCAGCTTGGCCGAAAGGCGAACACGATTGCCAGCGCGATTGAAATCAACCGTCCCGTCAACTTGCGCAAGTGCTTGCGGGCGCTCGACGACCTGCAAGGCGTCGTGCGGCAAGTGAGCGACCAGGAAATCCTCGACGCCAAGGCCAAGGTCGGAGCGGGCGGCATCGGCTGCGAACCGGCGAGTGCGGCGAGTGTGGCCGGGGCTCGGCTATTGCGGGACCAGGGCATTATTTCCGCCGATGATCGGGTGGTCTGCATCCTCACTGGCCATCAACTCAAGGATCCCACCGCCACGGTCGCCTATCACACCACCGACCAGGAACAGTTCAACAAAGTCCTCGGTAGCCGCGGTGTGAGGCGGGCCTCGTTCGCAAATCGGGCGGTGGCAGTGCCGAACGACCTAAGCGCGATCGTGAAAGCGATTAATCTCTACAGCTAGTCTCGCGGCTCCTTGGACATCTTTATTCCGAGGGATTCTGTCGGGGAGGCCTGGAAGGACTCCAGTTCGGCGATTATCTGCCTCATTTGAACCCTTAAGTCGGCGAGTAGCAATTCCATTCCTTCCCACTGTGCCTGGCCTCCCAAGCATTCGATTTGTTTCGCGATTTCCGCAGCCGGCGCAGCGCCAAATAGCTTCAAATTGGACTTAAGCGTATGCGCCGTGCGGCCGACGACGGGGGCGTCGCCGGTTTGTATCCCCTGCTCCATGTCCTTGAGCAATTGAGGACCCTCTTGGAGAAAAGTAGCGACAAGTTCCCCTTGGACCTGACGGTCTCCTTCGACGGCTTTTAGCGAGTGGTTCCAATCGATGCCAGTTGGTCGAGTGCTGGAATTGGTAAGAGTCGGAAAATACGTAGCGATCGCCTGATAAAGCTCCTTTTGCCGGATCGGCTTGGCAACATAGCCATCCATTCCGGCCTCCAGGCAATGTTCGCGATCCCCCTTCATGGCTCGAGCTGTCATGGCCACGATGGGAATATGGCGACGAGTTTTTTTCTCCAGTGAGCGGATGCACGCCGTGGCTTCGAGGCCATCCATTTCTGGCATCTGCACATCCATTAGAATTAAATCGAAGTTTTCGCGCTCGTACGCATGGACGGCCTCCTGGCCATTCGCTGCCACCTCGACTTGATGCCCCCATCGCGTGAGTAGAGCCACAGCAAGCTTTTGGTTAGTCAATCCATCTTCCGCTAGCAGAATCCTGAGGGGTGCAATTTGGGGAGTGGCATCCCCGGCCTTTATCGGCTGGAGGGGAGCTGTGCGCCCGCCAGCGGATAAGGAGTCTTCGATGGCCGTTAGCAATTCTGACTGCTTCACCGGTTTCATCAAGTGAGCTGCCACGCCCAATCGCTCGCAGCGATTAGATTCGGTTCCGCGGTCTCCGGAACTGAGCACGATGACCGGGAGGTTTGTATATGAACTATTCTTGCGCAACACTTCGACCATGGCCAATCCATCCATATCGGGCATGTGGACATCGGTAAGAAGCAGTGGGATAGGGTTTCCAGCACTCGCTCGGAGTTGCAAATGCTTTATTGCGCTCGCTGCCGAGGGCTCCATCAGCGGCTTCATTTTCCACGAGCGGACCATTTCCTCCAATATTCGTCGATTCGTGGCGTTGTCATCCACAATCATGACTTCCACATTCTTCACCAAATCAGTCGCGAAACGGGTACCGGGAGTTGATCGAGGCTGGCCCCGGCCAAACCAAACGGAGAAAGAAAAGGTGCTGCCGATGCCTGGCTGACTATCAAGTTGAAGTTCTCCCCCCATCAAGGAGACAATCCGCGAGGTAATGGCGAGTCCCAGCCCTGTTCCGCCGAAGCGGCGCGTTGTTGAACTGTCCGCCTGCGTAAAGGCGTCGAAGATTTGTTTCTGCTTTTCCTGAGGAATTCCAATGCCTGTGTCGGTAACGGCAACTCGCAACAGGACGCCGACTTCCTTCTGGTCAATACAAGAAATATCCACGAGAATCTCGCCCCGCTCCGTAAACTTGACGGAATTGCCCACAAGATTCATCAAGACCTGCCGTAATCGGATCGGGTCTCCATCCAGGTTTTCTGGAATTTCGGACCCGATATGGTACGCCAACTCCAATCCACGGCTGTGAGCCCGCAGTGCCAAGGACTTCATCGCATCCCCCACGGTATCCCAGAGGGAAAAGTCCACGTTCTCCAATTCCATCTTGCCCGCTTCAATCTTCGAGAAATCGAGCACTTCGTTAATGATGGTCAGGAGTGATTCGCTCGATTCCAATACGATTGTCAGATACTCCCTTTGCACCGCCGGTAGTTCCGTCCCCAAGACCAATTCCGTCATGCCAATGATGGCATTCATGGGGGTGCGAATCTCGTGGCTCATGTTGGCGAGAAAGTCCGTCTTGGCGCGGCTGGCGGCTTCGGCGGATTCTTTGGCGCTGCGCAAGGAGTCTTCGATGGCTTTGCGGGCAGTGATATCGACAATGGAAGCCAGCGCAAAAACTCCCCCTTCCGTTTCGAGCGGACTTAGGCCAATTTCCACGGGCACGGTGGTGCCGTCTTTCCGCGTGCCAAACAACTCTCCGCCTTCGCCCATCGCACGGACTTGCGGTCTGGCGAAGTAGCCATCTCGCAATTTGGGATGAGTGCCCCGAATGTGCGGAGGCACCAGCACCTCGATGGATTTGCCGAGAAGTTCCTCGCGAGCATATCCAAACAGCCTTTCCGTCTGGGAATTCACCAGCACAATCTTCCCCAGACGATCAACCACCAGCAGCGCATTTTGAGAAGCCTCAACCACCAGCCTAAAACGCTCGTCAGCGAGTTTCCTTTCTGAGATATCGCGGGAAATCCCAAACGTACCGGCAATCTCTCCCTCCTCATCGCGCAGTGGAAGCTTCGAAGTCGAGACCCAGACGCGGCGCCCATCGGGCCAGGTTTCGCGCTCCTCTTTACTGATGATGGGCTCCGCGGTTGTCATTACTATCTGGTCGTCCGCTTGAACTTGCTTAGCATGATCGGCGGCGAAGAAGTCAAAATCGGTTTTGCCCACTGCGGCTTGAGGATTGGAAATTCCAAACCGTTGGGCCATGGCCCGGTTAATTCGCAGGAAACAGCTTTTATCGTCCTTGAAATAAATGCTATCCGGCAGATTGTCCATCAAAGTATGCAATAAGAATCGTTCGTGTCCGAGGGCTAATTCCGCCTGTTTCCGCTCGGTCATGTCCATGGCAACGCCAAGAAAGCCAGCCAATTGACCTGAAGAGTCCTTCAAAGCCGTAACCACCAAATTCACCGTCAATTGACTACCATCCTTGCGGATATAGGTCCACTCTCGCTCCTCAAACTTTCCTTGCCGCGCATACTCTACAAACACATCAAATCCCTGAATGGACCGCCCGAACTCGCGGCTCAGTTGCTCTCCGTGGTCTCGTACTTCGGAGTCCAAATGGATGGCAGCCGGTGTCATTCGTCCAATCACGTCTTCCGCTCGATACTGCAGCATGCGTTCCGCGCCGGCATTGAACACCGTAATAACTCCAGACATATCCGTAGCGATGATGGATATCTGCGTCGCCGAATCCAATACTACCTGGTAGCGATTCGAAAGAGCAGCAAGCTCCTCTTGCGTTTGCGACCGCAGACGCTCGGCTCTGAGTCGCCGGAATTGCAGGACGATGCTGGTCAGTAATGCCGCCGCGAAGAGTCCCAGCCAGCTGAGGAACACTTTTTGGATTGCATACAACGGCGCATACGCTTCTGCCATGTCAATCTCATGTGCCACTCCAAACTCATACGTCGGCAACCAGCGCCAAGCCCCGACCACCGGTACCCCGCGATAATCGCGATAGCCTGAAGAATTGACGCCATTCTGCCCTTCGACGGCACTAGCGGCCATTCGCGTCAAAGGCAGGGTCTGGCGTGGATGGGATGGGCGAAAGCCGCGCAGCATGTTGCCGCCAGGATCCCGTACCTCCATTGAAAGCACCGCGCGGCTCGAAGGGTCCTGGGCGATTAACCCAATCTGCCTCAGGTCATCGTTAAAACGACTGTCGGAAAGTAGCAACCCTTGCTTGTCAAAAGCGTACGTTTCCCCCGATTCGCCCGGGCGCCCCGATTCGAGTGCCTGTGCAAATTGCTTCTCCGGCCGCAATCGAAACGCCAGCACCGCGACAACGATTCCCTCTAAATCCTTAACAGGAGCGGCAACCAGCATCGTGGGGGATTGGTCTCTAAGTTTGCCAGTTTCATCAGGCAATGAGATCGAGGAGATGTAGGGGCGGGTAACGAGTACTTCACCTTGTAAAGTACGGAGAAGTGTCTCTTGGGCCGCGGCATTCAGGCGCTCGCCCACCGCATCATCCAGAAGAGCTGCGATTTGCAATCCCTGCCGATCAAGCACCATGAAACCCACATAGCCATGTGCCTGGCAAACGCCGTCTAAACGAGCCCGTAGGTGTTGAAGCTCGCTGCTTGCCATCGCACGCTCTCGATCCCATCCGCGTACCCACGGCAAAGACGCATAGCTGGCAATCTCACTTTGTAATCCGGCTTCGCTGGCCCAGCTTTGTGCCACATCTCTTTGGTCATCCAGCCACAATTGCACGGCAAATACGCTGGTATCGACCTCGGCATTGAGCTGTGCTTCCAATTCGCTGCGTGACCGCTGGTTAATCACCGCCAGACCGATCCAGCCGACGATTACGGTCAGCAGGGCTGCCACCGCGAGAGCAACCGTGGTAGCCGACAGCGACAAACGCAACCAGTCCGTTGTTCGCGATGTTACGCCGGTTGGGGAGGGCATCGCGTGCTCTTTCAATGACAGAGAAAAGGAGGGTCAGCTTCCAAGGAAACACCTCTAAACGGACCGTTTACATGTTGGTTTGAAAGCAGGCGATTCTGGCTGGAATCAAAACAGTCGCCTGCGTTTTCAATAGCAATTCAAAACCATCCATTTATTGTCGGCTCCGTGCCGATGAAAAGGCCGCCATTCCTAATTACGATTGTACAATTGCTGGGTCGACAATCCTAGTTAACGCCCACAGCGGACTCAAAACATGAAAGTAGCCTGTCGGCAATGCTCCTCGACAAACAATGATCGCTGAGTGATGAGCATGGAACGGATCACTTGTGCGGACCTTTTGTGGAGGCGATGTTAGTGAAATGCATCGCAAAATGACTTCGTTGCTGACAGTTGCTGCCTTTCTGCAAATTCTGGCAGTTGCTGCCGATGAACGGCCGCCGAGAATCGAGTCGCTCAATGCGTGGGGGACCAAGGGAAAAGGGGATGGCGAATTCAATGCGCCGATTGGAATAGCCATCAACGCCAAGGACGAGCTTTACGTCACCGAGTTTCGCAACAACCGGGTGCAGAAATTCGATGCGGCGGGGAAATTTCTGACGAAGTTCGACGTCGAGCCGATGCCGGGTGGAATCGCGGTGAGTCCGCATGGAGAAATCTTCGTTGCGCCCATGATGCTGCACAAGATCTGCGTCTACGACGATACCGGAAAGCTTTTGCGGACCTGGGGAAAGCAAGGGATCGGCGATGGCGAATTCGACCAGCCGGGGGGAATTGCCGTCGCTCCCGATGGCACAATCTATGTTGCCGATCAGGTAAACCGGCGAATTCAGCATTTCACTCCCGAAGGGAAGTTCTTGGGGAAGTGGGGAGAGTATGGCACGGCTGCGGGCCAGTTTGACGGAATTGAAAATGTGAAAAATCGGACGGGAGGACCGAATTTTGTCGCTGTGGACAAAGAGGGGAGTGTCTTTACTACCGAAGCCAGGCCCGGACGGATCCAGAAATTTACAGGGGATGGTAAGCCTCTGTTCGCCTTTGGCAATAATACTACCGATCCTGGCGGCTTTGGGGGGAGGCCGAAAAACCTGCCGGGGCCGATTGCCATTCTGGTCGATCCCAACGACCGCCTTTGGATTAGCTCCACCAACAACCGGGTGCAATTATTCTCTTCCGCCGGAAAGTACCTTGGTGGCTTTGAATCGCTGACGCCAGGATCGGAAGTTGGCCAGTTTCACACTCCGCATGGAGTCGTGCTGGATAGCAAAGGGAACTTGTTCGTGGTCGATACGCAGAATCACCGCATTCAGAGATTTTCGGTGAAGTGAGCGGAACAGGTGACTTCCACAGCCGTGCCCGGAAGCGCAGCCAACTCGCGGGCGGCATTGCCGTTGACCATGGCAATTTCCAGCCGTCCGTGGGAATCGCAGAGTGCGATGAGTGTTCCCGGTGGTGAATCGGCATACGCATTGCCAATGCCGATGATGGTCTTGCCCAGCAGGCTGACTTCACTCTCCGCCAATGCGCCCATTGGGGCCAATTGCTCGTTCGTGATATTAGTAATCAAGTTGCCGAGTGAATCGACGTAAATAATGTGTCCTGCAATGCGGCCGCGGCCTGTGGCGGCATCGGGCCAGGGAAGGTGGACGAAGTCCGTGACCTGCGGGCCAAGCTCATCTGGATTCAGACCGAGACCAAGATGGGCGGCTACGGGCGCCAGAATGTCGCGGCCGTGAAAGGTGGAACAGATTTCCGGCTGCCAATAGGCTCGGTTTTCCAACGCAATCAACACGCTTGGCGGATTCTGTCGGGCGACAAGCGTCAGCAGGCCGTTATCCGGCAGAAGATACTTCTGTCCGCCGGCTTCCGCGTAGAGCAGCTTGCGCTTCGTGCCGACGCCTGGGTCAATCACGGCCACATGCAGCGAACCTGCGGGAAAAAGAGGTGCTACGTCCGCCAGCACTACCGCTCCCTCGGCCACATTCTGCGGATGTATGCCATGCGTAATATCGATGAGGCGAACATTCGGACAAAGCGAAAGGAGCACGCCCTTCATCTGGGCCACATAAGGGCTGCTGATTCCGAAATCGGTGGTGAGAGTGACAATCGGCATGGGATATTCGAAGAAGTGAGGGCGCGATAAACTTCGGGTTCTGAAAGCCGTCTTCGTGGGAGGTTGCGATGGGAATGAGTTTTATGATGCTGTTAATTCTAGGCGGAGCAATCATTCTGGTCTTGGCCATCGCGGGGGGAGTCTTGGCGATGGCCTTGTCGGGAAGCAGTAGAGATCGCGATCGAGACGACCGGAAATAGGATCACGAAAACTAAGAGTCCCTTTGTCAGACTGTTTTGAAAAGGTGCAAGCAATGTATTTGGCGTTTGGCGAAATCATGGCTCGAATTGCTCCGCCGGGGCATCTGCGGTGGGGGCAGGCGTTGCCGGGTGCCGTGCAGGTCACCTGGGGTGGCGGCGAGGCGAATGTCTGTGCGTCGTTGGCTATGTTCGGGGCATCGGCCCGCTATCTCACGGCACTCCCCAAGACGCCGGTGACCGAGGCCATGGTGGGGACATTGCGCGGATTGGGCGTTGATGTCAGCCAGATCTTGTGGCGGAAGGAAGGGCGGCTGGGGCTTTACTTTGTGGAGGTCGGTGCGAATCAGCGGGGGTCGACCGTGCTGTATGACCGGTCCCACAGCGCCATCAGCCTGGCGGAGCCGAAGGAATATGACTTTGCCAAGGCACTCCGGGGAATCAAGTGGGTGCATGTCACGGGGATTACTCCCGCTATTTCCGAAGCCGCCTGCCGGGCGAATTTGGAGATGGTGAAGCAAGCCAAGCAGGCTGGGGCCAACGTGTCTTGCGATTTGAACTTCCGCAAAAAGCTGTGGAACTGGCAGCCGGGGACGAAGCCGCGAGACCTGGCCCGGCAGTGCATGGCGGAAGTGCTGCCGTTTGTAGATTTGGTCATCGCTAACGAAGAGGATGCGGCTGACGTGCTGGATATTCACGCGGCGGGGACCGATGTGACCCACGGAAAAATCGATGCCTCCAGCTATGAACAGGTGGCTCGCACGATCGTGGGCCGCTTTCCGAATGTCAGCCGCGTGGCGATTACGCTGCGGGAAAGCATTTCCGCGGACCACAATAATTGGGGAGCCATGCTGTTCGATGCGAAGCAGGAAAAGTCCTTTTTTGCCCCGCTCAATTCCGCGGGCCAGTATGAGCCGTTTGAGATTCGAGACATCATCGACCGGGTCGGCGGCGGAGACTCGTTCGCGGCTGGACTGTTGTATGCCCTGGCGAGCGGCGATTTTGGCGACCCGCAATCCGCCATCTCCTTTGCCGTCGCCGCCTCCTGCTTGAAGCACTCCGTGCAGGGAGACTTCAACTACGTCAGCAAAGAAGAAGTGGTGGCCCTGATGGGGGGCAACGCGAGCGGGCGGGTGCAACGATAAGGCTGCTACATGGCCGCCACCATCTCGTCTCGCACGCCCGAAGGACACGACAGTCGTTGTCCGCTATGCGGTGCGGAAGCGGCGATTGAGTATTCGCTGGCCGGCGATGCGGCTTGTCCGCAGTGCGGCTCGTTGCTGTGGGGAGAAGAGGCGGTCTACGCCCGTATGAAGAGAATCATCGCCGAGCAACTCGGAGTCGATCCCGACAAGATCACAGGAGAGACTTCTTTCGTGAACGACCTCGGGGCTGATTCCCTCGATACGGTCGAATTGGTTATGGAACTCGAAGAGGAATTCGATATCGATATTCCCGATGACGCCGCGGAGAAATTGCAAACCATTGGCGATGTCATACGCTTCATTCTGGAAAATCGCTGGAAGAAGAGGCCTGGGTAAGGCACAGCGGGTCAGAACACGCCCACGCAAAGCCCTGGGCGTGCCACTCCGGCGGGCATTGGGGTTGCTAGCACTGGGGCGGCCCCCCATCCTGGTAAAGTTTTCCGCATTTGCCGAAAGTTCCGGCTTACCGCAGTCCGATAATGAGCGTGGCGATTCTAACGGTTGTAGTGCCTAAAGACCCTTTTTGAGCCCGGAATGCTGCGGAGACGCAAAAGCCATGAAGACTTCACCGATGAACTGGCTAAAGACAGGTTTGTGCGGACTCACGCTGGCGACACTCGCCATCGGATCGACCGGCTGCCAGATTACGGAAGGGGGCCAGACGCTCCCTAGCCCTTGGTATCTGACCGACGACGTGCAGTACTTCGCACCCGGCCCCGAATTCAAGCTGAGCCGCGAAGCTGCCGCCCAGAAGGCGTTCAAAGCGGATTTGGAAGCTCAGCGGGCTGGGCGGTAAAAGTCTGTTCTGTCAGCGAAGGTGTCCTTCGCTTGCGCTTCAGGCTCTTGTCAGCCGCCGCTTCGTTTCGTCGAGCATCTCTTTCGTCCTGCTAGCTCCGCAGCGACTGACGCCAATTTCGCGCACGGCCAGCAGTGCATCTAAATCACGGATGCCGCCGGCTGCTTTGACTTGAACGTGCGGCGGGGCGTGTTTTCGCATCAGTTTCAGGTCTTCCAGGGTCGCCCCACTGGGTGCATAACCGGTGCTGGTCTTCACCCAGTCGGCATTCACGTCTCCGCAGATTTCGCAGAGGCGGATCTTGTGTTCGTCTTTGAGATAGGCGTTCTCAAAGATCACTTTGACTTTTTGGCCTGCGGCGTGAGCTAAATCAACCACTCCCCTGATCTCGTGCCGCACATAATCCCAGTTGCCGGAGAGGACCTGGCTGATATTGACCACCATATCCAGTTCCTCGCAGCCATCAGCTAGCGCTTGTCGGGCCTCTGCGAGTTTGATTGCTGTAGTATGCCCTCCATGCGGAAAGCCAATGGTGGTGCTAGCCTTCACGCCGCTCCCCTTCAGGATTTCCGCACACCGCTTTTGGTAATACGGCAGGATGCAGACGCTGGCCACGTCGTATTCTAAGGCCAACTGGCAACCCGCTTCCAAATCCGGCACGGTTAGCGTGGGATTGAGGAGCGAGTGATCGATCATCTTGCTGATGTCAGCATAGGTATAGGGCATTGCGGGTTACTTTCTTAGGAGATTTGCTGGTCGGCAATGAACTGCCGCAGATAGACGGCGCTCTGTTTTAGGCTCGTCTTGCGGGCTTCCAGTGAATGTTCATACGCCCGGTCCTCCACTTCCACGCAAACCGGCCCGCGATAGCCGACGTCGCTGAGCACGGAGAAGAATTGCCCCCAGTTCACATCGCCGAGCCCGGGGAGTTTGGGGGTGTGGTACTGATTCGGATGGGCCAGAATACCCACATCGTTGAGCTTATGCCGATCCATCCGGACGTCTTTGGCATGCACGTGATGCAAGCGGGTAGCGAATTCTCGAATCGGCTGCAGGTAGTCCATCTGCTGCCAGATCATGTGGGAAGGATCGTAGTTGAGGCCAAAATTCGGGCTGGGAATGGCTTCAAACATCCGCCGCCAGATGGCCGGAGAAATAGCCAGATTTTTGCCTCCTGGCCACTCATCCTTGCTAAACAGCATTGGACAGTTTTCAATGCCAACTTTCACGCCGCGCTCATCCGCCAGAGCGATTAGCGGCTGCCAGACTTCCAGGAAACGGGGCCAGTTGTCGTCGACCGATTTGGTCCAATCGCGGCCGATGAAGGTGTTGACGCGATTGATACCGAGAAGGGCAGCGGCATCAATGACTTTGGCCAGATGATCGGTATAGCGACGGCTTTCTTCCCGGTCGGGGCACAGCGGATTGGGATAGTAACCCAGGCCGCTGATTGCCACGCCGGCAGCCGACATGATTTGCTGCACTTCCGCAGCTTCGGTTGCTCCCAACTTGGTGACCTCGACGTGAGTCACCCCCGCATAGCGCCGCTCCGCTTTGCTCGGCGGCCAGCACATCAGTTCCACGCACGAATAGCCGGCGAAGCGCGCAAAGGCCGCCACTTCCGCGAGCGAAAGATCGGGCAAAATCGCGGAGACAAAGCCGAGTTGCATGACGGATTCCCAGGAGAAGTTTTAGTTGCAGAAAAGTATACCGTGCATGCACCGCCATTTCGACGCCATCCATGGCTGTCGCGACGATACGCCAAACTTGCAAACGCGAAAACCACGGAAATCCCCTCGTCTCCTCAAGATTCCCTTGTCCCATTTACCCTTCCCGGTGAATAATAGGGCATCTTGGAGATGGGTGGTCAGCATGAGCAGTGCGAATATGAACATCAACCAGCTTTTTCATCGAGCAAGTCACGCCTGCGGGTGGCTGGCGCTCGTGCTGCTCCCGTGCGCCGTCTTTGCTCAGGAGGAAGCGTCGAAGGATGATTTTCAGGAAAACCTGAACTTCCCCACTGCCACGCTCGGGGGTGCTCAGTTCTGGAGTGACGAGTTGGTGTTCCACCGCTGGCGGATTCAGCTCAATGTTTTCACAGGGCATTACCGTCTGCTGGACGAGGATGATTACCGCCGAGCCTGGGGGACGTTCGAGCAGTGCAAGGCCCGACTCGACGCCATTCGCCTAGAGAAAGACCTGCCGTCCATGAAAGGGACGGCGGTCGTCACGCTTCACGGGCTGATTCGCTCTCGCGAGGTGATGAACGGGATTGGCGAATTTTTGGAGCAGGAAGGGGACATGACCTGGATCAACGTCTCCTACGCCAGCACC
>CAYUJE010000036.1:20815-27489 GCA_964444865.1 uncultured Pirellulaceae bacterium | reverse complement strand
GAATCTACCGGGCTTTATAGCCATGTGTCCCGGCCTGCCGGTGGCGGATGTTTCCAATTGGCGGTCCTCGTTTTTGCCTGGCGTTTATCAAGGGACGCACCTCGACACCCGCAAAACAAAAATCGACGAGCTGATCGAGAACATTCGTAGCACCGAGGTCAGCAAGCGCGACCAGCGGCGGCAATTGGACCTGCTCTCAGTGCTCAATCGGCAGCATCAAAACGAGAGGACCGACGAGCCGGAACTGGAAGCCCGCATCCAAGCCTTTGAACTCGCCTACCGGATGCAAGCCGAAGCGACCGACGCCTTCGACGTCGCCCGCGAACCCGCCTACATCCAGGCTGCCTACGGAAACACGGTCCACGGCCGCCAGCTGCTGATGGCGAGACGCCTTGTCGAGCGCGGAGTCCGCATTGTGCAGTGTTATCACGGCGACGTGCAGCCCTGGGATAGCCATAACGATTTGGCCAAGGCCCATCGCGATCTGGGGACACAAATTGATGGCCCGCTCGCTGCCTTGCTGACGGATCTCAAGCAACGTGGGTTGTTTGAAGAAACCCTGGTCATCTGCGGCGGCGAGTTCGGCCGCACTCCCGCGGTGGAACTCGTCAATGGCAAGCCTGGCGGCGGACGAGACCACAATCACTGGGGCTTCACGGTCTGGCTCGCGGGCGGTGGCGTAAAAGGAGGGCTCGCCTACGGCTCCACCGATGAGTTCGGCTACCGGGCAGCGGAAAATCCGGTGCATGTCCACGACCTGCACGCCACGATTCTGCATCTCCTCGGCTTCGACCACACCAAACTCACCTACCGCCACGCCGGACGCGACTTCCGCCTCACCGATGTGCATGGGCATGTAGTGCGAGACATACTGGCTTAGTGGCAGCTCATCCAATCAGCTCCGGAATGGGCCGATGCCCTCCGACGAGGTATTGCGGCCGTCCTGCCAGATCGGTGAACTGTGTGGTCGCGACATCGATCCCCAGTCGCTGGTAGAGCGTAGCAAAAACATCCCGAAAATGCACTGGCCGGGTTTGCGGCTGGTCACCCCAGCGGGTGGTTGAACCAAGCACCTGGCCGCTTCGCATACCACCTCCAGCTACAAGCGCGCTGCAGACACTCGGCCAATGGTCTCGGCCGGCATTGGCATTGATTTTGGGTGTGCGGCCAAATTCTCCCCAAACGACCACGGCAATATCCTCGAGCAAGCCCCGCTGGTCGAGATCCTGAATCAGCGCCGACAGGCCCAGGTCGAACAAAGGAAGCGTGCCGCGAGCTTCGTTAAACAAATCCTTGTGCCAGTCCCAGTTGTAATCCCCCTTGAGCATCCGCCCGAAGGGCCAGCGGCAGAAGGCGAGCGTGACGCACCGGGCACCGGCCTCAATAACTCGCCTTGCCAGAAGAAACTGGTCGAGCAGCGTCTTGCCTTCGCGCTCGCTGGGATAACTGGCCTCCAATCCGTAAAGACTTCGGACTGCCGTGTCCTCGCGGCTGAGGTCCAGGGCCTCCGCCAGTCTGGGAGAAGTAAGAACATCCATAGCTTGTCGATGGAACTCCTCGACGCCATCGGCAGGCTTGTTCGAGTCGACCTGTCGGCGAAATCGGTCGAAGCTGGCCAGCAGCGCACGGCGATTGGCCAGACGGTCGAGACCGACGCCGCTGAGCATGATATTGTTGCGATCAACCGCATTCACCTCGAATCCGGCATGCGCCGCGCCCAGATACCCTGGCTGCGCGGGGGGCGTCCGAAGGATGAATCTCGCATCCGGGTCGATGGGTGTCAAATCCACACAGGGTGGGACTCCAGGAGCACGGACGCCAAACTGCCGAGACAGAACCGATCCCAGGGATGGCCAATCGCCGGGAGGAAACCCGGCCACAATGGGCGATGAGTCCATGGCTGGATGCGACTCCCAGCCCGTGGAACACCAGTGGGTATTGTGATCGTCGCGAAATCCAACGAGCGAACGGATCAGCGAGTACTTATCTGCAATGCCGGCGAGGCGGGGAAGCAACTCGCAAATGTCGAGGCCGGACACCTTTGTCGGAATCGGCCTAAACTCGCCGCGAATTTCGGCCGGCGCATCCGGCTTTAGATCAAACGTATCCAGGTGCGTCGGTCCCCCCGGGAGCAGCACCATGATGATCCCTTTGGCCGGCTTGCGTCGGCCGCTTGCCGCTTCGGCACGCAAAATATCCGGAAGGGCCATTCCCCCAAGAGCCAGCCCGCCGATCCGCAAATAACTGCGGCGAGACAAGCACGGAGTATTTGGGGCTTCGGGTCCGGGAATTGTGAGCATGACCGTATTCTCTGGCGACCAAAGAACGCATCAAACATTACCAATGTAACCCGATGAAGCGGAGCCTGACAACGCTATTTTCGAGAAAGAAGGAGAAAACATTTGCCTCAAAAACTTTGGCGAAACATCATTGCCTGCGGCAGTCGCAGTGCCGGAGGAGCAACTTATCCTCGGTGATGTTCGCGAAGAAAGGCCAGGGCGCGATCATAGTCCGCAGGGAGGACGAGTAGTCCGATCGGCATGGAATCAATGCCCACCAACCCGGCCTGAAGCTCTCCGGTACATTCGCATTTAATCCCTTCTGAGTTTAAGGCGGATCGTAACATCTCGGCCTCCAGGGGATTGCTCGTTGAATAGAGCTCCATCGGCGTATCATTCAAGTCCATGCGAAAACTCCATTTTGCCGATGACCGATGCGCATTTGACACTTTCTCACGCCCAGGCAAAGACGATAACACGTGGCTGCCAATCGCGCTTTCGCCGTAGTAATCCTGGCTGATTGGGGAAGAAATCGTTCAAGCAATACTAGCCGGCACGAAGAAATGTTGCGTAGAAGGAGCTTAACCAAATAACGCCATCACCGGCTTTCCCGTTGTTATGGGGAGCGAAATGCCGCTGTTGTTCTGCGGCGCGTTGAGGGGAATATCGAGCGCGTGATAGATGGATGCCGACAGTTCTTCCGGGCGTACGGGATTGCTGCTGACGTACGCGCCTTTCTTGTCCGATTTGCCATAGACCTGGCCGCCGGCGATGCCCGCTCCGGCCAAAATAGCAGAGAAACAGGCAGGCCAGTGCTGCCGACCCGGCGGAAGCTGCGTAAGCACGTTCGGCGTGCGGCCGAACTCTCCCATGCATACGACGAGCGTGTTCTTAAGCATGCCCCGTTCTTTCAAATCAGACAGCAGCGCGGAAAGGGCCTGATCCAATCGCGGCAGGCAGAATCCCATGCCGTAGGATCCATCGCCGAAGGCATCTCCCATCCCCATATTTCCGCCGTGCATGTCCCAACTGCTGCTAGGGGGACCGGCTGTATCATGCGGTGCTTGGCCCGCCCAGCCGTTGACCGTAACGAACCGCACGCCGGCTTCGACCATGCGGCGAGCGAGTAGCAGATTTTGCCCCAGAGGATGCCGGCCGTACCGGTCACGCACCTTCGCGGGCTCCAGGTCCATCTTGAATGCATCACGTCCTTCAGGACGAGTCATGGCATCGTAAGCCTTCTCGCGCAAGTCCGACCAATCCGCCCCGCGCACGTCACGGGCCAGCTTTTGACCCTCAATGCTGCCGAGCAACTGTCGGCGTTCGTCGACCCGGCTCTGGTCGCCGAGATCGTAGATTTCCGGTGGTTTGAAATCGGCCATCGCCGGATGGTTCTTTTCCGAGCCTACGAATACCGGCGCATGAGCCGAGCCAAGGTAGCCGCCAATCCCAATGTTCGGCGCGCAAAAGACCGGCGCTCCCACGCATTTGATGAGCCATGCATTCGAGACAATGTTGCGCTTGCTGGGCCTGTGTTTGGCGACGAAGGAGCCGAGATAGGGCTGGTCATCCGTCACGCCTTCTTGCACCCGCTTTGTGGATTGACCGCTGAGCAGGTTGTGCATCGCATCGAAGTGATTGTTGATGGCACCCGGATGCGACATCGAGTTGATAAGCGTGAACTCGTCGGTCAACTTCGCCAACTCGGTGTGCATCTCATTGATGCGCATACCGGGTACCTTGGTGGAGATGGGCCGATAAGGTCCCCGGATCGTGTCCGGCGCGTCGGGCTTCATATCCCAAGTGTCGATATGGCTTGGTCCGCCGCAGAGCAAAATGAAGATGCACGACTTTTCGGCGGCGACGGCTTTGCCGCTGGGGTCCAGCTTATCGGCTCCCATGACTATTCCAGGTATGCCGAGCGAAAGCGCTCCCATGCCTCCCGCGATGAGTGCCTGCCGTCGATTCAGTTCAAAAGTGTTCATGAAATACCTCAGTTAGTGCGATTAGGGCAGTATGTCAGCACGGGGCCGAAATTGCAACCTGGACTTTCCATCCAGAATGGTGCACGACAACTCACTTGCCATGCACGAACACCTGGGCCTCCGTGACAACGGTCGTGCCATTTCCCAAATGCCCTGTGCCGCGCAATCGCAAGGGTGCAGTCTGGATTATCTTGGCTCCCGGCGCGGCGCGTAGCTTTACGATGGCCTCTTTCTCCCCAGCAGGAATTACCGCGGGTTCGGCAGTGATGCCATTTGTGAAGGCCCCAGGGACCAACTCGATGGTCAGCGGCCCGCCAAACAAAGAGGTGCGGTCCAATCGCAGAGAGCACGATGCCTGACCGTCAGGAGCAAACTGGATCTCATCATGATCGGCATGCAAGCGGGCGACCGTCGGCAGCGTCCGAATCATGCAGCGCATTTCGGAGACGATGCAGGTCGATTGGTCATTTCCGAGGCTGTCCTTGAAGTAAGCGATCCCCTGGGCATAGACATTCGAGTGTGCCTGCACATTGATGTGCATCGTTTCAGGAAGATAGAGCGGCAATAAAATCTTGCTTTCACCTGCGGGAATTGTCGTTTCCAGAATCTCCACGCCATCTAGATCCTTGTTCTGTCGGTCGGCGATCTGCAGCATGATCGGACCGCTAAAGCCATCGAGTCGCTCCACTTCCATCTGATATTGATGAATTGTGCCGCGATGGGCGTACTGATAAGCTTCGCTGCAAAACAAGCGGAACAGCGGCTTGTGAAGCACTGTCAGATGAAAGGACTCGGTAGATGATTTGCCGATGGAGACTCCCTCCACATCTCGTCCCAGATGCGGCGAGGAAGCGATGCGTGTGAGCGGCTGTCCCGCGATGTCCGCGGTGCCGATGATTTTGAGAAGCGCGTCCACCGGAGGCACTTTGTCCTTCTCGGAAACGAGCACCAACTTGCCAGACGGAACGCCGGCGGCGATTTCGAGCGGTTCGGCTCGAACGCCTTCGGGCAGACCTTGAGCCGTGACCGTTACTGGGCCCGCAAATCCCCCGCGGCGGAGCACTGTCACGTCCAGTTCAGTGCGACTGCCGGGAAGATGGTTCGCGGCATCTGTCTTGAGCACCAACTCAAAATCGGGCTGGGCGGACACCACGGAAATGCGGTAGACAAATTCAAGGCCTCCCGCCACTCCTTGCTGCACATCCCGCACACGGAGGAAGTAAGTGCCGTCTGCCGGTGGCGCCCAGGCGTCGATCCGCGGTAAGCGATCGGGAACATCAATCGCACTTGCCTTGGCCAGTTCCTGCCCCGCAGCATTGCAGATGCTCAAGATGGGAAGCGTGGGAAGTCCCACGCCGGCATTCTGGCAGGCGATGGTCAGCGGCATTCCCTGGCGAGCGTCGAATGCAAACCAGTCCGCATCGCCGGCGTTCTCCAAGCGGCCGTTGATTTGGGCGAAAGTAGCTACTTTGGTCGCTGCAACCATTCCGTCATTAGGCTCCTGCTCAACCAATTCCGGCAGCAGGCCAGCTTCCAGCTGCAGATCGCCCGTTCCACCAGCAGGTCTCCAAGAGAAGCTACCGGCGGACATGGGAAACTGCACGGACTTCTTGAGCACTCCGAAGTTCGCCTCTCCTGTCAGCACGAGCAACTCCAACTCACGCGATTCACCGATCCTACCGCCGCCTGGAAATGCCAACCGGGCATAAGGCTCCTTGGAAAGCGTAATGCGATAAACGAAGTGGGGTCCACCAGGAGCGCTGAGATTTGCCACCGAGAAGCGAATCTTGCCGGTTGCCGGAACACGCAGCGCGATGACCGGATCGCTCCCCATGCGGATCTCCTGGACCTGAAGACGGCGACCCTTCTCATCATGAAACTCGAGCACCGCATTGAGGGGCGAGCCAATTCGCGTCGCAATGACGTCGGCAACAATGACCTCTCCCTCGGTAGCACTGAACGTGAAATAGTCCATGTCTCGCTCGCCGTCAATTTGACCGTTAAGTGTGACAGGGAGCGTTAGTTGCTCGGCTTTCTCAGGAGCGGAGTTTGATTCGGTTTCGATAAACTCCGGCAAGTCGCCAATCAAGAAGGGGCGGCCTCCCGTTCCACCCCGCGCACAAGCCAACCACCAGAGTCGGGGGCCGAGCGGAGCATTGGCTGCGATTTCAACTCTGGATTCCCATTCCTTGGGATAATTGATATGCAACTCTCCAGGTCGGCGGCGGAGAGAAGTCTCTCCCCTCGGCTTGGCGCGAGGGCCCAACACTTCATGAAAGGTGACTCCCTCTGATTCCGCTCGAACTCTCGTGAGCGGCGGCAGACACTCTCCGCCGATCCGCACACCGACCGTCGTGCCGCGGCGGCCGCCGGCAGGGAAGATATGGGTGCTAGTGGGATCGGTTGCGAC
>CAYUJE010000036.1:0-20715 GCA_964444865.1 uncultured Pirellulaceae bacterium | reverse complement strand
CTGCCGGGCTTCACTCCGCCTCCTGCCATGACAATGGAGAAGGCCCCTGGCCAATGGTCACGCCCGGCCATTTGATTGATTCGTGGAGTCCGGCCGAATTCGGTGGCCACAACGATCAAGGTCGAATCCAACATGCCGCGGCGGTCGAGATCGCTAAGGAGTGCGGCCAGCGATTGGTCGAGCGGGGGAACAAGGAGATCGCGCAGGCTCATCGTATTCTGCCGGTGGGTATCCCAGTGGCCATTCTCAATGGAAACAAATCGGCAGCCGGCCTCAACCAGCCGACGACCCATCAGGCAGCATTGTCCCAGGCTGGTCATGCCATATTCTTCGCGGGTTCGCTCATCCTCGCGGGAAATGTCAAACGCCAGCTTGGCCTCCTGGGAGGTCATCAGTGAAATGGCCTTCTGCTGGAAGACATCGAGCGAGCGGGCTTCCTTGCTGGCCTGCTCCGCTTTTTGCTCAAAATCCTTGAGTCGGCGGAGGGCTTCTTGGCGGCGAATGCTGCGGTCGCTGGTGACGCCCTCGGGAAGGACGATATCACGCACCGAAAAATCCGGCGATGCCGGATCGGCTTCAATCACGAACGGGGCGCAGCTTGCGCCCAAAAAAGCTGGTCCGCCACTGTTGAGAAAATTCGGCAGCGAAATATAGGGAGGGAGCGAGCCGGAACTCTTTCCCAACTTGGCGACCATCGAGCCAAAGGAGGGATGCACGTTATTGTTGGCGACATTGCGATTGAACGCCGGCCCAGTTCCAGGGTGCTGGCCGGTCATCATCACATGGTAACCCGCCGTGTGGTCTGGATCGTTGTGCGTCATCGAGCGAATGAGCGAAAGCTTGTCAGTCACTTTCGCCACATGCGGCAGCAGATCGGTGATCTGCATTCCGGGGACTGCCGTGGAGATTGGGCGAAAGTCGCCGCGAATCTCAGCTGGCGCATTTGGCTTGGGATCCCACATGTCCTGATGGGCCATCCCGCCGATGATGAAGATGAAAATGCAGTTCACGTTCTTCTGAGCATCGACCGCCGCTTGCGCCTGTTGAAGTCGGAGGATTTGCGCTAAGCTGAGCCCCGCAACCGAGCCAAGCCGGAGAAATCCGCGTCGACTGATTCCGTCACAATAAGGGGGAAGCATGGCAAGTCTCCGACTTAATGGTTAAACAGAAAATCCCGCGAGTTGAGCAGCGTCCACAGAAAGTCCCCCGCCGCCTCTTGCCGCGAGGCCTTTTCAAACAGTTGGTCCGCAATCCTGCGCTCTTCCGAATTGGGGAGTCGGCCCAGAGCCGTCAGACAAAGTTCATCGGCAATCTCGCCGGCAGCCATCGCACTAGCTGCCAATTTGGCAACCCGGCCCTGCGGGCTCGCCAGTCGGGCCTCGATTTCCGGCGAATTCATCAAATGCAGGGCCTGGGCCATCGTCGGCTCGCTGGAACGGCCACATTCGCAAGGACTGGTCCGTTCGGGACGGCCGAAAATCTCCAGAAAGTAAGAGGGGAGGCGATTGTCCCAAAGTTGTGCAGCTCGCGTCCCCGGGGGACGACCTGGAAAGGTTTCGCCGACACCCGTGACGTCGGAAATGGCATCGAGCATGACCTCCGCCGGCAACCGCTTGGCAAGGTAGTGCGAAAAGCTCTGCTCGTCGTCCTGATTGAGGGGATTGGTCGTGGAAGAAAGCTGATAGACGTTCGAATCCATGATCTCGCGCGACAGGGCTTTGAGATCATATTGCTGAGCGATGAGCCGATTGGCGAGATAGTCAAGCAGAGGAGCATTGGTCGGCGGATTCGTGGAGCGCAGGTCATCCTCGGCCTCGACAAGTCCGCGTCCCAGATAATGTTTCCACAAACGGTTAGCCGCCAGGCGAGCAAACCAAGGATTCTCGGGAGCTGTCATCCACTTAGCGAGTATCCCGCGGGGATCGCCATCGACCGCCGTCAACGCCGGCCCATCCAGCACGCGGGTCAACACCAGACGATTGGAGACTGGGACTCGCATCTCGCGCAGACCCGCATGATAGACCAGTACCCGGTCGGTCCCCAGCGGCTGCCGTTCAAGACCACTGAAAAATCCAGCCAGACCGTAAAAGTCGTCTTGGGACCATTTCTCAAACGGATGGTGATGACACTGGGCGCATTCCATCCGCACGCCGAGGAACGCCTGCGACAACACGCGAGCCAATCCTTCCGGATTGTCCATTGTGCGATAGAAATTGGCCGGGCCACTCTTGGCCGAGTTGCCAGTCGCCGTAATCAACTCACTTGCCCACTCGTCATAGGGACGGTTCGTAGCAAACTGTTCTTTGAGCCAGCGATGGAATTCAAATGCTCCGCGGTCCCCCAGCTTCTGGCGGTCCACCAGCAAGATATCGGCCCACTTTAGGGCCCAAAAGTCTGCGTATTCGTCCCGCGAAAGAACTTGTTCAATCCAGCGAGTCCGCTTATCCGCATTGGTTTGTTTGAGGAATTCCCGTGTTTCGTCGGATGTCGGCAAGCGACCGATCGTATCCAAAAATAGCCGTCGCAGGAACGTCGCGTCGTCGGCCGGCGCGGATGGTGGGATGCCAAGCAGCTTGAGCCGAGAACTGACCAGTTCATCGATAGGAGAGCGGACGGGAAGCACGGGCAAGTCAGCGGAAATGCCGGGGCGGGGAATGACCACTTTGACGGCAGCGACCTGTCCCATATAGGCCACTGTGACGGCGGCTTGCCCGGGCAGCGTTCCGCTTCGCAGGACGCCCCCCTGTTCCACTTCCACAACCTGCGTGGCGTTAGACGCATAACTGGCCGCCGCAGTGATGTCTCGCTCCTGGCCATCGGAATAAATGGCCGTCGCCAGAATCTGCTGGCGGTCGTTGATGCCGAGGACTCGTTCCGTTGGACTAATCCGCAGAGACTTGAGAGTGGGAGAGTCCGCTTGGCCCCAGGGCATTCCCTGGCGAATCCATTGCACCAGCAGTTCGTGATCGGGTGAACCTTCTGCAAGTCTCTGCCCGCCGCCGTGAGGGAGTCTCGCCGTTGGCTTGGCAAGCAGCAAGCTGTGTTCTGGACTGGACGGCAATATTCGCCGCCCCCGTCCTTCTTTTATCAGTGCGTCGTAATCTCCCGCCGGGTCAAAACCAAAGACCGAAAGCTTGAAGCCGTTTTGGCCCGCAGCTCGGCCGTGGCATCCGCCACTATTGCAGCCGAGCTTGGAAAAAATGGGGGCTACGTCATTGATGAAGTGCACCGGGGGATAGCTCGCAAATCCCACCACTTTCACCTTGACCGTAGTCGTCCGCTCCCCCAGGCGAATGCGAATCTGATTGGAGCCGTCGGCCACACCAATCACAACCCCGCCCTCCACTCGGGCAACTGCGGGATCGAGCGACTCAAAACTCGCCAAGTGGCTTGCATCGCGTCTAACACCATTTTCACTAAGCGCGGTCACCAGCAGATGTTGCCGCCGATTTTCACCTCGCAAGAGAATATCTCGTGGCTCGACGGAAATCGAGTCGACGGCGAATTCGTTCTCGCCAACTCCTCTCAGCGGCTCAGCAACCAACACTCGTTCGGCAAATAGGTTTGCGACCATTACGGCCGCAAAGAACGGCAGAAGCGATCGTCTCATCGGAGGTTTTCTCTGGAGATGCCCCATTCAAACGCCTTCTGCTTGACGACTCTCACCACACGAAAGCATCACAATGCATTGATGTGACCTAAGTGTAGGTTTGAAGGCCATACGCTGTCAAATCGCGTCCTAGATCCTCGGATGTAAACAAGTTCCAATTCAACGCACAATTCCAGTTTTTTCTCCATCGTCCGTCTGCTTTTCTTAAGTCAGTTCAAAAAGTCAAAGGGAAATTCTTTAGGACAGTCGTGAGTCTGTGCTCGTGCATTGCCTCTTAAATGGTGTTACCTAATCTGGTTTGTGAGGATGCATTCTATGGAGGAGAACATCGCCCATTCGAAGAGCGCCGGCGATCGAATTGCGGTATGAGGAGCGGTAGACGTTGGAAGGTTGGTCGCACGGTCGCTGCTCGCCGATACGCCGAAAAACGAGAGCCAATATCTCGCTCGCAGCAGCTAAATGCAAGTGGAACGAGGAGATCACTGCTGACATGGAAACGTCAAGAAAATGGTGTCGCTGTGGCGAGCAAAGTGAATGACTCACCACGTCCGCGACGTAAGTGTTGCCGATTCATCGTGGCCGCCCCGGCACCTTCAAGAACATCCAGCAACTCATCTGGGCGAACCAGGAGTTCATCGCGCAACAGCACTCTTCGCCCGAACATCTCGTATGGATCGCCCAAGCCGATGACATTCTAGCCCAAGTTGCCCGCGCAACCCTTAATACGACACCAACCTTCACATGACACTGGAATTGCCGAAAGGACAAAATCTATTGATATTCAAGTCGAATGTCGTCAAACCGAATTTCGCCCGTGGCACCACCCAGGCCAATGCGCAGGACGGCAAACTTGGCCGGGCGAGGAACATTGAAGACATGGTCCTTTTTGACCCAACTGAAGGTCATGTTCCAGCCTCCCATCCAGTCTCCCCCCACATACCGGAGTTTCTCATCGTAGAAACGCACTTCCATCCGCGGCAGTTGCTGGCGGTTTTGTCCGGGGCGAATATCCTTCCCCCAGATTTTGCAGGCCAGGGTGAGTTCCGAGACATTCTTGCCGTCCACGGGAAAGGCTTGGATCGCGGTGGCAGCTACGCCCCGCGTGACATTGACGAACGACAGAGCGTGGCTTCCTTCAGGGCAAGAACTATCTTCCACGACATTTCCTTGCCGCACATAGGCCCAATTGGTGGGGACATCTTTGGTACTGGGGACAATCTCCTCGAATCCACCATTCAGAATCGAAGGAGTCCGCAACAGCCCGCTATGCGAGCGCAATTCTTCCGCCTTGCCCTTCATCGGCACGAGGAGCGTCGGCCAGAGCGACAAGGTTGTCAGTTCGCCATTCACCTTTTTGCAAAGGTACATCGTCTGATCAAACTCACTGCCGGTCGGAACCAGCAGCGTTCCCTCCTCCGCGAGTTGGTCCACCAAGGGTCGGGGGACGCTATCCGGAGAACATTCCACGATGATTCGCTGGTAGGGAGCATGTTCCTTCCACCCTTCAAAGCCGTCTCCCACCCGCAGCTTGACATTGGTGTATTTGAGACTTCTAAGCGTCTCTTCGGCTGTCGTGGCAACTGCCCGATCGATTTCAACCGCGTAGACTTCGCGGGACATGCGGCTGATGAGTGCCGTGCTATAGCCGGAGCCCGCGCCGATGACGAGAACCTTGTCGTTCTTTTGCGGGTCTAGTTTTTCAATCAGATGGGCGGTCACCAGGGGGGGCAAAATGACATTGCCATCGCCATAGGTAATGGCGACGTTGAGATACGCCAGATCTCTCTTATGGAGTGGGATAAACAGCTCGCGCGGGACTTCGCGCATCGCCGCCAGCAGGCGATGGTGTTCGATTCCTTGGGCCGCGATCTCCTCGTTCACCATAATACGCCGAGCTTCCAAGAGTTCCCGCATTCCTGATTGGGCCGCCGCGGGCTGCGGGGCAACAAAACACAAAGCGGCTGCCGCCAGGAAAAGACCTATTGTCCCCTTGGAACGCATCCTGCGCTGCACGGCCGCCCCAGAAGCCAAAGGTGCGAGTTCGCGATAGCTGAACATAGAGGCGTCCTCAAGTACGGGAAAACAGGCACGCGGAATGACAGAGTGCACCTTTCCTCGCCTATCTCCTTTGTAGCAGCTATTTATACCCACCAAAACCCGTTTTACACGTCGTCCAGCTTCGGCAGCACCCACGGTTTGCGATACTCGGTCCTCGTGATGTACTTGTTGGCGTCGGCGTCGTTCTTAAAGGAACGAGTGGCGGGGTCGAATTCCAAGATGCGACCGGCGCGCCAGGCGGCATTGCCGAGGTGGCAGAGGAGGCTCGAGGGTTGGCCGACGGTGGCGAGGTCGGCATTGGGAGCCTTTCGAGACCGCATGCAGTCCAGAAAGTTTTGGGCATGTGCCCTGTCGGGGGTGGGCCGTTTCTCCTCGCGGAGCAGTTTCCCTTTAGCATCGAAAGCCCGCCACCGCGTGTTGCCAATGATGGCGTAGCCGTTGTCGCCATAGACCGCGGCCCCTTCGCTCTCCTCATGCAATGCATAGGGAGACCAGATCCGCATCTCGTACGTCAGTAGGTAGCCGGCAGCGTAGTTGTAAGTGACCATCAGCGTGTCCGGCCACTCCTGGGCGTCATCGAAATAGTATTTTCCCCCAAGAGCCGCCACCTGTGACGGCAAGCCGGGAGCGGGCTTCTTCTCTCCTGCAATGGCGCTCTCAAGTGCCCAGCGAGCGACATCGAGCCGGTGAACACCGTCATTCCCCAGATCACCGGTGCCATAATCGAAAAACCATCGCCAGTTGCCGTGAAAGCGGCGAGGATTAAAGGGGCGCAACGGAGCCGGGCCAAGCCAGGTGTCGTAGTCGAATCCCGTGGGCGGCTCGCTATCGGGAACGATGTTGACAGGTCCCTGCTTCGCACTTTCCCAAGCTTTGGCGAAGCGAACTTTGCCGAGATGACTTTCCTTCAGCCAGGCCATGCAATCAAACAGTCCGCTATCGCTGCGGGCCTGAGTCCCCAGTTGAGTAACGCGGTCATATTTTTTGGCGGCGGCGACCATCGTCAGCCCTTCCAAGATGTTGTGGCCGTCGGGCTTCTCGACGTAGACATCTTTCCCAGCCTGGCAAGCATGAATGGTCGGCAGGGCGTGCCAATGGTCGGGCGTGCCGAGGACGAGGGCATCGACAGACTTGTCATCAAGGGCCTTTCGGAAGTCGCTGATCCCTTCGGGTTTTCTCCCGGTCTTCGCTTCCACTTGGGCCACACGGCTGGCAAGAACTTGTGCGTCCAAATCGCAGACGTACTTCACCGTCACTTCGGGTATCGCGGCGAAGGTCTCCAGCAGGCTGCCACCTCGCCCGCGAACACCGGTAACGCAAATGGTGATCTTGTCGCTGGGCGATGGCGCGGATCTGGCCGAGTTGATCGCAGCCAGTGAAATCGTCGCTGCCGTGGCAGCGGTGGAACCCAAGAATGTGCGGCGGTTCATGGAATGGCTCCTGGTAAGTAGGATGGGACTCCCGTCCCGTCCTACTATCTTCTACCACATTGGGATGGTCAGTTCTTGTTTCTTGTCTCCCCGCACGACGGTGAACTTAACCGAGTCCTTGGGGCCGCGGGTGAGACGCAGGTCCGCAATGAATCTAGACTCGGTCTGATTCTTGCTACTGCCATCGACAGCGATAATGATGTCTCCAGTTCGCAGGCCGGAAGCCTCCAGCTTTTGCTTTCCCTTCCCGAACATTCCTTTCACTACCAACGCCAATTCCTCTTCCTCGATCCCCCGGCTCTTCTTGTCCGCAGGCGAAAGCGGTTCCACCTTGAGCCCCAATCGCAAGCCGTACCAACTGGAGGCCCGCCAGGCGATGTTGGACTCCTCTTTCCAGCTGCCGCTCAGGGCAATTGTCCTTTCAAAAACCTTGTCGCCACGGCGAAACTTGATCGGCAAACTCGTGTCGGCGGGCGAACTATGCAGTACCCATTGAAAGTCCGCCGTGGAAATCAGCGGCTGGCCTCCTGCGAGGAGAAGTTCATCCCCTTTGGAAAATCCTGCCTTGGCCGCAGGTGTATCCTCCGCAACCGACTTCACGAGGAGGCCGTTATCCAAGTCGAGTTCGAGTCCAATCCGCTCGGGCATCGGGAAAACCCAAATGTCCTCCGGTGTCAGCTTGCCCTCTTCCCATTTTGCCCGCATGGCAAATTCCTTCACCATATGGCAATGGATGCATGTTTGTTTGGTGGTTTCCTTTCCCGCTCGGTCCTGCAGGCCTGGGGTTTGCTCGGGAACCGCATACTCAGGCGACTTCCCCTTCTTAGCCGCGAGTTGCGCCTTGTTGCCGGGAAATCCCTTGTACAGCGTCAGTGCTCGGTCGGCTGCTTTCTGGAACGCCGCGGCCGTCAACAGAGAGTCGGAGCCCGGCCCAGAGGCGTTGCGGGTTCCGTAACGGCCGAGGATGGTCATATCGGGGGCAAAAAACATGGCCGACCAGGACATGTCGAAGTCGTATTGAAAGATACTCAGGTCCAGCCCTTTGGTTTGGATAATGCGGACACAGACAAACTGCTTTTCAACCGCCTCTAATTCCTTGTTGGGCTGCATTACCTTTTCGTCGAGGGATTTTCCGGGCGGACAAGGGACGCAGCGTAGCACCACCAGCAGCGGCTTGCCGGTTTCTTTCGCTTCGGCCTTGGCCTTGGCTAGATCGTCATAAATCCAGTGCGCCGCGACCGGAATGTCCTTAACGGATTTTCCCAACTCCGACTGCTCGGCAAGATCAGCCCCGCGGCAGGCGGAGTACACGCAAAGCAGCGTCGCAAAGACAAGGATGGCTCGATTCATGGTTCCCTCGGTTCGATGTGAATTGGGACGCAGACTATTTCGTGTCGAGAATCTTGGGAATGTTTCCCAGAACCTTTTCAATTTCCTTTTCTGTCAGTTCTCCCTGGCGATAGGCGTGATTGGCCCGAACGACGTGCTCACTGTAGAGCACCACGGTAACAGCCGCCTCTTTGGCCACGTCAAAGCCATCCGGACCCGCGGGTTCAAAAGTGGAGAGCACAAGATGTTGGAACTTGTGTTTCTTGGCCGCTGCTTCCAACTGCTTGGGCAACTCGGCATCTTCGCTGAGAAAGACGACAAAGCTACCCATCCCTTCCTTCTGGTGCCTCTCCGTTGCCGTATCAATTTTCACTAGCAGCTTCAGGAGCCGATCATCCAGGTCTTGAGCAAATATCATCGCCACGGGAGAACGCCCATTCTCGCAGACCAGGCAATGGGGCTCGCCGGCATGTGGGCCGGTGATGTTTAGCGGCTCGAAGATCGTCGCGATCTTCTCCCCCGGCTGGATCGAAGATTTGAGCGGCTCCGCGGCTTGGGAACTGGCGAGGGGAAACACCGCTGCGACTAGGAGCAGATAAGACTTCAGAGTTTTGAGCATGGCGTTCTCCGCTGGGGTATTTCGCAGCATATCCTAATCCCGGGGTAACTTAAAGCAGCGCCGCACCCAGGGGGGATGGTCGTGGTATAATCCTGGGACTTCCCCACCTGTCTCCCACCCCACGAATTGAACGGCTCATGTATTTCCGAATGGCCAACCGTCTCCTTTGGGAGACCGACAAACGCCTGCTTTGGAAGCTGATGTGGAACTTCGGCCTCAAGGGGGTCCGCTCGGTCCAAAAACACAAGAGCCGCCTCAAGCGGGGCGAATTCTTCCCGCCGTTTCTCTACGTGTCTATCATCAACAGCTGCAATCTGCGCTGCCAAGGCTGCTGGGTCGACGTGGCCGCCAAGCAATCAAAGATTGAAGTCGCGGCGATGCACAAACTCATCACCGAAGCCAAGGCGATGGGGAACTCGTTCTTCGGCATTCTCGGCGGCGAACCGTTCATGCATCCGGAGGTGCTGGAGATTTTCGCCCAGCATCGCGACTGTTATTTCCAGGTCTTCACCAACGGCCACTTCATCACCGACGAGGTCGCCAAGGAGCTTCGCCGCTGCGGCAATGTCACGCCGCTGGTCAGCATCGAAGGGAACGAAATCGTCAGCGACGAGCGCCGCGGTCGCGACCACGTCTACAGCCAGTCGATGCAGGGGCTGCAAAACTGCCTCAAGCACAAGGTGATGACCGGCGTCTGCACCAGCCTCTGCCAGAGCAACTTTGACCTGCTCAGTGAGAAATGGCTCGACCGATTGATTGACATGGGGGTGATGTATACTTGGTTCCACATCTATCGCCCTGTCGGCCCCGACGCCAAGGCCGACCTCTCCCTCACGCCCGAACAACAGCTGCAGTGCCGCAAGTTCGTCGTCGAGATGCGGGCCAAAAAACCGATCGTGATTATCGACGCCTACTACGACGGCGAAGGGCGCGCCCTCTGCCCAGCCGCCACTGGCTTCACGCACCACATCAGCCCGTGGGGGGACATCGAGCCCTGTCCGATCATTCAGTTCGCCAAGGAAACCATCCACGACGACACGCCGCTCAAGGACAAATTCCAAAACAGTGCCTTCCTCCGCGACTTCCGCCAGACCGCTGCCGAGAACACCCGCGGCTGCATCGTGCTGGAGCGGCCGGACCTGCTCAAGCAACTCGTCGAGCGGCACGGAGCGAAGGACACCACAGCCCGCCACGCTGCCGTCGCCGAGCTCGACTCCATGCAACTCCGCCCCTCGCAATACAACCCGGGCCAGGAAATCCCCGAAAAATCCTGGGCCTACCGCCTCGCCAAATACTTCTTCTTCAACGACTACGGCACCTACGGCAAACACTTCGACGCCAAGAAATGGGTCGACAGCAGAGAGAAGCCGCTGGAACAATCGCAGGTCAAGGCACCGGGGAAGGAGGAGCTGCTGCAGATAACGACCTAGCTGCTATTCGCTGCGAGAAAGGTGACAAATCCAGTAGCATCTTTCTTCGCAAGCCGATAAGATAAACAGACGCAGATGCGTTCCCACCTATAAAGTAGCCTGCGAACTCCCAGTGCAAGCTTTCCGCTCACGGAGTGAGTGGACTACTATACGAGGCCCACCTTATGTTTTCCCGTCGCGACTGTATCAAACTCGGACTTGGTTCACTTCTGGGTGGCGGCATGGTCAGCGCCCTTCGTTTTCGGGCACAGGCTGCGGATGCTGGCCCCCTTGTGGGCCGTCAAGCCAAGGCCAAAAGCTGCATCTTGATTTGGATGGACGGCGGTCCGACACATTTCGAAACCTTCGATCCCAAGCCCGATGCCCCCGCGGAAATCCGTGGCGATTTCTCGGCTATCCCCACGAAAGTTTCTGGCGTCGAATTCAGCCAGCACATGACCCGCCTGGCCGGCAGTCTCGATAAGTACGCCATCATCCGCTCCATCCGCCACGACCAGGGAAACCACGGAGCCGGTAACCATTACATGATGACCGGGGCTCCGCCGCGCATCCCCGTCGGCTGTGGGGCGTTTGTCAGTTTTCATCCGAGTATGGGGAGCGTTTCCGCCCACGAGCTAGGCAAGGACAACGGCCTTCCTGCCTATTTTTCGATTCCGTCCATGACGCGCTCCGGTGGACCCAATTTCCTGGGTGCCAAATACGCCCCCTTCGTCGTCGATGGCGATCCGAATAATGCCGGCTTCCGCGTTCGCGACGTCGCCCTGCCGCAAGGCCTGACCGAAGGCCGCTTCGGCAGCCGAACTGATCTCCGCAAGCTGGTGGATAAGATCGAGCGAATCAACGATCCCTCCGCTGGCGATCCCGTCACAGGCTTTGACGAGTATTATCGCCAAGGTTACGACTTGGTCACTTCCAAGGAAGCTCAGGCCGCCTTCGATATCCACAGCGAGAGCGAAAAAATTCGCGACGCCTACGGCCGCAACGGCTTTGGCCAGCGGGCTCTCCTCGCCCGCCGCCTCGTTCAGGCCGGCGTCCCCTTCGTCACCATCAACGATGGCGGCTGGGACCATCACTCCGACATCTTCGGCGCCTGCTCCAAACGGTTGCCGGAGTGGGACAACACGGTGGCCACGCTCATCAGCGACTTGGCGGACCACGGTCTGCTGGAAAGCACGCTGGTCGTCGCCCTCGGTGAATTCGGACGCACCCCCACCATCAGCACCCTTTCCGGCCAGAACAAACCGGGCCGCGACCACTGGGCCAACGCCATGTCCGTCCTGATGGCCGGCGGCGGCACCCCCGGTGGCGTGGTGGTCGGCGCGACCGACCGCAAAGGTTACGCCGCGCAGGACCGCGTCCTCGCCCCCGAAAACTTCGTCAGCACGATTTACACCAAGCTCGGCATCAGCCCCAACAAAATCCTCTTCACCCCCCAAGGCCGCCCGACGCACCTTGTCAGCGACCCCGAGCCGATTCGGGAACTCATGTAGAGACTGTGCCAAGTGGCACGCTTACGGTTTCACGCGGGCGTTGAAATGTCTTGTTCTTCATCGCCACCGGCAGGTCGGCGTGCCACATTTTCGAACTATTCTTGAACGTTCTTGCGCTCTCGATTCGACGTGTAATGGCGTGCGGTGTATCCGCCTCTTCGCTATTACAACCGTAACCAGAGGTTACAAACGATTTACACGCTTGGCGCGGCGGGGCCTTTATACTTCAGTCGATGGAAAGGGTCATGGTCGTCGCACACTCCGTCAGCAAGGGAGAATGAAGATGAATCGGAACTGGAATCTCGGTGTCGCATTGCTCTTGACGTCGCTTTCAGCCGTTGCTTTGGGGGAAGGGTTGAATGGGAAGGAAGCCGACATCATTTTGTTTGGAAAGACCAGCGAGGCGGACGCCGCCATCAGCCGGTTGCGGGAGGAAGGGCCGAGGGGATTGGAAGTTCTGCTGGCCAGAAAGAAGGAGCTTCAGGCAACGGAATTTCGGCTTGCGACCACCAATCTGCCCCCGGATTTCTCCTCGGTTCTGACTCGCATCGATGATGCCATCGACCGGGTCGGCGGGGCGAAGTATTGCTCGGCCTCGCGGCTGTTTTGGTACACCGATTTGGAGCAGGCAAAGGCGGTTGCCCAGAAGTCCGGCAAGCCGATTCTCACGCTCCGGATGCTGGGGAACTTGACCGACGAATTCAGCTGCGCCAACAGCCGGTTTTTCCGGACGACGCTGTACTCGAACGAAGAGATTGCCAAGACACTGCGAGAGCGATTCGTGCTCCATTGGCGGAGCGTTCGGCCAGTTCCGAAGGTGACGATTGACTTTGGCGATGGCCGCAAACTGGAACGGACTCTCACCGGCAACAGCATTCACTATGTGCTGATGCCCGATGGCCAGGTGGTTGATGCAATTCCGGGGCTCTATGGGCCGAAGGCGTTTTTGAAACAGATCTCGCGCGGCGAGGCAGTGGTCCGTTTGCTGGCGGACTCCACTTCCAAACAGCGAATTGCTCTGCTGGCGGACTATCACCAGATGCAGGCGGAAGAACTGATGCGGGCCTGGATGGCGGATTGGAAGCGGGCGCAGGTTGCGATGGGAAATGGATCGAAGGCGAGTGCCAATGGAGCCCAAGAGGAGCTTCGCAAAGCGCTATCGACAGGCGGTGCCCAAGGGCTTCCTGTCGGCCAACAAGCCGAACGAACTGCTCCCCCCGTGCCTCCCCGAGCAGAAGTTGCGGTCGAAATCGCCCGCCCGAAAGCAATCATCGAACGGCCGCTTGTTGGGGCGGCGAATCTGGTGAAGTTTGCCCCGGAAAATATAGAGGACGAAAAGACATGGACCTTCATCGCGTCGCTTCACCACGAGGAAGCCAAACTCGACGAATCCAGCCGCCGAGTTATCCGCGAGGAAAAGCCGCTGGCCGCGGCCGCCGGACGACTGGCGATGACAAAGCGGGCTGTCGAGGATCCCATGCTGCGGCTCGTGGCCAACTTGGAGAATTCTATTGCTCTCGACACCGTCAAGAACGAGTACCAGTTCCACCGCAGGATTCATGAATGGCTGGCAGCGGGAGATTATCGGCCCGACGTGGAAACGCTCAACGAGCGGGTTTACGCCGAATTGTTCCTGACCCCCAGCAGCGACCCGTGGCTGGGCCTTGCGCCGGCGAATGTGTATACGGCGTTGCCGAATGGCGGTGTGGTGACTGGAAAATAAGTGGGATAGGCTTTCAGCCTGCCCAGATCAACCAAGTAGAATGAAGAGGTCAGGTGGAAAGCCTGACCCACGAATTATGTCCAAAACCATCCTCACCGTCGAAGACGATGCCGCCATCCGTCGCGGCATTGTGGATGCGCTGAGCTTCAGCGGCTACAACGTGTTGCAGGCGGGCAACGGCGACCTGGGAATGGAAATGGCCGTGCGGCAGATGTACGACCTGATGTTGCTCGACCTGGTGCTGCCGGGGAAAGGGGGAATGGAAATCCTTCGCACCGTGCGAGAAACGCGGCCCACGCAGCCGGTCATTATCCTCACCGCCCGCGGCGAGGAGAGCGACCGGGTGGAAGGGCTGCGGATGGGTGCCGACGACTATGTGGTCAAGCCGTTCAGCGTGAAAGAACTTTTGGCCCGCGTCGAAGCGGTTCTGAGGCGGTCTCCCGAGCGGCCGACTGATCTGGATCAGGTTAGCATCCCGACCGGAATTGCAGATTTTTCGCGGCGAGAGCTTCGATTTGAAGACGGTACGCGGTGTGAACTTTCCGAGCGGGAAATTGAGCTGCTGCGCTATCTCGTCAACAATCCTGGCCGGGCCATTGCCCGCGAGGAACTGCTGGCCAATGTCTGGCGAATTAGTCCCGACGGCCTCCCCACCCGTACGATCGATATGCACGTAGTCCGCCTCCGCGAAAAACTCCGCGACGACTCCGGCCAGCCCAAGGTGCTGCTGACGGTGCGGGGGAAGGGATATATGTTTGCGGGAAAATGACCAAGCCCTAATGTCTAATGACCAATGAGAAGACCAGTTCTGCCGACATTAGTCATTAGACATTAGGGTTTTAGTCATTCGGTTTAATTATATGCTTCGTCCCCTCCACATCTGGCTCCTCTTCCTCCTCGGCTTGGCCCTCGTGCTGCCGCCGATGGGGTGGCTGACGGTCAAGGCGCTGGAACTGGACCGGGCGGAACTCGCCGCCCGGCAGCAGGTGGAATTGGAAGAGAAGGTCAGCCGGGCGCTGTGGCGGATGGATGTGTTTCTTAGTCCCTTGCTGGCCAAGGAGGCTGCGCGACCGGGGTTTCTCTACAAGCCCGTGCTGGCCACGGTGCCAACTGGCAAGGGAACGAAAGGGGAGCGAACGCTTTCCCCGCTGCTCGCGGAGCCGCCGGAGTTCGTGCTGCTGAACTTTGAACTGGCTGCCGACGGAACGCTCACCTCGCCGCAGTCCCCCTGCGGTCCCGATGAAGCGTGGGCCCGCTCGAACGGCGCGCTGCCCGCCACGATGGACGCGGCGACCAAGCGACTTGAAGAACTTGCCGGCAGCCTTTCCCATACGGAGCTACTAGCTCGACTGCCCGACGAAGCAGTGCCACAAATGGCGATGGAACTGCAAGCCGAGAACAAGTCTTCCCTAAACTTCAATAATAATTCAATTGTAGGGAACACCTACGAAGTTCCCCAGCAGTTCACGCCAAATGCGCCTGCACCTGGTCGCCGCGCCATTCCCCAGCAGCAGACTCCGGCGGAACCACAGGCCCTCAATCCCCCACCCCTGCAACAAAGTGGCGAATTTGTGGCAGCCAATAGCCCCGATGAAATTCAAGGGGGTCAACAAGGTAAGCAGCAACTGACCCAAAACCCCGGTCTTTTTAACACGAGGAATTATGAAAGTAGCCGCCAGCAGCGCGGCCAGGCCGATAATAACGATTTGCAAAACCGTAGCGCCGCCTATCAAGGTGTGGCCCAGCGAGCGGCCTTGGAACAGAATCGCTTCCGCGAGTTCATTCAGGCTCCTCCAGCCATTGAAGGGGTCAGTCAGCCTTTGTGGCTGGGGGATCGGCTCATTTTAGCTCGACGGGTGCAGTCGCGCGGCAAAACGGTCATTCAAGGATGCTGGCTTGATTGGGACAAGTTGCAAACCCGCCTGCGGGACGAAGTCGCTGACCTGGAGTTGCCGGCGGTCTCCTTCCTCCCCATCACCGCCGGAGCCGGCCCGGAGGATACTCACCTGCTGGCGACCATTCCCGTGCAACTGGCCATCGCCATCCCCTCCTCGGCTCCCGCTTGGGATTCACCCATTCGCGTTTCGCTAATGGTGGCTTGGGTTTGCCTCGGGCTCGCTACGCTGGCCGCAGCTGTGACGTTGCGAGGGGTTGTTGCCCTTTCGGAACGTCGGGGAGCCTTTGTCTCGGCGGTGACGCACGAACTGCGCACGCCTCTGACGACGTTTCGCATGTATGCCGAAATGTTGGCGGAAGGAATGGTCCCGAGCGCCGAGCAGCGGCAAAAGTACCTCGAAACGCTTCGCCGCGAAGCGGACCGACTGGCCCATCTGGTGGAAAACGTGCTGCAATATGCCCGGCTGGAGCGGGGACGCCCCGGCGGAAGAAGAGAGGAAGTCACTTTGGCATCGCTGCTGGAACGGACCGCCCCGCGACTGGCCGATCGGGCCGAACAGGCGGAGATGAAGCTTGACTTGGACGCGGCCGCAGAGACTCAAATTCTTTCGCTCTTCACCGACCCCGCCGCGGTCGAACAGATTCTATTCAATCTGGTTGATAACGCGTGCAAGTATGCCGCGCATAGCGAGGACAAACGGATCCACCTGGAAATCGTTGCAGCCGGGAGCAAACTGCAATTCCGCGTTCGCGACCATGGACCGGGCATCTCCCGCCAAGGGCAGCGCAAACTTTTTCTCCCCTTCTCCAAATCGGTGCATGAAGCGGCCAACTCGGCTCCGGGGGTGGGATTGGGTCTGGCTCTCTCACGACGGCTGGCGAAGGATCTCGGCGGCTCGCTGACACTGGCGGATCAGGATGGTAGCAGCGGCGCGATCTTCGTGCTGGAGTTACCAGTCGCTTCCGCAAAGTAGCCGAGGCACGGTATGCTGAAAGCTGGTCGCTCGCCCACTTTTTAGCGGAGTTGTTTCATGAGTAGCACGTCGCAAACCGCGGTTCTCGCCGGAGGCTGTTTCTGGTGTACCGAGGCGGCATTTGAGCAACTGGCTGGCGTCAGCGATGTCGAAAGCGGCTATGCGGGCGGGGCAAAGGAGAATGCCAACTACGAGGCGGTCTGCCGCGGAAATACGGGGCATGCGGAAGTAATCCGTATCACCTATGACCCGGCGAAAATCAGCTACGAGACGCTTTTGGACGTGTTCTTTGACGCTCACGATCCAACGACGCTCAACCGGCAAGGTGCCGACACAGGAACGCAGTACCGCTCCGCTATTTTCGTCGAAAATGACGTGCAACGGAAAGTCGCCGAGCGGAAAATCGCCGAGCACAACGCCTCCGGCCACTTCTCCCGCCCGATTGTGACCGCCATCGAGCCGCTCACGAATTTCTATCCGGCCGAGCAGTACCACCAGGACTACGCTCGCCAGCATCCCAACCAGCCCTACATCCAGTCGGCGGCAATGCCCAAGGCCTGCAAAGTGCGAGAGAAGCACGCCCAGCTGATTCGGAAAGAGTAGCCAGCACACTCTGTGTGCTGGGAGTCCGGACACGGAGCGAACGGACCACTTTGAGTTGTCAATGGTTCAGAGAAAACTCGGCCGAGTTGAGGAGAGCCCAGACGATATCCGAAAGCCCCTTCCGCTTCTCGCTCGGCGAGTATTTTCCTAGATGGGCAATGAACAGGGACAACTCTTCGTCGCTAGGTGGACGGGAAAGCGTCGCCATCATCAGGGTTTTGAGGCGATCGCTGTCGCTGAAAAAGGGAGCTTCCAACGCGCCAACGAGCGGGCTCCGCTCTGGGTCGGTTGCTTCAGCGATATCCGCCCCGTTCATCTGCGTTAGAGCCTGCAAGATGCCGGCATCATAGTCGAGAGGAGAACGGCTGGAAGACTGCATTTTGCCAATGAACGCCAGCCGTTGTGGATCGAGAAGCGGGCTGCCGGCGACCTGGCCGGGGAACATCGCCTGCGGCTTGCGCGACAGGACCCGGTTGAGTGAATCGTAAAGCTGTTCTGCCGTGAGCGTTTTCACTGCGGCATGGGCATAAAGCTCGGGCGAAGATGGCGTTGCGTCCGTCCAGATGCTGGTCCGCTGATAAGTTTGAGTATTCGCCATGGTGCGATATAGCTCGCGCTTGTTGAAGCCTGTGTCGATAAAGTAGGAGGTCAATTCCTCCAGCAATTCCGGGTGGCTTGGCTTGTTGTGAGGACCAAGATCATCGACCGGTTCCACCAAGCCGCGGCCAAAGAGATTCGCCCACACGCGGTTGACCCCCGCTCGGGCCAGATAAGGATTGTCGCGCGAAGCCATCCAAATTGCGAGTTGCAGCCGCCGCGTGCCGGCCTCGTCCTCGGACGGCTTCGGTCCGCCCGGATACTTGGGCGCAATGACCGTCTCGCTATTGGGGAGCTTCACTTCGCCGGTTTTGAGGTCCACCAGGCGGGCTTGCCGGGCGGGATTCCCTTCATTGGGACGCTGCAGCTGTGCAAAAAAGGCTGCGTAACCCCAAAAGTCGGTCTGCTTCCATTTGTCGAACGGATGGTCGTGGCACTGGGCACACTCAATCTGCAAACCCAGGAAAATTCGCGCCGTGCTGCCGGCCAGCTTCTCGGGAGCCAAATCCAGCGACGTGTAGTACAAGGCGGGGCCGACATCGTCCCCCTCCGTGGCAATCAGCAACTCCGAGACGAAGTTGTCATATCGCAGGTTGTCCACAATTCGGGCCCGCAGCCAGTTTTGCACGCCAACCACATTCTGAATCTGTTCGACATTCAGCCCCCCCGGCAGCATGATGTTCCGCCAGGTATTAGCCAGATGCGTGGCATGGGCGGGGGAATCGAGCAGCCGGTCGATGAGGCGGGCCCGCTTGTCTTCCCGCTTGTCCGCCAGAAAGTCACGAACCTCGGAAACACGCGGCACCACGCCGGTCAGGTCCAGATAAACCCGTCGCAAAAACTCTGCATCGTCCGATAGCGGTGCGGGATCGATCTTCGCGGCGGCTAACCGTTCACTGATCCGCTCGTCGATTTTGCCGATCATTGCCGCTCGAGCGACGGCTGCGGGATCTTCGTCTGCCGCAACCAACCAAACAGGCAGGGCGCACGTAGTAAGCAGGATCGCGGCGGCGAGCGTTTGGGACCGCTGAAATGCTGCATAATGCATGGAAGAATCTCCGCGAGAGCAGGTCGTTCATTCTAGGCAATTCTTGGGGGCAGTTTCCAGCCTGAAGGGACTATTTTCCGGGCAGGCTGGAAGGCGACCCCACTATGCCTGTAGTATGACGCTGCAATTACCTCGTTTTTCCGCGGCAAATCACCAGCCCTTACCTACCATGTGCGGCATCACCGGCGCTGTTTGGACCGATCCGCGGCTGGGGCTGGAGGAGCCGCAGCTCGTGCGGATGACGGAGGCGCTGCGGCATCGCGGGCCGGATGACGCCGGCAGCTATCTCACGGAGTATCGCCTCCGCCCGCCGTATGAGGCCCAGCCGGGCGTGGCCCTCGGCTTTCGGCGGCTCTCCATCATCGACCTGGCCGGCGGCCATCAGCCGATGTGCAACGAAGACGAGTCGGTTTGGATCGTCTTCAACGGCGAGATCTACAACTACCGCGACCTGCGGCGACGGCTGGAAGGGGCGGGGCACAAATTCAAAACCGAGAGCGACACGGAATGCATCGTTCATCTCTATGAGGATGAAGGCCCGGAATGTTTCTCGCACCTCAACGGCATGTTCGCGGTCGCCATTTGGGATGCCCGGAACCGCCGCCTCGTCCTCGGCCGCGACCGGCTCGGCAAAAAGCCGCTCGTCTATCGCCATGAGCCCGAACGGCTCCTCTTCGCCAGCGAACTCAAGAGCCTGCTCACCCTGCCGGGCCTGCCGCGGGAAGTGGACCCCGCCGCCGTCGATGAATACCTAACTTATCAATACGTCCCGCACCCCAACTGCATCCTCAAGGGATATCGCAAGCTCCCTCCGGGGCACTATGCCCAGTGGCACGACAACAAGCTGGAAGTGAAGCCCTACTGGCGGCCCGATTTTTCGCAGGAAATCAGCATCACCGAAAAGGACGCCACGGAGCGTCTCCGAGAACTTTTGGAATCAGCCGTCACCATGCGAATGCGGAGCGACGTCCCACTCGGCGCGTTCCTCTCCGGCGGCGTCGATTCGTCCCTCATCGTCGCTCTGATGCAAAAAAACTCCGCCGAGCCGGTGAAGACTTTCAGCATCGGCTTTCCCGTGGCGGAGTACGACGAGACGAAGTACGCCCGCCGCGTCGCCGAGCATCTCAAAACCGACCATCACGAATTGCAAGTCACTCCCGACGCCGTAGCCATTCTTCCCAAGCTCGCCTGGCACTACGACGAACCGTTTGCGGACAGTTCGGCGATTCCCACTTGGTACGTTTCGCAAATGACTCGCGAGCATGTCACCGTCTCCCTCAGTGGCGACGGCGGCGATGAACTTTTCGCTGGCTATCCGCGCTACCGGGCAGCGGCACTGGCCGGGATGTTCGATTACCTTGGCCCGATTCGCTCGCTGCTTGCCGCCAAGTTCTGGCAAAAATTGCCCGCCTCCTCGCGGCAGAAGTCGCGACTGCGGCAGTTTAAGCGGTTTAGCGAGGCCCTCTCGCTGTCGCCAGCTCGGCGGTACTTTGATTGGATTTCCATCTTCAACGAAACGCGGCGGGCCGCGCTCTACAGCGACGAGTTCCTTGCCCAGCTTCCGGATTCCGATCCTTTCGCCTTCCTCAATTCCGCCTGGAAGAAGATGAAAGGCCGCGATGCCGTCACGACCGCGTCGCTTGCCGATCTCATCACCTATCTGCCGTGCGACCTGATGACCAAGGTGGACATCGCCTCCATGGCCCACTCCCTAGAATGCCGGGCCCCGTTCCTCGACTACCGGGTCGTCGAATTCGCCGCCTCGCTCCCCTGCCGGCTGAAGTATCGCCGCGGCAAAGGAAAACGCCTCCTCCGCGCCGCCTTCGGTGACATGCTTCCCAAGGAAATCTGGACCCGCAAAAAAATGGGCTTCGGCGTGCCGCTCGATCACTGGTTCCGCCATGAGTT
>CAYUJE010000035.1:0-27653 GCA_964444865.1 uncultured Pirellulaceae bacterium | reverse complement strand
TTCCTGGAACCTCCCTACGGTTCTCCCTTTGTCCTCACCGAACATGAAGTGACGGTCTCTCCGGAATCTGCGGGTGCGGTGCAATCGCTAACGCTCGATCCAGGCGCGACGCTCCTGATCAAGGCGGTGGAAGTAGGAACCGGCAAGCCAGTGGCGGGAGTCAGCTTTATGGAAGAGATCAACTCGGGAAAGCGCCGCCGCGAACTTTATAGCCAGACGGTCTTTGTCGATCATCCGGTGACGGATGAGCTCGGCGAGTTGGGAGCCGTCGTCACACCCGGTGAGCGGCGGCTCTTGGTCGCGAAGCATCCAGCCGGATTCGAGCCCGTGAACAAATCCAGCGAGCATCTGAAGCTCGCGGCTAAAAGCTCGGAAACGGTCACTTTCAAATTCAAAAAGTCCTTGGCCGCGACTCTCGTCATGACTTTAGTTCCAGAAGACGAAGGAGAACTCGGCAAGCTCAACGCTTTGATTCTTCGCCAGCAGGAATTGACCAAGGCAGGGCGGTTTGAGGTCAAATCGCACTTGGGGTCGATGAGCGAACTCTCGGCAGATGATTTGCGATCTGTCTTAGAAGTCGCTACTCCACAACAGCTCCCGAAACTCTCCGAGTTACTGCGAAAGAAATATCCGGCTTTGGGACTCCCCTATGAAAACATGATTGTTGTCATTGATGGAAATCGATTCAGAAGCGATTTCGAAACTAGTCTTTCTCCTTTTAACACAAAATCCCGTTTCATTATGGCGTTCAATGGCATGGAATCGGTGAGTTACATGTCTGACAGCCCTCAGGTTGACATCTTCTCAGGAGCGAACGCGAGAAACCAAATAGCCGTGACTGATTCTCTGGCCCTGATAGGTTGGAAGCCTGTCTACAAGATTAGGCAGGAGCCAGGGAAAGTACTTCCGGTGCGAAAGATCAAGCGCGACGGCGGCCGTATCACGGTTGAATCCTCTCTTCCATGGGGCACCACCCGTCAGGTCTTCGATGAAAAAACCGGCTTCCTTGACCATGAATTGTATCTGGAAGTCGATGGCAGAGCCCGAAGTGAGCGCTGGCAGCTTGCACCCAGGACTGATCCGTCAGGCGGAATTATTCCGGGAATGGTCGTCGAGGCAAGTTATCGTCGTGGCCAAACGGGATTATTGCGAGTCTATGAAATCATCTTCGCAACCTTCGGCCCTCAACTGCCGGATTCGTTTGCCGTTTCCGTCCCTGCGGGAACGTTGATCCTCGATCACGGTGGCAATCAGCGCACCCCAAAAACAGACATGGTAATTGGACCGATCACCGACGTGGTCGCGGAGGCCAATCGAATCCCCGACAATGCCCGGTCGATTCTCAACGTCCTGAAAGATGGCGATCCCGCGCCCGCCATTGAGCCCGCGGCCTGGCTGAATGCCGATGGCCCGACGGAGAAACTTGACTGGAAGGGAAAGGTGTTGCTCATCGATTTCTGGGGGACAGGCTGCGGCCCCTGCATCGGGGAACTTCCCAGGGTGAAGGAGTTCGCCCTGAAATTCCAGAAAGCGGGCGGAGTCGTCCTTGGCCTACACGACAGCAGCGGCGAACCAGCGGCTGTGACGGAATTCGTCCGCAAACGCGGACTGACTTATCCGTTCGCCATCGACAAGCCTGCCGTAGATGGCCCATCGTTCGGAGCGACCTTTGAATCGTTCGGGATTCGCGGCATTCCCAACTGCGCCGTCATCGACCAGAAAGGAACTGTCGTCTTCCTCGGCAGATTCGAGGAATCAGCCGAGCGGGCCACAAAGTTGTTGGAAATGGAAACAAAATGAAGTCACGTCTCCCTGCCGTCGGCTATAATTAACTCGTGGACAATTTGAACAATTCCGAGGACGTAAAAGACGCCGACCCAACGCTGGGGCGGTCTGAGATGCGCGTTCGAATCAGGAAACTGAAAGACCAACGACGAGAAGATGATTTGGATGGCACCACGATCGAGCAGCGATGGGATATGATGTGGCCGCTGGCTGTTTCTGCCTGGGCATTCAAGGGTGAGGAGGACGCGGATGCAGAAGGACTTCCTCGACGTATTGCGCGCCTTATCCGCGGAAAACGCTGAGTATATGGTGGTTGGGGGTTTCGCGCTGGCGGCCCATGGGCACGTGCGAGCCACCGGTGATATTGATGTTTGGGTCGGCCATGACCCGGAGAACGCCAAAAGAGTCTACGCCGGTCTGACCCGCTTTGGCGCGCCTCTTTCGCGAATTCAGCCGAAGGATTTTGCCCAGCCCGACGTCGTCTTTCAAATGGGCATTGTTCCCAACCGCGTCGACATTCTCACTTCGATTGACGGCGTCGAATTCAGCGATGCGTGGACACACCGCATTCTGGGCGAATACCAGGGGATTTCCTACCCCGTGATCGGACTCGAGCACCTCAAAGCCAACAAGAAAGCCACTGGCCGTCCTAAGGATTTGCAGGATTTGGCGATTCTTGAAGGTAGTTGAACCAGGGACATGGCGTATGGAAATCTGGGACCTCCACTGCCACCTCTCCGGCGTCGACGGCAGGACGCCCGAGGAGCGGATTTCGCAAATTATGGAAATTGCCGACCGGGTTGGCGTGAAGCGGCTGGTTTTTTACATGGGGATGCCGTGGGCGACTGACCCGACGCCCGAGGAGTTTCGCCGGCAAAATGATGAGGTGATTCAGGCTCTTTCGCATTGGCATCACCGGGCGTTTGGGTTTGTGTATCTGAACCCAAAGCATGAGGAAGAGAGCCTCAAAGAACTGGACCGTTGTGTTAAGGATGGGCCGATGGTCGGTGTCAAGCTCTGGGTGGCCGTGCGGGCCAACGACAAGCGGCTGGACAGCATTATCCGGCGAGCTGCGGAGCTGAAAGCTGTCATCTTTCAGCACACCTGGCTCAAGACGGGAGGGAACCTTCCCGGCGAATCGACGCCGATGGATCTGGTCGAACTTGCCGGCCGGCATCCGAACGTGCCGATGATCTGCGGCCATACCGGCGGCGACTGGGAGCGAGGGATTCGTGTTGTTCGCGAGATCAAGAATCTCTCCATCGACCTCGGCGGCTCTGACCCTACTGCTGGATTTGTGGAAATGGCCGTCCGCGAACTCGGCCCGGAACGGATCATCTACGGCAGCGACATCGGTGGCCGCAGCTTCGCTTCGCAACTTGGCAAGGTGTACTCGGCCAACATCACTGCTGCCGCCAAAGTCGCCATTTTGGGAGAGAACTTGAAGCGGATGATGATGCCGATCTTAGAGGCGAAGGGGATCAAGCTATGATCGACGTCAATGTCTATCTCTCTCGCTGGCCTTTTCGCCGACTCCCCGGTGATGAATCGCCGGCGCTGGTTGATAAGCTTCGGGGCGTCGGTGTGAAAAGAGCCTGGTGCGGTAGCTTTGACGGGCTCCTTCACAAAGACATCTCGGCCGTCAATTCGCGATTGACGGAAGAATGCAAGAAGCACGGCGGAGGAGAGAAACCGCTGCTGATTCCGTTCGGCACGATCAATCCGAAACTACTCGATTGGAAAGAGGACCTTCGCCGCTGCGTCGAAGTCCACAAAATGCCCGGCATCCGCCTGCATCCAAACTACCACGGCTACAAGCTCGATGACCCCGACTTTGCCGAATTGCTTTCGCTCGCTGCTGAGAAGAAGCTCATCGTGCAACTCGTCATTCGGATGGAAGACCCCCGCACCCAGCATCCGCTGCTGCAAGTCCCCGATGTTGATGCCAGTCCGCTGGAAGCATTGGTGAAGCAGCATCCCGGCCTACGACTGATCATCCTCAACGGCCTGATGCCTCTTCGCCCCGATGTTGTTGATCAGCTCGCCGCTGCCGGCGTAAGCTTCGACATCGCCACGCTCGAAGGAATCGCCGGCATTGCGAAGCTGCTCAAATCCGTTCCGCTGGAGCGGATTCTCTTTGGAAGTTACTTTCCATTCTTCGCCTGGGAAGCGGCGAAGTTGAAACTGCAGGAGTCGGCTTTGGCGCGATTCCAGGTGGAAGCGATTACGGAGAAGAACTCCGCCGCGATTTGATCTCGCTTACTTCTTCCCGCCCACAATCCGCAGATTCGTCGAAAAGAAATACGGCATCTCTCCTTCGTCCTCAAACACGGCTTCGGCGAACATGGCGGAAAAGCCCTGTCCGGGCACGGGGAGAGTGCAAACGTAGCCATCACCACTGGCCTGTGACTCCGATGCTTTCCATTCGCACTGGCGAAAATCCCGTGTGCCAGAAGAAGTGCTCCAGGTCGTCACTTTTGCCGGCTTCAAATCGCAGCCAACGTGCAAGGTCAGCTTTCCGTCCGCCTCGGCAAAGTCCCATTTCAGTTTGGGCAATCTCTTGCGATCGGTGATGTTGTGGTGCAGAGCGTTCAGGCTCCCGAAGATGCGGGGATAGTCCTTGAGTCCATGGACGTTGTTCGGGCAATAGAGAATGTACTTGTCTCCCGGCAGGTCGTCGTAATACAGATTCAGAGCATCGAGCGGCCAGTAAGGGTCGTTCGTGCCGAGAATGATTAGTTTGGGCTGGGTATACAGTGCCCGATAACGGTAAGGATCGACAATCTTGAGCAGGTTTTGGCCCTTGGGCGTATTCACGAATTTGTCCAGGCTCAATTCTTTATAATCGTTGATTTCCTCGCTCAAATCGCCGAAGGATAGCTTCTGCAAATCCATCTGCTTGTCCATCTGCAGCGTGTCAATCACCATCGGTGCCAAGGCCGTCGCCCGTTTGTCGGTGGCCCCCGTCAGCCAGGTCGTCCAACCCCGTTTGCTGGCACCGCTGATGGTGAAGGTGTCGATTTTCAAATTCCATTCCTTTTCGACTGCCGCCTGCGTCGCGTCCATTCCGCGGACCGCGCTCTTTACCATTGGGAGCAACAGCGGCCAGGTGGAGTCTTCCGTCTTTAGATACTGAGCGAAGGTGTGGGCGATGGCCGCATCCTCTTTCTTCCCATCGAAAATCGGCTGTTGTGGAACGTGCAGCAGGATGGCTATGGGGGTTTGCAGTTTGTTCGCCATCTCAGCAAACAGCGGTGCTTCCCGTGGCAGTTTGCTTTCTCCTGGCTCGGCCAATTCGTCCCGCCAGCCGCCTCCAGTGATGAACAGGAGCGCATGCTTGGAAGCCGCGTTGCACTTCTCCGGCTTAAGGATGAAAAGTTGATGTTTCCAAATGGTGTCTTTCCAGGTCTGCGAAGTGAGAATGATTTCCACGTACTTTGTGCCAGCATATTCTCCTTCGGACCGTTTGAACCACTTGTAACTGTCGTCCTTCTTGCCGACATAATCCGCCAGAGCGGTAGCCGGGGTCGTAGCCAAGGGAAGCGACCCTTCCGCGAACAACAATCCGGGCAGAACGAGGAGGAGAAGCAAGGCGGCTAGGTTTTGCTTGGTCATGAAGAACCCGTGGAAAAAGGAGAGAAGCGGCCCTTTAATGTAATCCCCTGGCATCGGGCCGGATACAGGGATTTGGAGCGATTTGCGGGCTGAAAATGCTCAGGCGGCATGGTAGAGTTGGACTGTCTCGTTTCGCTTCCTTGAGGTACGCACCCGTGAAACTGCCGCTTCGCATTTTCGTTGGCTTGGCCCTGATTTTGGCGACGGCTGCAACTGCCGCTCCTCCCTCAACCGTTCCCGTCGAGGGGCTCCGCGAATACACGCCGTCAGTTTATGCCTTGACGAATGTTCGCATCGTCCCTGAGCCGGGAAAGTTGATTGAGAAAGGGGCCATTGTTCTTCGCGACGGCGTGATCGTTGCCGCGGGGGCCGACATAGCGATTCCCGCCGATGCCCGTGTGATCGATCTACCTGGCAAGACGGTTTATGCAGGATTGATCGACGCCTTTACGGAATTGGCCGTTCCGCTGCAGGTCCGCCGCTCAGGAGCAACGCATTGGAATGAATTGGTCACTCCCGAATTCGACATCGCTCGCCATTATTCCGTTGACGAAGAGCTGAACAAGAAATACCGCGAGGTCGGCATCACTGCCCGTTTAGTCGCTCCGGAAGGGGGGATCATCAAGGGAAAGAGTGCCCTCGTTAGCACCGGAGCAGCGGAGCCGTCGAAGGCGGTTCTGCAAAGCGACATTGCCCAGCATGTTCGCTTGACCGTCCCCCGAGGGCGCGACCGTGACGATTATCCAAATTCCCCCATGGGTGCCGTTGCCCTTGCCCGGCAGACGTTTTTTGACGCCGATTGGTATGGCAAAGCCACGGCGGCTTACAAGGCGAATCCCTTGCTGCCGCGGCCAGAGCGAAACGACGCTCTGGCGGCTCTTGCGCCTTACCTCGGTGGCGAGAAGCTGGTCATCATAGATGCCGCGAATGAGCAATTCTTTGATCGGGCCGATCGCTTTGCTCGCGAGCAGGGCATTTCCCTCGTCATTCGCGGCAGTGGAAGGGAGTACCGGCGATTGGACCTGGTAAGAGCAGCCGGGCGAACCATCATTCTGCCGGTCAACTTTCCTCGGCCGCCGAGGGTGGGAACCGTGGAAGAGTCGCTTGATGTATCACTCGAAGAGTTAATGCACTGGGACCACGCGCCAGAGAATCCCGCCCGGCTGGAGAAAGCCGGCGTGAAATTCGCCCTCACCAGCTACGGTCTCAAGGAACCAGCTGCCCTGCTGCCGAATGTGCGGCGGGCTGTCGAACGCGGTCTTTCTCCAGACGGCGCGTTGCGGGCACTCACGGTTACTCCGGCAGCACTCTTGGGCGCGGAAGGTCGCCACGGCTCGATTGCGCCCGGTAAATCCGCCAACCTGGTAATAACCGACGGAGACTTGTTCGCCAAGAAAACCAAGATTCTGGAGACCTGGGTGGATGGCTGCCGTTTTGAGCTCGCGCCGGAGCCTAGAACCGACATCCGTGGCACTTGGACCGTTGAATTTGCCGGAGCTGACGGCCGCTTCGCGAAGGCAATTGTGCAACTCAAAGGTTCCGCCAAATCGCTACAAGGAACCATTCGCCGCGATGGAGGCGGAGAGGACGAGAAGGACGCAGCGAAACTGGCCAAAGTCATTTTGCGGGAATCACAACTCAACTTGAACTTCGAAGGAAAGGTATTCGGCCACGAAGGGCTGGCTCGACTGAGCGTCGTTGTCGCCTATCCGCCGGAAGGAAAGAAATCCTGGCTTGGCAGCGTCGTTTGGGCGGATGGCATCCAGGAGAATGTCAAAGCGGAGCAGAGCGCGGGGCCGTCAGCGAGTGACAAGGAAGAAGAGGCAACGGAAGGAGACGACAAGAAGGAGGAGAAGGAAGGAGAAAAGGTAGATCCGCCGGTCGTGAAGGAGCTAAAGATTGGAGAGAAGGAGGAGAAAGAGGAGGGAGCACAAGTGGCGAAGGAACCAATTCAGAAATCTGGCGGCAAGAAGAAAGAACAGAAGCCGGAAACTCCCTCGCTCTACCCCGTGAATTTCCCCCTCGGTGATTTCGGCCGAGTAATACAGCCGGAACAACCAAAAGTGGTTGCCATTAAGAATGCCACTATCTGGACCTGCGGAGCCGGCGGAAAAATATCGGGGGCGACCTTACTGGTACAGGAAGGAAAGATAGTGGCAGTCGGCAAGGATGTCCCGATTCCAGAGGGAGCAATCGTCCTTGATGCGGCCGGCAAGCATCTAACTCCGGGGATAATCGACTGTCATTCCCACATGGCGACGGACGGAGGCGTGAATGAGGCGACGCAAGCGATCACCGCCGAAGTTCGCATCGGGGACTTCATTGATGCCAACGATATCAACATCTATCGCCAATTGGCTGGCGGCGTGACTTCCTCCAACATTCTGCACGGCTCGGCGAATCCCATCGGCGGGCAGAACCAGGTGATTAAACTCCGCTGGGGGTTGCCAAGTGAGGAGCTGAAATTCCGCGAAGCACCGCCGGGAATCAAATTCGCCCTCGGCGAAAACGTCAAGCAGAGCAACTGGGGGGAGAAGTTCACCAGTCGATATCCACAGAGCCGGATGGGTGTGGAGCAAATCATGCGTGATGCCCTCTCCGCCGCCAAGGACTATCAAAAACAGCAGGATAAATGGGCGGCAGATCATACCGGCCTGCCACCGCGAAAAGACCTGGAACTGGATGCCCTGGCCGAAGTCGCCAGTGGCAAGCGGTGGATACACTGCCACAGCTACCGGCAGGATGAAATCCTGGCGCTGATTCGGGTCTGCGACGACCACAAGATCAGAATCGGCACATTGCAGCACATCTTGGAAGGGTACAAGGTCGCGGACGCGATGGCCAAGCACGGAGTGATGGGCTCGTCTTTCTCCGACTGGTGGGCCTATAAGTTCGAGGTTTTTGACTCCATCCCCTACAACGGCTCCCTGATGCACAAGGCCGGCGTCGTCGTCTCCTTCAATTCCGACGACCAGGAATTGGCCCGGCATCTCAATCACGAAGCGGCCAAGGCGGTGAAATACGGCGGCGTTCCCGAGGAGGAAGCCCTCAAATTCGTCACGCTCAACCCGGCCAAACAACTCCGCATCGACCAATTCGTCGGCTCACTGGAGCCCGGCAAACAGGCAGACTTCGTGCTTTGGAGTAGCTCGCCCCTCTCAACCCTTTCCCGGTGCGAGCAGACCTGGATCGACGGACGCAAGTACTTTGACCGGGCCGAAGCTCAGGCGGGCCGCATCGAGCGGGACAAGATGCGGACCGCCCTGATGCGCAAGATTCTCGAATCGGGCCAGGACTCCGGCGATGGCAAAGACACTTCCGACGACGATTCCGACCTCTGGCCGCGGCATGACGAATTCTGCCACGGACATACACACGACTAATCAGCAGTGGGGTAGGCTTCCAGCCTGCCCAAAACAAATCTGGGCAGGCTGGAAGCCTACCCCACAAATTACTCGAGCCGCTGAACGACGAGATGACTATGAAATACTTCCTTCAATTCACATTTCTCATTTCGGCGATATTCGCATCGTCGATTTTAGCAATGGCCAACCCCGAAGTCCCCGGCAAGCCCCAGGAGAAGCCCATCGCGCTGGTCAACGCTGTCATTCATCCCATCAGTGGAGATGTAATCGATCGCGGGACGATTCTCTTCGACAAGGGAAAGATCGTCGCCGTCGGCAAGGACGTGGTCATTCCCGAGGGAGCGGAGAAGATCGATCTCGATGGCAAGCATGTCTATCCGTCGCTGTTTGATGCCTGGACCGACTTGGGTCTTGTCGAGATCAATTCCGTTAAGGCCACAGTCGACGTGCAAGAGAGCGGGCAGATCAATCCCAACGTCAAGGCGATTGTGGCGGTCAATCCCGATAGCGAAATCATCCCCGTCACGCGGAGCAACGGCGTGCTACTCGCTCTCACCGCGCCGCACGGCGGCTTGATAGCGGGAAAGAGCGCCGTGATTCAACTTGATGGGTGGACTTGGGAGGACATGGCACTGCTGCCCGAGGCGGCCATGCATTTGGAGTGGCCACGTGTTGGCAGAGGCCGAGATCTCGACGACGACGAAGGGCCAGCGATGCAGCATGACGAAGTAGTGACCAAACTCCGTCAGACCTTTTCGGATGCTCGGGCCTACGCCGCCAGTCGCAAGGCGGACCCGGAAGAATATCCGCTCGACGCCCGTTGGGAAGCCCTGCAACCGGTGCTCGCTGGTAAATTGCCGGTTGTCATCCACGCGGACGAGTTGGTTGCCATCCAGGCGGCTGTCGCCTTTGCTGATCAGGAAAAGGTTAAGGTGGTTCTGCACGGCGGCTATGATGCCCCCCTCTGCGCGCCACTCTTGAAAAAACACAACATCCCGGTCGTGGTCGCCGGCGTCTACCGCTTGCCCCGACGTCGTGGCGACGATTATGACGCTTCTTACTCCCTTCCCGCTCGGCTGCATGAGGCAGGCCTCAAGTTCTGCATCTCGAGCGCCGGCAGGTTCGGGGCCTCCAACGTCCGCAACCTTCCCTACCACGCCGCCACCGCAGCCGCCTACGGCCTTCCCGCGGACGAAGCCCTCCGCAGCATCACGCTCAGCCCGGCCGAAATCCTCGGCGTCGCTGATCGCGTAGGTTCACTTGCTGCCGGCAAGGACGCCACGCTGATCATCACCACCGGCGATCCCCTGGAAACTCCCACCCAAGTCACCGCCGCCTACATCCAAGGCCGCCAGGTCGACCTCACCGACCGCCACAAACGGCTCTGGAAAAAGTATGAGGAAAAGTACAAGCGGCAACAGCCGTAGTCCGACGGGCTTGTCGCGAACATTGTTGACCCTCGCGCGAGCGATGCTCAAACGCAGGATTACGAGTGAGTAGTATAATGGGGCTCCCTTCCTGAGCTATTTCCCCAATCTCACTTTCATCGGATGAGCGAACTATCTTCCACAGATCCCGCCTTGGCTCGCTACGCTCGGCAGATGCGCTATCCACCCCTCGCCGTGGAAGGGCAATTGAAACTGCTCGCTTCCCGTGCCCTCGTTGTTGGTTGCGGGGCGCTCGGGTCGGTGATTGCCAATACGCTGGCGCGGGCGGGGGTGGGAAAGTTGCGGCTGGTGGATCGGGATTTTTTGGAGCTCAACAACTTGCAGCGGCAGGTGTTGTATGATGAGGAGGATGTTGCGGCGGGGCTGCCGAAGGCCATTGTGGCGCAGAACAAGCTGGGGAAAATCAATTCGCAGATTGGGATTGAGGCTCACGTCGCCGATGTCGATCACACGAACATCCAAAAGCTTTGCGAAGGGGTGGATTGCATCGTCGATGGGACCGACAACTTTGAGACGCGGTTTCTGATCAACGACGCGGCTCTCAAGCTGCGCCTCCCCTGGGTCTATGGCGGCTGCATCGGGGCGGAAGGGCAGACGCTGACTATTTTGCCGGGCGAGACGCCGTGCCTCCGCTGTCTCATGCCCGAGCCGCCGCCGCCGGGTAGCACGCCGACCTGCGACAGTGCCGGCATTCTCGGGACCATCATCGGCGTTGTCGCTTCCATGCAGGCGAACGAGGCCCTCAAAATCCTCTCCGGCCATCGCGAAGCCATCAGCCGCACCTGGAACGTCTTCGACTTGTGGGACAGCACCGCCCGTCAGATTAAGCTCAACTCCTTCGACCCAAAAGATTGCCCGGCCTGCAGCGGACGCGAATTTCCCTGGCTTTCCGGCCAGCGCGGCAGCCAGACTGCCATCCTCTGCGGCCGCAACAGCGTGCAACTCAGCTTCCCCGGGCGCGCCGCGATCTCGCTCGACGACCTCGCCACCAAGCTCTCCGCCGTCGGCACCGTCACCCGTAACCGCTACCTCGTCCGCGCTGCCATTGAGCCGTATCAGCTCACTGTATTTCCTGATGGCCGCGCGGTGATTGGTGGGACAGAAGACGTGGCGGAGGCAAGGAGCGTGTATGCGAAGTATGTGGGGAATTAGGCGGACCTGGAATTACTTCACAAACCCCGCCTTCGCAAACGCCGCAATCCCAACCGTCCCTTGATCCGGCCCCGTTTCCAGCGTCAGCACGCCGGAGCCAGCGGGAATGGGGATGAGGACCTGTTGGGCGGGGTCGAGGGAGGAGAGGCTGGCCTTTTCCCAGACGACCTGGCCGTCGATGAGGATGCGGACGCGGCGGCTTTCCCCCTCGCAGCAGCCGACGAGGGCGGTGAAGAGCTTGTACTCGGGCTTGAGGTCAAAGCTGATTTGGCTGGAGCGGAGCATCGCATACCCGCCGCTGAATTCCTGGCCCAGGAACTTGATCGGGGTCGGCGTGCGGCTGAGAGGGAGTGCATCCTTGGTGGGACCGCCGCGCTCTTTGGTCGGATATTGGCTCCGCGGGTTCAAGGAGGTCAGCGAGACTTTGGGGGCGACCCATATCTGTCCCTGGGGTGGACTGGCGACTGCGGTGCGCTGCGAAAGTCCCCGCCAGACGATTTGATTCCGCTCCGTATTGCCGCGAATGGTCAGTTCCAGCGACACTTCGCGGCCACGCCATTTTTGCAGGTCCCACCAGTAGGCCAATGTGTCCGAAGGCCCCTTCACTTCCGGCTGCTGGTTGCGAAAGCCGCGGCGGTCCAGGAAGGGGTCGCGGCGGACCGGTCTCGCGTACAAAGCCATCTGCCGCATCCGCTCCCGGTCGGTGCTCGTTGTCCAGCCAACCAACTCGTCATCGACCCGTAAGTGAATGAGATGCTCATCTAAACTCTTGGGAACTGCCGCCAGCAATTGCATGACGTCGTTGGTTTCGTCGATGCGGATCGTGCGTGTGAGAATCAGTTCCGCATCCTTACTGACAACCAGCACTGGATCCCAACACTTTCCAAATTCGTTCCATTGAGTTGCCAGGCGTGTCTCCTGCCAACCTTCGCCCACCGTTTCCCATCCGCCGAGGCCGGGAAGTGCTCCCCGCACGAGGTCACTGCCAGTTTGGGACGTAATTTCCAGCCGCACTAACGGGGCGAGCCAGAGTAGGTCGTCACGAATATCGAGCGGGTCCGCCCCCTCGGGACGATCCTCATGAGCGAACTCGGTGACAAGGATGACCTGTCTCAATCCCTCCACATCAAGCTCGCCCGTCGCTTTCGCCTCATCGCTGCCACGGAGGATGTCGCTTTCCCATAATTCCTTGCCGGCAAGAGTGTCGGCAAAAATGCGACAGCGAACGCAGCCACCTTCCCCAACTTTACGATCCAGGGCCACGGCTAGTGAAAGTGTCTTCGAGCCCGAGGGGAGCGGGAAAGCAATCTCGCTATGCGAATGAGCCGCGATGCCCAGGTCGGATTCCCAGCCTCCGCCAGCCAGCAAATATTCTCCCGCCACGGTCTCATTGCGCCGCCACGGTTCAACCTTTCCGAGCAGCCGACGATTGGCGTTAGTTTCCGCCGGCAGGAGCGACAGGGAAACTTCGTCCGCTCCGCGATAGCTGCACCAGGCAATTTCCTGTTCAGGAACGGCAATTGCGTGCGACGACCAGGCGGGCTGTAAGTAGTAATACACCTGAGGTGCGCTGCGTGACCGACCGGAGCGAACCCGTTCCATCTCGCGACTGACACGGCTAGAAGTGAGTATCGCTCCGCTAGTCAATGTGAAACGGCTAATCGCACCCGGGGACGAACCGCTAGCGAAGAGATTATCTTCCAGCACCGCGGCGGCCAGGTCCACATTCGGAAAAACCACGTCCGCGAGATTGGCAAATGGCGTCTCCACCACTCCGGCTTCCGTCAGAATCGACAGTCCATACTCGCGCCAGCGAATGCTGCGGGCCATCAGTTTGCTTCCATCCGTTAATACGACCGTCCCTTCTGCCGGCTGCGAACGAAGCGCACCGGTGGTTCCCAGAATTCGCCGAATGCGATCAGGCCGGACGAGCACATGCGTCCCCGTTACCGGCAACAAAGGCGATTCCAATTGCACCTTTAGCTGCAATCCGCCTTCTCCTTGCTGCGAACCGATCAGCGATCCATTCACTACGTCTCCGTTAGCCAAGACGATGAGAGGCACTTCGCAAGATACGTCTTTCGTCTGGTCGCGAATGAGGCGGACCGGATTCCTGGCAGAAAACAGTTCTTTCCCCCCCAGCGGCGCGCCGATTCCAAGTACCGGCCAGGAAGACATTGCCGCCCCATTGGTCCGAGAGCCATCGGCGAATACTGCGACAAACCGGACGGGGTTAGGGCGATTCTGAGCGGTTGCCGGAAGGGAAACCAACAGACAGGCCGCGGTGACGAGCAGGCCGGCGAGATTCAAACCGCGGTGTTTACAAACGAACACTTGAAAAATCCAAAGCGAGACGGCAAATGCGTTCAAACGATTCTTTTGCTGAGCACCGGTCATCGTAACCCACAACCTGGACCCGGAATACGCTGCTTTACCCGCGCCCAAAGGGCCCAGGTTTTCGCAATGCCGTTTGCGGAGGCGAACGCCGCAGCAGTTTTTCGCGGAAAAAAGTAATAGGAAGATGATTGACACGCAAATCGATTCCGGTACAATTGACAGTGTTGAGATTGATTCTCAGTAAACACAGGTTGAGCTTCGCCCCGCCCCATTGGCCCCGCCCTGGGTAATCGCTATGACCCACCCCGCCGAAACGATCCTTAGTTCTCTCCCAGCTTCTGCTGAAAACGAACGAGTCCTCGTCGTTCTGGTGCATTTGCCTGGCGAAGGGAGCCACATGGAATTGAGACAGCAGTCGTTTGGCGAGGGGATTGGCTGGTTCACCCAGAGCACCATTACACTGGATCCTGGACAAGTCGCCGCTCTGAAAAATGCTCTTGGCGTCGCCTCCGGCGGGTCTTCACGGCTCCCACGAGAATTTTCAAAAGTCTCTTCTCCGAACTGGCAGCCGCGCATCGTGCATGCCGACTCGGCGTGATGAACGACTCGCTTGGGTAAAGGGACGGATCCCATTTTGCGGGGTATGTCTCCGCGCAAGCTGATAGTCATCGGGCCGGCAAGCCCTCAACGGTCGCCGTTTCAAGGAAATGTTTTCGCCCCTACGAGTCATGTACATCCTCTCGGGGATTGCCCTCCTTCTAATCTTGGCTGGTTGCCTCTGGCTTTATTTCACGATCGACGATTGGAGCCGCGACTTAGCGACGAATGTTGCGGCAACGTCAGCCAAAGCAGGAAACCCCAGCCTTCGGCCCATCGAGTCGGATCAGCAGCCGATCGAACTTGCCGAGCTTGTCTGTAAAGCCGCTGGCGGAATCCCAGGTTGGGAATTCTTGTGCCAGGAAGAGTCTGCGGACGAAATAACTCTTCATTTCGTTCGCACCACGCGTTTGATGCGTTTTAAGGACGACATTACGGTGCATATTCGCCCCATCCATGCGGAACGTCCATCGCCACGCTGCCAAGTCTCTGCTGAAAGCAAGTCTCGAATCGGAAAAGGGGACCTCGGTCAAAATCCAAGAAACCTGGCGGAACTCATGGACAGACTCCGCGCTTTGTTACAATAAATTGCCTCAGAGATCGATTTGGTTCTCACCGGTGGCCAACTGATATGAACCCCCGCGACCGTGTTCTCGGTATTGCTTCCTTCTTGCTGACGCTGTTGTTGGCCCCCATCGTTGCCTGGCTGATCCTTGGTCCCGTGAACCGAGCTGGTGGCAAGCTCAAGGCGCCGACGCGATTTCATCTCATTGATTTCGTTTGGCTCCTCGTTCAATTTCAGGTCGGCCTTGGATTCTGCTTGCAATACATTGGCGTTCAATACCGAGGCTCCTTCTTGATGCTGCTGGCCTTTTTCTCCTTTGCCATGTTGACGATGTGGGCCGGTGCGGTCAGTTTCCTTTCGCGTGCGGGCGTGCGAAACAGCATGAAGCGGGGAGCATTCATTGTCATCTTGCTGCCCGCCACTCTCGTTCTCATGGTCCTGATTCCGCTGCTTCCGGCAGGATGCTACCTGCTGGAAGCTGACCCAAGAATGATGGAACTCGTCCTCCGACTTCAGTTTTACATCCCGCAAGGCACCGGAATCTTAGTTGCCGTACTGGGGGCGATTCTGCTTCCCGCGATAGGCTTTTTCCTTAACCGCCTATCTGCTTGGATTGTCCGTGGGGCGGGTGAATTGCCGACCGTCAAGGAAGCTGCAACCGCCTGATCGGGTCTATGGGGCAAGGATCGAACAAGGGGCATCGTTGAGCGTCCAATTCGTAGAGCACAGAACTCAAGTTGCCGAGATGACCTCTACTTTCAATCGCCGTTGGTTGCAAATCGTTCTGGTGGCGATGACGGCAGCGATGATGTTGCGTGGGGAGTCATTTCGATTCACCCTTGCCGCGGACTCGCACGAAGGACGAATGCGTGTCGTCGTGGAGACCGATGCGGGCGGCGATCCTGATGACGAGCAGTCCATGGTTCGCTTCCTTCTCTACTCCAACGAATGGGATGTTGAGGGCATTATCTGCACTCGACCAAAAACCAAGCGCGACGAGAACCTGAATGGGGAGGCGACGGGGCTCGACATTGTACGTCGGCAACTAAAGGCGTATGCCGAGGTCTATGAGAAGCTGAAGCAGCACGGCAAATTCCCCACCCCAGACTACCTTTGGGAGAGAACCGTGGCTGGATACGACGACAGCGAAGCAGGCGTAAAGCTGATCATCGCTGCCGTCGACCGGGACGACCCTCGCCCGATATGGTTCAGCAATTGGGGAACGAACGACGGCACCATCAGCAGTTTGCAGCGCGCGCTCGATCGGATTCTCAAAGAACGAGGACTGCAAGGTTACGCGAAATTCAAGGACAAGCTGCGACTCTGCTCCGACGACAAGTTTCCTGACCACACCAGCAAACTTGCGCCTCCCTGGAAATTGTGGGTCTACACAAAATATCCGGAGATGGATGGCGGGCGATGGTATCATCGCTTTGGTCCGCTGACGGCCACTGCCGGTGGCTTTGACCTTCGCCGTGATGTGTTAACGGACCACGGTCCACTCGGCAAAACCTACCCCACGAACACCCACCTGAAACAGAAAGAAGGAGACACGCCGGAGTTTCTCTATCTTGTTCCCAATGGCTTGAATGAACCCGAGGAACCAAGTTGGGGCTCTTGGGCAGGTCGTTTCGGCAAGCAAGACCACGCCGGAGATCGGGAGTACTTTTGGCCGAATGTTCGAGATTCGATGAATGGCACAGTGCACCGCGATAACACGCTGCGACCCTGGGCTGCCCACATCCAAAACGACTTCCGCGCCCGCATGGATTGGTGCGTACGAGACTATGCCGGGGCCAATCATCCTCCCGGTGCACACCTGGCAAGCAAGCTGCGTCAAACGGTGAATTCAAAACAGCGTGTGTTGCTCGATGCCTCAACTTCAACCGACCCAGATCGGGACAAGCTGAGTTTTGAGTGGCGGTATTATGCCGAGCCTGGCACCTATCGCGGTCCGGCAATCCAACTCGACCTGAGTCGGGAAGGATCCGCCTCTTTCACGGCACCTTTGGTAAGTACTCCGCAGTCGTTGCACATCCTTCTGATTCTTACCGACTCCGGTTCCCCCCCGCTCACACGCTATGCGAGAAGTGTTATCACCGTGGAACCGCTCAAGGATTAGCAACTGCGACAACCGCGGGGTATCTGGGGCTGGCTGAGTTTGGCCACGCCCGTCGCTTAATGAAGCCGGAGGATCTGGTCTGTAATCGTGTAATTGGCTAGCACTCATTTTTGCGCCCATTTCGCACAATGAGTGCAAGCTCGCATCGGGGTCGGCATTGATCCAGCGAAACGTGGATAGATCGTGTGCGGTCGTGGGCATTTTTTCCTAGCCGCTTTTCGGCCCGAGCCGACCAGAGTAGAATCGTTCGCGTCGTGTTCTGCGTTCGTACGAGACGGGTGGTGAAAATGCACCGAGTTCGGCTAACGCTCGGCGATGACTTTGCGTGAATACGACATTTGGGCGTACCGCACTTCAATCGCAGAACCCGACAACGGCTGAGTATTTTCGAAGTCGGCCGAAAGCCCCGTTTGTGCCCGTAGCTCAATTGGATAGAGCGTCGGCCTCCGAAGCCGAAGGTTACAGGTTCGAGTCCTGTCGGGCATACTTGACGCATTCCAGCGATCTTCTCGCTACGCATAACCACAGCGATTTGCCGTGGGAAATCAGGTTGCATTCTTTCTGTCAACCTTTGCCGTCACACAATTATTCTCCTGCTCTTTTCTGCCCAACGCGAAAGTCCGTGAAGTAGTTGAGTTCTCCGCGATTCTTGACTTTTGTGGTTGGGAGAGTTACATTGATGACAGAGAATTACAACTTCGTCATGAGTTGCGAAACGTGGCGAGCAACGACTGTTACATCTTCAAATCTAAGTCCCAGATTCAGCCAAAATCCCTTCGGGATACTCCCTGCAATAAATCGGCTGAAACTTAGTGGGCTGTAATCGGTTCGCACTGTCAATTCAATTGTTTTGACAGTTTGCCTAGTTCGATCCAATCAACCCGTGATAGCTGTTTGGTCCCAAGGATCATGGTCCTTTTGCCATAGCAGCCAAGAATCGCTATTGCAGCACATTTGCTCAAGAAATGCCCGCGGTCACCAAGGAATCATTGGTGCCGCAGACTGACGAAACCGCCCTGGAACCAAAACCTGGTCGCACGCGGCATCCGTCCTCGGCACTTGGATCGCGTGGGGCGACTCTGCGGAGAAACGGAAGCCCAGACACTATCTAGTCTGGATAATTCGAATGGCGAGTCTTCGCCCCGGCCCCATTCACCAATTAAGGAGTCTCCTGTGAAAGGACATTTCGCCATAATTCTGCGGTATCTCATCGCTGCCGGCAGCATTGTTTTGGCGGCCCTCCTGGCCGCGTCCTATCGAAGAATTGTCGAGCCGGATTGGCCAGGTCAAATATCAATGCCCTTGTTTTTGGTGGCCATCGGCTTTAGCTCGTGGTACGGAGGATATGGACCGGGAGTTATTTCCGCGTTGCTGTCTCTGCTATCGCTGGAGTATCTCTTCTTGCCCCCCTTTTATGCCTTGGGACTGGGCTGGGAGGATGTTCCGCGGATTGCCACATTTTTAACAGCTTCACTTTTCATCGGCGCGCTGGTCGCTCAGCGCCGCAAGGCGGAAAGTCAGATCAACCGCTTTTTCGGTCTGGCCTTGGACCTGTTTTGCATTGCCAATCTCAAGGGCTACTTTCTGAAGGTCAACCCCACCTTCTCCAAGGTTGTTGGCTATTCCCCCGCGGATTTGCTCGCGCAGCCCTTTCTTAACTTTGTGCATCAAGACGACCGGGCTGCCACCGTGGCGGAAATGCAGCGGCTGCAGGAAGGAAAAAGCGTTGAAAACTTTCGCAATCGTTATCGAGATAAAAGGGGCGCCTATCACACGTTCGAATGGAGCGCCAACGCTGAAGACGGAATCATCTATGCCGTCGCTCGAGATATTACCAAGACTCTCCACTTGGAGCAGGAACTGCGCGCTGCCAAAGAAATGGCTGAAAAGGCGAGCATGGCCAAAAGCGAATTCATGGCCAATATGAGCCACGAAATCCGCACGCCGATGAACGCCATCATTGGAATGACCGAGCTGGTATTGGGTGCCGATCTTCCCAGTGTGCAGCGTGAATACCTGACAATGGTCCTGGAATCGAGCGAATCACTCTTGGAAGTCGTGGACGAGATTCTGGATTTTTCCAAAATAGAATCCGGAAAAGTGGAACTCGAAGTGGTGGATTTTGCCATTTGGGATGTGATCGGAGATGCAATGAAGTCGCTGGGCCAACGTGCTCACAGCAAGGGCTTGGAGTTGGCCTACCATATTGAGTTTGATGTTCCCGAAATGTTGTCAGGTGATCCCGTAAGGTTGCGACAGGTCTTGATCAATCTGGTTGGGAATGCGATCAAGTTCACGGAGCGAGGAGAGGTTCTGGTCGATGTCTCTTGCCAGGAAGTAACAGCGCGCGGAGTTCTGCTGCGATTTGCCGTATCGGACACGGGAATCGGCATTCCTCCGGAAAAGCAGAAGATGATTTTTGATGCCTTTACGCAAGCCGATACTTCGACCACGCGCCGCTTTGGCGGCACAGGGCTGGGTTTGGCCATATCTTCGCGATTTGTCTCACTTATGGGGGGAGAACTCGAGCTAAAAAGTGAAGCAGGCGCTGGCAGCACCTTCTCCTTTTCCGTGTGGTTTACCCGAAGTCTGTCTCAGGCCCCCCCGCGGATTCATGTGCAACCCGACCTGCTGCAGGGGAAGACCGTGCTGATCGTTGACGACAACGCCACCAATCGCCGCATTTTCTCGGAATTGACCCAGTCCTGGGGAATGTCGCCACTACTCGCGTCCTCGGCCGCGGATGCGATTGAGGAGTTTGAGAAGCGTTTGCGATCGCATCAGCCAGTCCACTTGCTCCTGACCGATCTCCACATGCCCCCGATGGATGGATGGGCGCTTGTAGAACAACTTCGTTGCCGCAGCGAGGAAACGGATCTGCCAGTCATCGTGCTGAGTTCCGGGGTCAGCGGTCCTGAGGTCCGCCTTCAGGAAGGATTAGAGGTTTCCTCTTATCTCATGAAGCCGGTGAAACAGTCGGAATTGCTGGCGGCTATTGAGAACGCTTTGACACCAGGCAATGGGAAGAGCGAGGCGACCTCCTCACCATCCGACAGGCCCCTGCCCCCAATATCGTCCTTACGGATTCTTCTGGCGGAAGATGGCCTTACGAATCAAAAGCTGGCCATGGCACTGCTTGGCAAATGGGGGCACCAGGTGACCGTTGCGAAGGATGGCCGCGAAGCCGTGCATGCCTACGAGAGCCAGCCCTTCGACTTAATTATCATGGACGTGCAGATGCCCGAGATGGACGGATTGGAAGCCACCGCTTGCATCCGCGCTCTGGAACAAAAATCGAATCGGCATATCCCCATCGTGGCGATGACAGCCCGCGCAATGAAAGGGGACCGCGAACGATGCCTGGAATCCGGCATGGATGGCTATGTCGCCAAACCGATTCGCCAGCGAGATCTTTACCAGGCCATTGCCCCTTACTTTGCAACCACTGCCAATACGGAAGGAACATCCGCTGTGGTGAATTGGCCAAAGGTTCTGGGGCAGGTGGAGGGGGATTTCCAAATGCTTGGTGAACTGATAGATAGTTTTCGGCAGGAGACTCCTGGCTTGCTGGCAGAGCTTGAAAGTGGTCTCCAGAATTCCAACGCTCAAGCGGTTTACCGAACGGCTCACACGCTCAAAGCCAGTTTAAAGATTTTTGGCGTCCAGCCGACGGTCGAACTCATCACGGAAATCGAAGGCTTGGGCCGGACTGACCAACTTCTCGAAGTGCCGGTGAAATTGACCAAACTACGAACCCTTCTCAACAATCTCCTGCAAGGAATGGACGATTATCGCGCAACGCTCCCCCCCTCGCAGTAAAAAGAAGCCGCACGGGCCGCGGTATCCAAAGGATGACGATCCGATTCGTCTCAAGCCGCTGGAACTGAATTCCACCAGCGAATCAAGTACCAGATCCAGGTCATCGGGCCACCGCGAAGTTTCGCCAGGGCGAGCAGCGTTTTGCGGTAAATCCTTTGCCGGGCGGGTTCCAAGGCATAGGCGGCGTATTTTGCTTTCGCTTCATCCAGGCGAGTTTGGATCTGCGGAAAGATCCGTTTTCGCACGTCCGGGGATACTTCCCCCAGTTCCACAATGCTTTGCGTGAGGACTTCGAGGAACTCATAGTCCGCGTCCAGCGGTTCGGCGTGGCTTTGTTCCAGGTGCTCCCTCGCGGACTTGTAGTCGCCTTCCAGGGCAGCATCGCCAGCCAGCCACAAGTGGTGCAAATGCCGACCATTCCCCTTGAGTGTCAAAGCATGGCGACTGCATTCGGCAGCGATCGCTTCACGGCTGGTGTTGCGGAATCCTTCGACAGTATTGACCAGCATCCAGGGCTGCGCATCCTCTCGCTTTCGCCAGTCCATCATCCAATTGGCCGCACCGTGGTAATCTCGAAAGGCCGTGAGCACCCAGCCGATGGAACCCCACAGAAAGGTGTGAGCCTCAAGCATGCTGCGGTGGGTTTCCATGAATCGCCGCAGGCGGCTTTTTTCTCCCGCTTCGAGGATCGCCTTGAGATAGGCGTGCGTCGCTTCCAGGCCAATGTCACCCTTTTCAACCAATTCTGGGAGTCTCTCTTCGCACTGCCAGCCTCGCCTGGTTCCTAGCTTTACCCAGCACCGCCCAACCACTGCAGGGGGATTGGGAAGCGCCAGGCACAATGCCAGGGCCTCTTCGGCTTCACTCGTCCAACCCGCGGAGTCTGCGGCCTCCACAGCCGCTTCCACGGGCCAGGGAATCTCGAATGGTTTGGAGCATACGCTACGCAGTCGATGAAGAGTTGTTTTCTTGTCGCCTTGTTTGGCCGCCAATTGCGCACCCCGCGCGTCCACGAGCGGGCCAGAAACGAATTTATCGAGCGTCTCCAAAGTGGTGGCGGCTTCCGCGAGTTTGCCGTCCTCCAATTGCAGGTCGAAGAGGCTTAGCCCGGCAAACTCGTACCGAGGAGCCAGTTCAAAGGCCCGCTTATAGGCTTCCAGCGCCCCAGCCCGATCTCCCTTGATGAGTCGGGCCTCTCCAAGGTAACCCATGCTCACTTCATACTGAGGATTGATTTTGACGAGCGCTTGTGCAGACTCCAAATAGCCATCGGCATTGCCCGTTTGCTGATACCAGTCGCACAGCCGCGACCAGGCCCAAAAGTAGAAGGGCTCTTCGGCAACCAGTGCTCGCATCTTGGAGATGGCGGCTTTCACGTCGCCGCGCTCCGATTCGAGCCAGGATTCGCGAGCACGCAGTTCAAGGGGAATCGAATCGCCAAAGACAGCTGGTCGGCACGCGGCAAAAGCCTCCTCGAGCCGTCCCGCGGCAGCCAGCGCACGTACCTTGTAATCAAAAGCCTCCGTGAGTCTTGGCTGTAAAGCGAGGGCTTTGTCGAGTGCCTCCAGCATTTGCGGAAGCTGGTCCGGGCCATCCAGAATGCGTGCCAGCATGAGCCAGGAACGGGCCTCGCCGGGTCGCCTCACAGTCAATTCCTGCACCGTCTCCAACGCGATTTCAGGCCGCCCGAGTTCATCGGCCCAAGAATTCAGCATATCCCAAGCTCGTGTGTAGCCGGGTTCCATCTGCACTGCTTTTTGTGCGTGAGCGAGCGCTGGTTCCTTTTCGCCAAGTCGCCAGAGGGTCTCCGCGAGCATTCCCAGATTGGAAACATCGAGCGGATTGCGGGCGACCGCCAATTCCAGCAGTGCGCGCAGCTTTTCAAATTCACCCTGCTGGTCATAGAATTCGCAAAGCTGCCGGACCGCTGTCCCCCAGGAAGGATTGATGCGATAGGCATTCTCCAAGGCCTCCCGTTCCCCGGTCCAATCCAGCCGAGCGCGGCAAATGAGAGCCCGATCCAACCAGAGTTTTGGCAGCAAGGGAAATCGTTCGCTGGCTTCCTGGGCAATGCTCCAAGCCTCCTCCAGGCGATTCATGTCGAGCAGTTGCAACATCAGCGAAGACCAGGCATGCCACAGGTCCGGCCGCTGCTCTTTGGCGTCCAGGAGCACTTTGAGGAGTTCCTCAGGCTCCAGAGTGTTGCTCGCTTGTTCGCGGAGCGCGAGCAGGCCGTCGCCAAAGAGGACCTGTCGTTCCAACTCTTCCTTGAAGAACATTAGGACTTTGCGGCGTTCACCAATCGACTCGCACAGGTTCATCCATTCCGTGATGGCATAGTTATTATCCGCCGAATCGACGATGGCCTTGCGCAGCTCCTCCTTGGCGAGGGACATGTTTCCCTGATCACGAAACAGCTTGGCTCTCAGCAGATAGTAGGACTGATTATTTGGATCAAGCCGGCCGGCGATTTCCGCTTCCAGCCATGCCTCTTCAAACCGCCGCTCATCACACAGCAGAAATGCCAGTTCCCGACGCACCCATCCGTCATCGGGAGTAATCGCCACGAGTCGCCGTACTACCGGTTCGCGAACACTGGTCGGTTCATCGCGCAGCCACTCAATCATGAGTTCGTGGAGCGGATGATAATGAGGGAAACGGTCGCAGGCGGCCCGCAGGTGAGCGCGGGCGGCTTCTTGCCCTTGAATCACCGCCAGTAGCCGCGTGACGGCGGAGTGCGCATCGAGAGCCAGTGGCGAGAAGGCTAGCACTTCCTGCCAGAGCGATAGCGATTCTTGATGCTCGCCGACAAGATTCGCCAGCCGAGCCGAGGTTCGGAGCCATTGCCCGCGCGGGGCTTTGTCGCGAGCTTGCTCGAGTAGTTCCAGGGCTCGAGGCCGATTTTCCAGACTGCAAGCGACATACAAGTCGGCGGCAAACAGCAGCAGTTCGCCATCCTGGGGCCGTAGACCGATGGCCGCCTCCACGGTGGAGAGGGCCTCGCGATTCAGGTCCATCTGCATGTAGGCGTTGGCGAGCGTCCGGGCTGGCTGGCTGGACTTGCCGCCGAACCTTTCGAAGCGGTCTCGCAGAAACCGCAGCACATCGGGGGCCTGCCGGAACCAGCAAGCCGCCGAGAAATAGGACATTACCAACTGCTCATCCTTGTCCCCCAAGCAGGCGGCAAAGCGATAGAGTTCGAGTGCTTCCTCAAACTTTCGCTGGTCCCAGAAAATGTTCGCGAGGATGTAGTAGTTGGCCCCTTCCGTCGGCCAGCGGCGAATCGCCCGCCGCAACAGCCAAATGGCTTCCGTGTGGCGGCGGGCATCCAGCCGCAGTTCCTGGGCATATTGCTGCCAGTAGAGTGGGTGCGTCTCCTTCTTCTTGCAAAGCTCCGCGAAGGCGGTAAGTCGATCTTCACGCCGCGACTGATGCCGCATGAGCGACAGTCGTTCGAGTTGCAGATTCTGGTCGTCGGGGAAAAGGGCCGCCTGCTCATTGACGACCGCGAGCTGGTCTGCTGAATTTCCGTCGTAAATGGCCAGACGGCGGCGGGCCTCCAAAGTCAGGCGATGTGTCGGATCTTGGGTTTGCATTTCCGCCAGGGCGGCTTCCGCATCAACACGCCGGTGATTGACCAGCGCTCCATCGAGTTTGTGCAACAAATCCCACAGTTTTTCATCGGGAAGAACGAGATCCGCCAGCCTTTCCGCCTGTACTTTGGGGACCATGGCCATCCCGCGCGGGCCATGCAGGCGGTATCGCTCCAGGATCTTGTCCATGAGCCCTTCGCCGGAATTCCGCCAGAATGGATCTCGCGTCACCAGCGTTCCCCGCCGAGCGTCGTAACCGATGATGGCCTGCAAGTGAGAGTTGCCGGGGTCGACAGTCGTAAACGTGAACGGGATTCCCCGATCAATGAGGGCAATCGTGCTCTCCTCGGTGATGGAGAAGTCCCGCGCGAGCCAGCCATGCTCCTCGGCCCATTTTCGCTCGCTGTAGTTCGAGGTGCCGTTGTAGCAAATCTCGTCCGCCACCTGCAAATGGTCGGCTGGCATGTCCCAATAGCGGCTGAGCGCGGAAAGCGTGGCGGGGGCGCACGTCATTTGGTGCTGCCTCACAAAGCCGACGGGGATGGTAACCGCCTTGAGGTGCGCCCGGGCAGGGTCCTTGAGCCGTTCCGCGACCGCCTTCCAATACTCGCTGTCGGATTCCTCGGCCAGTCGAATAGAGCCTTCGATATCTCCCAAGAAATACGCGACCTCACTGTAGCGCGCGGAGAACCATTTGCGGGCTCGCTTTTCCTTGAGCGGTGAGAGCAAATCGATTCGGTCGAGCGAAGCCTTGGCTCCCGCATAGTCCTTGAGTTCGATTTGCATCGCCAGCAATTGCCCGGTGACGGCATAGCTTTCCAGTCGCGAGGAGGCTTCGCTGAGAAACTCCAATGCCTCGTGATCCTTGCCTTGCAGCGTCAGCAGGTGGCCAAGCGACTGCACGGCGGGCCGATACCACGGACGCATGGCCAGAGCCGCACGCGCCTCTGCCTCGGCATCGTCATAACGGTCTTGATATTCCAGCACTCCCGCCCGGCAGACTTTGACCCACGGATTATTCGGCCCGGCTGCTTCTGCCTTTCGCAGCCAGGTATCCGCCGTGGAAAAATCCCGCAGAAATCCAGTCACTTCCCCATGCAATGCGTACCAAGAAGACCGAATATCGTCGGATGTGCTGGCGGACATTTCCGGCTGACGACGAAGCCAGCGCCAGGTCTTCCACCAGCCGCCATGGCGAGCCAGATAGTTGCCATAGAAGTAGCGTGCTTCGTCATGTTCAGGACTTGCCCGATACGCACAGCGAACCAGCCAGTTGCTCAGCGACGAAGAACCCAGATTCACGGCCAGACGCGCCGCAAGAATTTTTCCGTCGGTCCCCGGCCAGTCCGTGAGTTTTCCCCAAGGCTTGCCTACTTCATAAGCCTGCACGTACATACCTTCGTCGTATAGTCGCTGGATTTGCTCCAGGCGGCTGGCGATTGTCTCGCTGTTGACGAAGTCATCTGGGGCAACGTTGGCGAACGATGTTTCAACGGAGATGTCCAAGGGTGTACTCGCCGAGATGGGAAATGGAACCACAAGGGAGGGACCAAGGTACCCGGAAATGGGTTCACAATAATCCCTAAGCCGCGAATTGGCCGTGAGAGGGACAGAACGTCGGCAATGGGAAAAGCCTACTCAGTTGCGCGACGAATCTCAATCACGGCAGGCGGTAGGCCGCTGTTTTCGCGTGCAAGGTCGACTGGCAGGCCCATCACGCGACCTTACTCCGGCAGATAAACCAGCCGCCCGCAGCTCTTGCAGAAGACCGGCTTGTCGCGGCGGATCAGATCGTGAACTTGTGGGGACATGATGGTGAAGCAGCCGCCGCAGCTTTCGCCATCGATGGGGGCCATGCAATCGGCACCCATGGCGCGGGCCAGGCGGAGATAGTCGTCCCGAAAGGTTTCAGGGACGAGGGCTTCGGCGGCATTGAGTTCCCCCTGCACACGGGCCAGTTCCGATTCCAGCCCCTGCTGCTGCTCTTCCATCCGTTTGCGGACTTTATTGAATTCTTCCTTGGTCTTGGCCAGATTCTCTTCCGCGACCTTGATGGCGGCTTGTAATTGGTCGATCCGCTCCATCGATTCCAGAATCTCATCCGCCAGCACACTGTTGGCCTGTCTGTCAGCGGCAATTTGGTCCTTCAGGAGCTGATATTCCTTGTTATTGTTCGCGGCGTTCAGCTTTCCCTGCAAATCGTGCAGCCGGGCTTCGCGCTGCTTGAGCTGCAGGTGTTTTTCGTCGGACGCCATCTTGGCTTGCCGGTGAGTATCCTTGGCCGCGGCCAATTCACCCTCGGATTTCTTCACGGCCGTTTCGGCAATCTTCGTTTGCCGAGGCCCCCGTTGCAGGCGTTCCTGCAAGTCGTGAAGCTGTCCATGAATGCGGTGGAGGGTACGGAGAGAGTCAGTGAGAGCTGCCATAGACGTATCTTAACAAAAAAAGCCGCTGGCCCGAGAGCCAGCGGCTTGAGATTTTAGAAAAATCTTGTTCCCACGCTCTGCGTGGGAACACCATGTCTTGCCGCTCCGCGGCTGCCGAAGCAACTGGACGCGGAGCGTCCGGGACGTGCGTTCCCACGCAGAGCGTGGGAACGCGGACGCCTCACTTCTATGCGGCCTCGGCCGGCAAGTGCCGCAGGAAGCCTTCCAGGTGCTGCGATCGGATGGGGTGCTGCAGCTTGCGGACGGCTTTGGCTTCGATCTGCCGCACCCGTTCGCGGGTGACCTTGAAGATGCGGCCGACTTCCTCCAGCGTGTAGGTGTAGCCGTCGCACAGGCCGTAGCGGAGACGAATGATCTCCCGCTCCCGCCAAGTGAGGGTCTTGAGCAGGCCGTCGATTTTCTGCCGCAGAATGACATTGTTGGCACAGTGGACCGGGTTATCGCTGGAGTGATCCTCCAGGAACTCGCCGAAGCTGCAGTCCTCGCTCTCCCCCACCGGGCGGTCGAGACTGACCGGGTGGCGGCCGATATCCATGACCCGGCGGACCTCCTCCAGCGGCAGGTCGATCTGCGAGGCTACTTCTTCAGTTGTCGGCTCCCGTCCCAAATCTTGCAAGAGCCTCTTCTGAATATTGCGCAGCTTGCTGAGGACATCGATCATGTGGACCGGGATGCGGATGGTCCGCGCCTGGTCGGCGATGGCGCGCGTGATCGCCTGGCGAATCCACCACGTGGCATACGTGCTGAACTTGAAGCCGCGGCGATACTCGTACTTATCCACCGCCCGCATCAGGCCGGTGTTCCCCTC
>CAYUJE010000034.1:5084-27887 GCA_964444865.1 uncultured Pirellulaceae bacterium | reverse complement strand
AAGCGCGGCCCTCGTGGCGACTCCGGCCTGTCCTTCGCTTGCGCGTCAGGCTGGTGTCATCACACGATGAAGCAACTTTCTGGCCCCCATGGGTCGCCTAGGTAACCGCTTCGCGGTTCACTTCGGAGTTCGCCGCCTGGACCCAGGGTGCGCTCGAAGACTCGCGACCCTGGGCTGCGCTAGGTAACCGCTTCGCGGTATGCGGCGTCCAGTTCGGGGTCACACTTTCCCTAAATCGACTCCGCCGCTTCCGCCATCCATTCGGGACTATAACCGCCTCCGCCCCCCTGGATAGGTGCTTTCTGATACCGGTTTCGCGAGTTGTCACTGCGAGACTTACGTCGATTCACTTTGACGGAACTCGTTACGTGAACTACTGTTCCAGCACGAGCCATCGGCGTAAGTGCGATACAGCGCTCGCGACTCCGATACTCCCCTCTCGCCTGAAAATATAATCGTTATTTCAAGCGCAAGTGCGGAATCAAACAGCACCTTAACGGCAACTATTTTTCTATTACTACCAAATTGTCAAAGATCGAGGTGAATGACGAAATTCGAATTCCGAATGCAGGACGCTCTTCCATTCGCCATTCGAATTTCGTCATTCGTTTTCTGAACCTCCACCTCCGCCCTGCCTGTTGAATTCACACCCCCCCGATTCATCACCCCCCACGGTATGGAAAAACGGGGTCCGTGATGAATTGGCGCTCCTCCAATTCAACACCAGGGGTGCTCGTCCCCCTCCAAAGTGTGCTGCCGACATCCCTTTCGCCTCGGAAGAGGCCGGGTGAGGGCTTGGAGCCCTCCGCCCGATAAGTGTACATAAGTGTACAAACGCCGGTTGGCACATTCAAGCCCCGCCGCGCGGATTTTCAGAAATTCTTTCGTGGCTAATCGTCGGGGTCGGGAGTCTTTGGCGTCACGGACATTCCATACGAAAAAACGTCTGCCGCCAAAGACTCCCGACCCCCTGACGTCGCGTCCGAGAACGGTGTCTGTCCCCAAGAACCAGATCCAGCGTCTTTTTCCAATAGCGGAAGTTTTGTCATCGCCACCCCAGGGGGTCGGGAGTCATTAGCGGCAGCGCGTGTCCGTGTTGAACAATTCCTCGCGCTAATGACTCCCGACCCCGGACTACAGCTAATCCATCCGTCCCGGATTTCCGCGTCCGCGTAGCGTTCGCTCCAGCCCCAGCGTGCGAGCGGTCGTTCGCACCCAGTCCTGCCCGCCATAAGGCCGGCCGTGTTGTACGCTGTGACGTATCTCCGCCAGCTCTGTCTCCGACTGAGGCTCATTCACGAATGCCAGCCACTCGGTCGTTTTGGGCACGGGCCATGGACTCAGCGAGACTGGCGAAGTCCCGCCGTTCCACGCGCTGCTCCATTTCCAAAGTTCGGCACAGGTGCAGAGATTCGCCCGCAAGGCGTTTCGCTCCATGTAGCGGCAGACGGCGAGAAAGTGTTCGTCTTCCTGGACAGGGAACGATTTGAATCGTCCCTGATAGACAGGGCCGGTCCCCGCAGTCCCGCGCCGGGCATGCCAGCGCTGAGTATGCGTCACGGTGAGCCAGTGCATGTATTCCGAGAGAGCGTCGTCGTTTTCGGGCCACAGCACCAGGTGCCAGTGAGTCGGCATCAGGCAGTAGGCGAGGACGCGCATTTCCACCCGGCGTTTGGCCTGTTCGAGAAGGCTTACAAAGGCGTCGTAGTCTCGATTCGTTTCAAACAGGGTCTGTCGTCCCGCACCGCGATTGAGGACATGGAAAACGTATCCAGCCTGAGCAAAGCGAAGTCGTCGGGGCATGGTGGCTCTCCTAGCGGCGCGACGTCAGGGGGTCGGGAGTCTTTGGCTGCGACGATTTTAGCAAATGGAGAGCGTGGGATGCCAAAGACTCTAGGGCCACGGTCATCATTCGTCCCTTTTCTCAACGGTGGCGAGCTCATAGCAGATCGCCTCTTCCGCGTTGCGAACGTAGAGCCTGTTTCCCACGACGACAGGATGGTTCCAAGTCTTCCCTTTCATCGCGGGAATCTTGGCGAGCTCTTGCAGCTTATCTGGTGTCGCTCGCAAGAGCACGAGTTCGCCGCGCTCGCTCACGACGAGGATGAGATCCGAATCAGCGAGCAGAATCGCCTGCCCTTTTTCATAGCGGCCCCCTTTCCATTTTCGTTGGCCATCTTCGAGGCAGATGCAGCCGAAAATGTTGTTATCGAAGCCATAGATATGGCCCTTATGGACCAGAATGTCGTTGTAGTCCGGCTTCATGTCGAGCGACGTCCATGCTTCTTCCAACTGCAGCTTGTTGTCCTTCATTGATGCTCGAACCATCCGCGTTCCTGAGCCGGGCCCCGTCGGAATGACGATCTTGTCCCCATCAACGACTTGCGGCTGCAAAGCCCGATAGCCGCCGTGCGGCCATTTGTAGTCGAGCACCACTTCGCCCGAATCTGGCTTGTAAAGATGCAGGCCCAGCTCCGAGAGCAATGCGAGGTAAGTCGTCCCGAGAACGTCGATCGCCTGCACAGACGCATAAGACATCTTGCCGGCGGGTTTCGACCAGGCCACTTTGCCGTTCTCCGCATTGAAGGCAAAAATGGCCCCTTCCTTGGCCCGCTCACTCCCTGCAAAGACGATCACGTTGCCCCCATAAACCAAGGGGGAGGAACTGAAGCCCCACATCGGAGGGATGATTTTGGCGACGTCGCATAAGTTAGCTTTCCAAACGGCCTCGCCGTTTTTCGGGTCGAGCTTCATCAGGATGCCCTCGGCTCCCAAGGCATAGACAAATCCTTCGTGAATCTTCGGTGTCCCACGGGGACCCAGCCCGCCGAGCGAGTCAAAGAATCGCCCCGGCTCGGAATGGGCCCAAACTTCTTTCCCCGTCTCCGCGTCATAGCAGACAACCGCTTCCGATTCGCCCCGTTGCTCCTGCGTCACCAGGAACGGACCGGCCACAGCGAACGAGCTCCAGGCCGGCCCCACCGCAATCCGCCACCATTCTTTCGGCGGATTCGTCTGCCAATCGTCGCTGAATCGCAATCCGCGTTGGATGCCATCGAATTTGACGCCGCGCAACCCTGGCCACTCCGGATGCGAGAACGCCTGGACGGCGGCGGCGTCAACGGGTTCCTTCTTCGGCGGTTTGGCTTGGCTCCGCTCCGCCAGGAATCGATCCTCAGCCGTTTCGTCCCAGCGCCAGGAAAGACCGAATTGAAAATTCCCCCAGACACCGTCGGTCTTGAGGAGAGCACAAGTGCTGCCGAGAAGTGCTGCGATCGCCAGGGAATACCACAAACGATACTTGCGCAGCGTCCAACCAAACGCCAAGGCGCCCAAGGCGAATCCGCTGACCGTCAGCGGAATGGTCATCACCATCAAGGGCGGCAGGTCTCGGAAAGTGACATCGCCGAGTGTCAGCACGATTGCCGGTATCAGCACGAGGCAAATCGCCCCCAAGAGTCGCTCCCACCAGCGGGCCCGGCTCACGGCGCAAAACCAGAGCAAGATCACCAGACTCACCAGAACCGGCCCGAATGCGCCGACCATCCAAATGTTCGCCGGAGGGTCTTTGATCAGGCCAGGAACGAATCGAGCCAGAATCATCAACGGCAACAGCAGCAGCGGAATCCAGACCCGCCAAGGCTTCATGGGGTTGGGGGCGGGTTTTTGTGGCTGCGATTGAGGATGGGTAGTGGCAGATTTCATGATTGACTATTGTAAGTCGGGTTCCTATTTCAACGGGCCAGAGAAAGCATTTATCCATTGGCCACGAGGCGGCGTGACGCGTTCTCAACGACAAGGACCAATTCCTAGCCGATTTCCAGGACGGATTGCGGACCATCGAGCGTCAGGCGGACGGAATTCAAAAGATCCCGGCCCAGAAGTGGCCACTCTTCCTCGGCACTGGCGACAATCTTGATCGCCTGCGGGACCAGATCGTGGATGCCAATCAACACGACATAGGTTGGAAGAGTATAGGTAATTCCACCCAGACCGCCGATCAACAAAGTTCCGATCTGGGCCAATCCCAAGTTCTTGATGAGCGATTGGGGCAGGACGGTGAGATCGGCGGCAGTGTCGATTTGGGCCGGCACGGCGGCCAATTCGTTGCCGTTCGCGGGATTGCGGAGCAGGAGATGGACGAATGGGGCAGGAGGCTGAAGCTGAGTGTTGTAACGGTAGCGAATCACGCTTCGTCTCCGGATCCCTGCTGCCGGTAGTGGGGAATCCGAGCGACTGCTTCCGGCCCATCGGTGACGAGGCCAATGTGGACGGTCACATTCCCATGCTGTGAGAAGAATCGCAAGGCCAGGGCGACATCGTCAGGGCCGCTATCAACGACGGCCCCGTCATGCACCACAACGTACTGGCCGGCATGCGTTGTCAAGAGCGGAGCCTTGAGGCGCAAAAACGCCTGGTATTCACGCTGCCACTTGCCGTCAGCGGTGCTGCGGTCCAAGGCGGGGGCGGGCAATGTCAGAGAAGGGGAGGTGCTCATAGCTAAGTCTTCCGAGGCCTTCATTATAGTCGCGTCACACTCTTGGTTCCATCCTGCATCGTCTCTAGTTCCCGTGAGCACCCGAGCTTAGTTGCCAGATTCAGTTTCTGGAGCTTTTGTTAGCCCCTTGCTGCCGTCAATGCAGGTCTCCCGCATCTCTTCGGGTTTCGGATTGCGAACGTGCTCTAACGACTTGCGGTCGCAGGCTCCGAATTCTCTGAAATTCTGGCGAGCCTGAGTCAAGCTCAACGAACCATTCGGGCCGCCTCTGACGGTATCGGCGTCAGAGTCATCCTGGCCGTCGTCCTCCCAAAAGCATACCGGACAAATATCAAAGCCGCCTCGCTCGCCCAACGTCCGACATCCGCAACACGGACAGCGATACGAAACTCTTTCGACCCGCGGAAGAACGATGGAACGATGCTCGATCGCATGCACGTATCCATCGAACCACTGCTTCTGTCGCTCAATCTCCTCTGGGCTCGGCTCGGAATCGCTCATGGAGTGGGGATTTGGCTAACCATTGTTTATCCAGAATCCTCCATATAGTACGCGCCGCCAATTCCCCCGTCAAACCGAAGTCGGCTCGTGATCTTCGGGGGCGTTCTACCACGGATAACACTGATTGCAAGGATACAGTACTCTTATCCGTGTTCATCCGTGGCATCCGTGGTTCACCTCCTCCAATTCTGATTTCTAAAATGGACTCAAAGCAATATCTGGCATCCCTCTTCGGCTTCGACGGCCAAATCGCCGTCGTCATCGGCGGCACGGGCGTCCTCGGCGGGGCGCTCTGCGATGGGCTGGCGCAGGCGGGGGCGACGGTTGTTGTCGCCGGGCGTTCGCAGGAGCGTGGTGCCGAGAGAGTGGCCGCGATTGAGGCGCTCGGCGGCAAGGCGGTTTTTCTGAGCGTCGAGGCGGACAACCGCGAATCGGTCACACAGCTCAAGGAGCAGGTGCTGCGGCAGTTTGGGCAAGTGGATTGCCTGATCAACGGGGCGGGGGTGAATGCGGCGACGCCGTATGAGAAGATTCCCGACGACGAATGGCACAAGGTCGTCAACAGCAGCCTGCTGACGACGCATCTCGGCTGCCAAGCGTTTGCCCATGTGATGGCTTCGCAGAGCACCGGCGGCTCCATCCTCAACATAGGCAGCGTGACGGCTCACATCCCGCTCAGCCGCGTTTTCGCCTATTCCGCCTCCAAAGCGGCGGTCGTCAACCTGACGAAGAACCTGGCTCGCGAATACGCTCCGAAAAACGTCCGCGTCAACGTCCTCTGCCCCGGCTTTTTCCCCGCGGAGCAGAACCGCAAAATCCTCGACCAGGAACGGGTCGCCAACATCATGCAGCAAACCCCGGTCAAACGCTTTGGCGAGCCGCACGAGCTCGTTGGCGCAGCCCTGCTGCTGCTGTCACGCAAGGCGGGCTCGTTTATCACCGGGGAGGATATGTATGTGGACGGCGGATTCACTTCCATGAGATTTTAGGCGGGGCGGCGGGAACTCTGAACGACGAAATTCGAATGACGAATGACGAAGGAAAGGCAGAAAAGGTAGAATTCTCTCTTTCGTTCGTCATTCGTCATTCGTCATTCGAGCTTCGTCATTTCCGATGCCCCACACGATCATCATCTTCGGCGCTTCCGGCGACCTTACCAGCCGCAAGCTGATTCCTGCGCTCTACCTGCTCTTCAAAAAAGGGCGGCTGCCGCAGGAGACGCGGGTCGTTGGGGTGGCGCGGACGAAGTATTCGAGCGACGACTGGCGCAAGGACTTGACGGAATCGACCAAGAAGTTCGCCGGCAAGCAGTTCGACGAAGCGAAGTGGCAGGAATTCGCCGCGAACATCTTTTATCAGCCGGGGGACATCAGCAACGAAGGAGATATTGCCGCTCTGGGAAGATTTTTATCCGAACTGGAGAAAGATCAGCCCAGCACGCGGCTGTACTATTTGGCGACGATGCCCTCGCTCTATGGCCCCGCCGCGGCCCAGCTAGGCAAGGCAGGGCTGGCCGATGAGAGCAAGGGCGTGCGGCGGCTGATTATCGAGAAGCCATTTGGGACGGACCTCGATTCGGCCAAGACTCTCAACCAGGAGGTCCACGAGTTCTTTCGCGAGCAGCAGGTTTATCGCATTGACCATTACCTGGGCAAGGAGACGGTGCAAAACCTGCTGGTGCTGCGATTCGCCAACACCATCTTCGAGCCGATCTGGAACCGCAACTACATCGACCATGTGCAAATCACCGTGGCCGAGGACGTGGAAGTCGGCAGCCGCGGGGGATACTACGACCATGCGGGCGTGCTGCGGGACATGTTCCAGAACCACCTGCTGCAGCTGATGATGATCACGGCGATGGAGGCCCCGGTCCGCTTCCAGGCGGACTATGTGCGGGATGAAAAGGTGAAGGTGCTGCGGGCGGTGCGGCCGATGGAGGGAGCGGACTTTGCCCAGCAATCCGTGCGCGGCCAATACGCAGGCTACCTCCAGGCGAAAGACGTTTCTCCCGGCAGTCAGACCGCCACTTTTGCGGCACTTCGACTACATGTGGACAACTGGCGCTGGAACGGCGTGCCGTTTTATCTTCGCTCCGGCAAAGCGATGAGCTGTCGCACCACGCAGATTGTCATCCAGTTTCGTGAGCCGCCCCACTTGATGTTTGCCGACGGCGTCCGCGACCACATGGACAGCAATCGCCTCGTCATTCAAATCCAGCCGGCGGAAGGAATTCAGCTTCACTTTCAGACCAAGGTCCCCGACGCGGGGATGAAGCTCCGCCTGACTGATCTCGATTTCAGCTTCAGCCGCGAATACACGGGGGAATTACCCGACGCCTACCAGCGGCTGCTGCTCGATGCCCTCAACGGCGACGCCAGCCTGTTCGCCCGCCACGACGAAGTGGAAGTCGCCTGGTCCATCATCGACCCCATCATCGCCGCCTGGCAAAGCTCCGCCGCCCCGCCGCTAGGGACTTACCCTCTCGGCGACTGGGGCCCGGCTGACTGCAATGAGTGGATGCAAAAGCAAGGGCGCGAGTGGTTCGATGTCTGCCCCGTGCTGCATTGAGTGGATGTTCGACATTGCCTGCAGCGAGTGGTCGTTGCCAACCGAAAAGAAGAAAAACTTTCCGGGGGAACTACCAGGCAGAGGGCCATGTCATGTCGAAGCTGAAGATTCTAGGCGCTATGGGAATTCTCACCACTGCTTTGGCTGTGCTCGCGTGGGCGCAAGCACCCATTGCACCTGTGCAACCTGTGTCACCACCGCGCAGTGAAGACGAGTTGGCAGCCTTAATGCGAGCCAAGTTGGCCAGCTCGCAAAAAGTGGTTGAAGGTTTGATGTCCAAAGACTTCGACCTGATTGGCAAAGGGGCGCTGGAGTTGACCAAAGTCTGCGATGCATCCCAGTGGCATGCTAGCGATGACCAGGTTTATGCCCATTATCGCTCCGAACTGCGCCGCACCGCCAAAAAACTGATCCTGCTGGCGGAAGAAAAGAACCTGGACGGCTCCGCCTACACGTACATGAATTCGATCACGACTTGCATCAACTGCCACGACTACTGCCGGGATGTGTTGCATGTTGCCGACAAAAAGTCGGCTCACAAGGTCGTGCCCATTCCTGTTACCGACGAAGACATGGACGCGGGTCGAACCAAAGCCCAACGGCGCTAGGCTCGAAGCAGCAGCCGGCAAAAAATGCCTTCGAAGTTCAGACCTGATAGACCCCAACGCGAAACGGTTCGTCGCTGGCAAAGCGGGTAACAAGAGAGAGCGTGTCGATAAGAGTCTCGCGTGTCGTGGCCGGCTCGAGGATGGCGTCGACCCAGCCGCGGGCGGCGGCGTAGCGGACGTCGGTCTGACGCTCGTAGTCACCGGCGACTTTTTCGCGAAGCTGCTCGAGTTCGGCGGCATCGATTTGCTGCCCCTGCTTTTTCAGGCTGGCGACCATGACGTCGAGCAACGTATTGGTCGCCTGACCGGGACCCATCACCGCGCAGCGGGCCGTGGGCCAGGCGAAGATGAAGCGGGGGTCAAAAGCCTTGCCGCAGAGGGCGTAATTTCCCGCCCCGTAGCTGCCGCCGGTGAGGAGCGTGATCTTGGGGACACGGCTGTTGCTGACCGCGCTGACGAGTTTGGCCCCGGCTTTAATGATGCCAGCCCGCTCGCTGTCTCGCCCGACCATAAAGCCATTGACGTCCTGCAGGAACAAAATGGGGAGCCAGTCTTGGTTGCAATTCATCACAAAGCGGGCGGCTTTGTCTGCGGAGTCGACGTAGATGACGCCGCCGAATTGATATTCGCCGCGGGCCGTTTTGATCCGGTGCCGCTGGTTCGCCACAATGCCGACGGGAAATCCGCCGAGACGGGCGGTGCCGCAAACGAGGGTCTGACCGTATTCCGCCTTGTACTCGTCGAACGAACCGGCATCGACGAGACAGCTTAAGACGTCCCGCACTTCGTAGCTGCTGCGAGGGTCAGCAACGATAAGGGTTTCGAGAGCGCTGCCGGGGCGGGCGGGTTCGACCGAAACATGGCGGACGAAGGGATGCGGCGGATGAGGGTCATCGGCCCGATGAGTGCCGACGAGCCGTCGAATCCGTTCAATACACGAATCGTCGTCTTTCTCGTGATAGTCGATCGTGCCACTGATGGCGGCATGCATCTCGGCACCGCCGAGTTCCTCGCTGGAGACTTCCTGCCCGATGGCGCTCTTCACAAGCGCCGGCCCCGCTAAATAGAGTCCCGAGCCTTCCGTCATCAGCAACTTGTCGCAGAGCACAGGCAGATAGCCGCCACCGGCCACGCAGTTTCCCATGATGGCAGCAATCTGGCCGATTCCCGCGGCGGAAAGAACGGCGTTGTTGCGAAAGATGCGGCCGAAGTCGTCTTCATCCGGAAAAACATCTTCTTGCAGCGGCAGGAAGATGCCGGCGGAGTCCACCAGATAAATCAGCGGCAGCCGATTGGCGAAGGCGATGCGCTGTGCCCGGAGCACTTTTTTCGCCGTGGCGGGAAAGAACGCCCCCGCTTTCACCGTGGCATCGTTGGCCACAATCATGTACCGCCGGCCGCAGACGGTTCCAATCGTCGTCACGACGCCGGCACTCGGGGCTCCTCCCCACTGCTCGTACATGCCATACGCGGCCCAAAGATTGATTTCGAGCGGCGTGGTGCCGGGGTCGATGAGTTTTTCAATCCGCTCCCGCGCCGTCAGGCGACCCTTGGAAAGCTGCCGGTCGATGGCGGCCTGACCACCTCCCAGTAGAATTTGAGCCTGCTCCGCACGCAGGGCGCAGAGTAAAGTGGCAAGGTCGGAACTGGCGTTCTGGGGCGTCATTTGGGGGAATTGATTCACATTGCGATCCTGCAAAAAGCCTGGCGTTCAGGTTCATTGTACCGTTCCGCCGCCGGTCCAATAATTCGTCGCGAAAAACGAATCCCTCTATCGGGAATGGAAGCTCTTATCCCTCCTGGCTATAACCATAGAGTCTCAAGAACTTTACTTTGACCCAAATTAACCCATGCCGATTCAATTTGCCTGTCCCGCCTGCGGGAAGCAGACCACTGTCGCGGATCAATTTGCCGGGCAATCCGGCCCTTGCGCCGGGTGCGGCAAGCCGGTCACCATTCCGTTCGCGGCCGGGGGAGGAGCATACCCGGCCTATCAAGGCGGTGGGTCCGGCGCGGCAGCGGCGGGAGTCGGCATCGGGATTGGCATGATTCTGTTGATTTCGTTTGGCGCCTTAGTCGTCTGCGGCGGCATTCTGGTGGCTCTTTTGCTCCCAGCGGTGCAGCAAGCTCGCGAAGCGGCTCGAAGAATGCAGGCGGCTAACAACCTCAAGCAAATCGGGCTGGCCATGCATCTTTACCACGATATGTATAAGGAATTTCCCCCCGCAGTTGTTAAAGACACCAACGGAAAGCCGCTGTACAGCGGCATGGTCCTGTTGCTGCCGATGCTCGAACAGCAATCGCTGTTTCAGCAGTTCGACAAAGACAAGGCTTGGGACTCCCCGGAAAATCTTCCCCTTTCCAACATGAATGTGGCCGTCTTCATGGACCCTTCCAACCCCAGCAATACCTCCGGGCGGACCGACTACCTGTTCGTCACGGGAAAGAACAGTATTTTTGAGGATATTCCCGGCATGAAGCATAGCTTGAACACGATTACGGACGGCGTCAGCAACACCATGCTGGTGATTGAGGTCAAAGGAAACGCGAGTTGGGCGGCTCCCAACACTTGGGACATTTCCAAACCCTTTGACGGCAGTCACCCCGGAGTGGTCCAGGCCGTTTTTGCCGATGGAAGTGTGCATGCACTCAGCAAAAAAATCGACCCCGAGACGCTGCGCCGCCTGGTGGAACGAAATGACGGCCAGACGCCAGGCGACTTTTAAACACAGGTTCGTCGTCCGCACACTCCGTGTGTGGAACGCCGGCATACGGAGTGTGCAGGCTATGAGGTACTTCAAACCATCCAGGAACTGAACATGCCGATTCAATTCTCTTGCCCCGCGTGCGGGAAACAGACCACCGTGGCGGATCAGTATGCAGGTCAATCCGGCCCCTGTGCCGGGTGCGGCAAGCCGATCACCGTGCCATTCGCGGCTGGGGGAGGGGCGTATCCGTCCTACCCAGCGTATCAAGGGGGTACTGGCGCGACAGCTGCGGGAGTCGGTATCGGCATCGGCATGATCTTGCTGATCTCCGTGGGAGTTCTCGTCGTTTGCGGCGGCATTCTGGCGGCTCTTTTGCTTCCCGCAGTGCAAGGGGCCCGGGAAGCAGCTCGGCGGGCACAGTCGAACAACAACATGAAACAGATTTTGATTGGGTTGCAAACCTACCATGATGTCCATAACGCCTTCCCCCCCGCCGTGGTGAAAGATAAGGATGGCAGGCCACTGTATAGCGGTATGGTCTGCCTGCTGCCGTACATTGAGCAGCAGCCACTCTATGACCGCTTTAATAAAGACAAAGCCTGGGATAGCCCGGAAAACCAGCCGTTCTCCAGCATGAGCATCCCCACGTTCATGGACCCGTCCAATGCGAACACAACACCGGGGCGGACGGATTATCTGTTGATTAGCGGCAAAGGAAGCATCCTGGAAGATGCTCCGGGCGTACGGCACAGGATGAGTGAGATTCATGACGGCACCAGTAATACGATCATTCTCATGGAGGTCAAGGGAAACGCCAGTTGGGCGGCACCGAACACCTGGGATATTTCCAAACCGCTGAATGGCAATCATCCCAGGATCGTCATCGTTGGCTTTGCGGACGGCAGCGTCCGTTCGCTCGACCAAAACATTGATCCAGAAATGCTCCGCCGCATGGTCGAAAAGAAAGACGGGCTGCCGATCGAGGATTTTTAGGTGAGCAACGGACGCAGAAGCGAATTCCGTCTGTTCAGGAAGTGTGAGTTAAGTACGCGACCTTGAGGAACCAAACATGCCTATTCAATTTGCCTGCCCGTATTGCAGCAAGCAAACCACGGTGGCGGATCAGTATGCCGGCCAGTCCGGGCCGTGCGCGGGCTGCGGAAAGAGTGTCACGGTGCCGTTTTCCGCAGCGCCCGTTTATGGAGCCCCTGCCACGCAAAGTTCGGGCGGGGGTGCGGGAACGGTGCTGATGGTCATTGCTGGGGTGCTGGTGGTGGGAGTTCTGGTTTGCGGCGGCATCATTGCGGTGGGGAGCTATTCGGTGGTCGGCGGCGCTCGAGTTGCTGCGCAGCGAGCGAACTCGCAGAACAACCTCAAGCAGCTTGGTATCGCCATCCATACGTACCACGACGCCTACGGCGAGTTGCCGCCGGCAATCGTCAAGGATGCGAGCGGCAAGCCTCTCTACTCGGGATTCGTGCTACTGCTGCCGTTTCTGGAGCAGGGCAATCTCTACCAGCAGTTTGACAGGTCGAAAGCCTGGGACGATCCGGCGAACATCGCCATTTCTCGCACGACCATCGCGATGCTGGCAAATCCTGCTTCCACCGATACCCGCCCGGGCCACAGTGATTACATGCTGATCGGCGGGCCCAGCGCGATGCTTTCCGATACCGGCAAGAATACGATGGGCAATATTTTGGATGGACTGAGCAATACCATCATGGCGTTGGAAGTCGGCAGCGGGAACACCATGGAAAGCTGGGCTCAGCCGGTCGCCTGGGACCCCTCCAAGCCGTTTGACAGCCCCAACCCGACCATGGTCAACGTCGCCTTTGGCGACGGCTCGGTGCGTGCGCTCCCCAAAACGATGCCCGTGCAGACGCTACGGCTGCTTAGCGACCGGCAAGATGGGCAAGTGGTGAACCTGCCGTAGGGGGGCGGAAAAACTGGGAAATCTCAAATCTCAAACAATATTGAATCAAGGAAACTAAAATCAGGAAACAGGAAATACCAAGCTGCGTAATTCGCCATTCCTCAATTCCAATTTGTTTGAGATTTGAGAATTCTGTTTTCATTTAATGCTTGTGGCCGGCGTGGTCGTGCTCGGCGTGCTTCTCAAACTTTCCTTCGTAGGGCTTGCCGTTCACGTCGACGACGATCTTCGCGGCGACGGCATCTCCCACGGTTTCGAGTTTTCCCAGCAGTTCCTTGCTGGTCGTTTCGAACTTGAACGCGGTGGCCTTATCGCCGGTGGTCCGGTCCAGCGCAGGGAGTTCAAACGTGTCGGTTTTGCCCCCGGCAGTCACTTCGATGACGACGTTTTCCGCAGCGATTGGAACCGTCTTCTTGGCCGTTCCATCCAAAATCCAGACGGTCACTTTGCCACTTTCTTCGTGGTCCCACTCCACATGAAACTCCTCCTTCACCGGCTGCCCCGGCTCGGCGAGTTCGACCAGGTGCCCATGGTGGGGGCCTTCTTCAGCATGTCCATGCTCGTGAGCATGGTCATGGTCCCCGGCTTTGCCATTCCCTTTCTCTCCCTTGTTGGCTGCCGGTCCGCAGCCGGCAAAACAAAGAGCTGCCAGTAGAGCGACGGGAAGGACAATCGTGGAATACAAGCGAGACATGGAAACCTCCGTGAAGCGATGAAATAACATGTACCTATGATAACCGTCGTGAATTCTGCCGCCTAGAACTCCTGCCACTGCATATACGCGCACCCGATTGCGAGCATGACGGCCATGAAGATTGCGCTGCTCCAAACGGGGCTCCAAGGATGACTTTCAGTGCGCGGGGAAGCATCCCCCTCGGCACTCCCTTCGTCGGCTGGGGGAGCATCGCCTTCCTTTTTCTTTTTGGCGTCGGAAAGGAGATAGGTAACCGTCTTGTAGAATTCGCCCGGCTTGGGGCAAACGGTGTAGATCGGCATGATGCCGTAGCGGAAGGCCTGATCATAAAGGGACATGGCCGGCGAAAGTCGGCGGGCAACAGCCATATCCTGCGGCGAATACTCGATCACGCGATTGGTCCGGTCCGCAACCAACAGGCGGTCTTCGCCCGCGAACACGACGGCGGAGATGTCTCGCTGACCGGTGACCCTCGCCAGTTCCAGTTTTCCTTCCGCAACGTTGAACAACCACAGCCGCCGATTCGCAAACAGCACGGCAATCCATTGGCCATTGGCGGAGGCGGTTGCGAAGGCCACACGGGACTCCTTTTCTGGCTCCAGAGTTTCTTTGGTTTCAAACGTCTTGGCGTCGAATAACACCACCTGGCCGTTGGATTTCCCCAGCAGGATCTTGTCACCCCCCGCCGCCAGAACCGGCCGGCCGCGATCCTTCTCCCAAATTCGCTTTTTCGCCTGTCTCTCGTATTGGCCGTTTTTCAAGGCAAACGTCGTAAACTCTCCACCGTCATAAATCACCAGCGTCCCGGATCTGGGATCAATCGCAGGTGCCATCCCCGGTCCCCAGCCCTGGGCCGGACGAGGGCCGGATTCCGCCAACGCCCCACCTCGGAGACTGGGCAACGTGTAACCCAAAAACTTGACCTTGTTTTCTGGCGGAGTGATCTCGCCCGTCACTCGCTGAATGGCATAGTTTGTGATCAGCACCGGCGTGCCATCCGGCTCGTTGAGAAAGGTAACTGGAGAAATGGGTGCGGGAGGTCCTTCCACAGGCTTCCATTCCCGGTCCCGCTTGCCTGCCACCACCATCATTTGACCGTTACTCAACGAAAGCGTCGCCCCCACCAATTGCTTGTGCTTGGGATCGTACGTTGGAGTGAGATTGCGACCGTTCGCCAGCCCAAAGAGAAAGCGAAAGTCCTTTTGCTCATCGGTGAGAAATGTAACCTTCCATTCATTCGTCGCTTCGTCCCAGATCCACGGCGTCTTCGAAGCATCCATCGCCACTACGGCGTCTCCGGCGATGACGAGCCGCTCCAATCGGCTGGAGTCGATGTTTCCCTCCAGCAAGATCTTGAGGAGGCCCACGCCAAAGCAAACGCCCCAAAACACCACCGCAACGATAACCGAGACAATCGCATTGCGCCAAAACATGCCCGCCAGCGCGGCAACGGAATAGTAAATTGAAAACACAAACGCATAAAGCGGGATGCACATCAAGATTCTGGATTCCCAGATCCCAAACCGGGTCCCCAACAACAGCCACAAACCAATAAACAGGTAAGTGGCACAGAGCATTACAAAGGCGCAGCCTCCGGCAAACTTCGTCAAATACAACAGCGAGCGGCCAATCGGTTTGCTAAGCAGCAAATGGAGCGAGCCGGGATCAAAAGTTTGCGGAATAATGGGGGATGTCACCAGCACCGCCACGAGCAGCCCGGCCGCCAGCAGGATCTTGTCCACCAGATACGGCAGCACCGCAGAAATCGCGTCATGAAACTGATTCTTGGTAATCGGCAAGGGGGGACCAAAGTCTCGCACAAAGGAATACCGCAACTGAAACGAAGTGGTGGGACTGACGCGAACGAGCCCCGGGAAAGCCGATTCCATGAGGATTCGATTCAACCGCAGCGTATCCTGCGAATCCAATTTGTCCGCCCCTTTCCCCAAGAATTGCCGCCCTTCAAAACTGACGGAAGCGCCGGCCCAAGAGGGAGCATCGTAGAGTTCTGGCTTTTGGGAAACCTCGTCCAGCGCTGTGACAATCGTCCGAGCCGCCTGCTGAAACTCCCGGATGTCCTTGAGTTGCGGCTGCTTGGGGAGGCGTTTGAATTCCCGAACCTGCTTCTGCTGCTCGGGGGTTAGGAGTTTCCAGATGCGATGGGTGGGAGAGGGCTTGGTTTCCGATTCCGCTTGTTTCAACTTGTCGAATACATCCGGCCATTCCGACGAATCCTGCTCCCTCAGGCCCGTGGTCAATTCGAGGCGGTATGTCAGCGGAGCGGCCAGCAGCAGCAGGACCGAAATCAGCCCAAACATGATGTACAAGATTCGTGAGGCTAGCGCCTCGCGAAAGGAATCGATGATAATCGCCAGATAAGGTCGCATGGTTAGTTCACTACTTCGGCCACGATTCCCAAGTACGCATCTTCCAGCGTTGCCTGGCGGCGGTGGATGCCCAGGATGCTGATGCGAACCGCTCGCAGCCGGTCGATGAGTTGATCCACGTATTCCTGGTCCGCGCTTCGGATGTGTACCTGGTGCTCGACTTCCGACAGGCTCTGCCACTTCGTCGTTTCCCAGCCGCCGAGGGCCTCGCGGATGGCGGTGGCGGTGCCGGCGAGGTGGAGCTCGATGTCCGCCTGCCGGGCGGGGTTGCCATTGGTTGCCGGGGCAGCCTGATGCGTGGCGGTCAGTTCCTGGACGGAGCCGACTCGCTTGAGGACACCCTTATCGAGGATGGCGACCCGGTCGCAGACGAGCTGCACTTCCTGCAGGATATGGCTGTTGAGAAAAATGGTTTTGCCGTCCCGCTTGAGGTCGGTCAGAAAGCCGCGGACCTGGCTGCGGGCGAGGGGGTCGAGGCCGTCGGTCGGTTCGTCGAAGATGAACAAATCGGGGTCGTGCAGCATCGCCTGGGCGAGGCCGAGCCGCTGGAGCATTCCTTTGGAATAGGTGCGAACGGGGTCCTTTGCCCGCGCGGCAATGCCGACTTTCTCCAGAAGCGGGCCGCGGCGTTCCCGAATGACGCGGCTGGAGAGGCCGCTGAGATTGCCGTAGTACTCCAGAGCCGTGTAGCCGGTCAAATGCCGGGGAACGCGGAGATTTTCCGGCAGGTAGCCGATTCGCTGCCGCGCTCGTTTGTCCCCGGCGGGAAAATCGAGAATTTGGGCAGTGCCGGAAGTGCGGCGAATGATGCCGAGCAGGATTTTGATGAACGTCGTTTTCCCCGCACCGTTGCCGCCAAGCAAACCAAAGATTTCCCCCCGTTTCACTTCAAACGAAACCCCCTTCAGCGCTTCCTGCCGTTTGCGGAAGAAGAGTCCTTCGGTATAGGTCTTGCGAAGGTCGGTGACGGCAATGGCGGAGGAAGACAAGGGAAATGCAGCGTGTTAAGTGCAGTGTTCAGAATGGGTTAACGTGAAAGTATAGCGGGTATTCGCCAGCCGGGGCTCCGTATTGGCCGCTTTCCTCGGACACTAGCCCGACGCGCAAGCGAGGGAAATGCGGGCAGCACCGGTGCAACGTCCAACTCCCTCGCCTAGCGCATCGGGCTAGTTATTTGCACCGCTTTTTGCCCGGAATTGCCCCCGAACCTTTCCCCAGAAATTACCTCTTGATTTTTGTCGCGGTTTCGTGAATTATTAAGTTGTCGACATTGGTTCGTGCTACGCAGCACGATTTACTAGGGGCCCGCAGTAGGCCGCTCTACGGCATTTGGCTGAACCGGGATAAATCTTAGTGGGAAGGAGGTGGTCTAGTGAGTTTGAAGTATGTCTGTACCAGCCGAGGTGGCGCCTCTTAGGTCGCCGGCGGGTTGCCCAAGCGGCAAGCCACCACACAAACCTCGTTGGGATCACCTGATCTTTACGAGCTACCTGGGGCCCGGTCCACATGTTGGACCGGGCCTTTTTTGTTGCGCGGCGAGCCCCAAGCGTCAGCGCGGGGAGCTATCTTCTTGGCGGCGCGTAGACTCCCCGCGCTGACGCTTGGGGCTCGTTGACAGGACATCGACTCATCGCACTCAAGGGGCGTTACCCCGCGTTCCTGCGCCGGATGTTCTCAATCGCCTTGTCTGCAGCTTCGGGGACGAACGGCGTCTTGGACGCAGTCGCCCTTTTCTTCACCGTTTGCAGAAAACCGACGGATTTGCTGGTGCCGATGTCGCCAAGGATTTCGCAGAGATCCTTGCCGGCTCCCCAATCCTTCACTTCGATGTTGGTGAGCGTTTTCTGGACCAGGTCCTGGGCGGGGGCACCCGCTTCGCGGAAGAGACGGAAGGCGTCGCCGCGCAGTTCTTTGCGGCGGCCGATGGGTTCGGCGGCCCGCATGTCTCCCAGCCGAATAAGTCCCGTCAGGCCGGCCATCCACTGATCGCGGTCCCTTTCGTCGATGAGTTTGAGAAGTTCATCGGCCTGTTCCGCTTGCGCGTATTTGCCGAACATCTCCAGGGCGTGACGGCGGATGTCGTGGTTCGAATCGGCAAGCAGCGGCTGAGCGGCGGCGGCGACTTGCGGCTGAAAGTCGGGCTTCACGTCGAGCTTCGCCAGCCAATCGACGGCACTTCTGCGGACGTCCCGATTGGACGATTTGATGTCCTCCAGCGTCTGGGTGATGAGCAGGCCCTGGTCGGTCTTGCGAAGTTCCAGAATTCGCTGCGTTCGCTCTCGAACACGGTGCTCCTTGTCATGCAAATGTTTGATGAGCGGCTGCTCCGCTTGTGGCCACCAGTCGGCCAGGATTTCCTCCGCCCGTTCCCCTTCGCGAAAAGCTTCCCGAAGCGTCAAAATCAGCGGCTCAATGGCCCGCTCGTCCTTGAATTTCTCCAGCATCTCCATGCAGTCGATTTTGACAAACGCCTCCTGCTGCATGATCTTGCCGATGAGGGGGACGTTCTCCTTGGTCCCCCAAACCTTGAGCGCCCCCAGGGCGTGCTTGCGCAGCGACTCGGTATCCATGTTGTTCAGGGCCTTGGAAACCTCCTCCTGCTTAGCGCTTTCCAGCGGAGCCCGGCTGAACCACTCGGCCGCCCGCCGCTTGTCGTCGTCGTTCCCCGTCAGCAGCCGTTTGAGATTGGTAGGGAGGTCGTCAGTTTGCGAGGGCTCACCGGGACGTGAACTTCTTGACGGCGTAGGATTGGAATTGATACCGGGAAAACCAGCGGAAGGTCCATTGCTGCTGGAACTGTCGGGCCGCGTTTTGCCGCGCTTTGATTGCGCGGCATCGGCGGCTTGTTGCTTCTTGAGTTCCTCATCGAGCTTGTCAAACGCCTGATTGAACCCTTCCTCCATTTTCTTTTGCACTTCGGGATCGTTCAGCGCGGCAAACGGATCCCTGGGATCGATCTTCGCGTTTCTGCTTTGATTTTTGACCTTGTTCGCCGCCGTGGTCACCGCCTGACTGGCGCTGGCAAAAATCAAATATCCTCCCACGCCACACGCCAACAACAGACAGACGGGAATTCCCACGACCAGCCCGATAATCAGGCCCAGCCCTTTGTTCTTGCCGCGAGGCGGATAGGGGCCTGCACCCGGATAGGCTCCCGTTCCCCCCGCGCCCGGCGGTGGAAATGCGGGTGCCGAGTTGGGGAACTGACCTGACCCAAAATTTGGAATTCCAGCCGGCGCACTGGCGGGCGCTATCACCGGTGGCTTTGCCTTCGCACCGGGAAGGGGCCCGGCGGCAGGACTCGGCGGATTGCCCGGCGTGCCATAGGCAGTACTGGGCTTGGCCGCTGGAATTTTTTTACCGCTGGAAGTGCCTGAGTTTTGATGGTTCGGGTCGCTCATCCAAATGTCCCCCCAAGAACGGATTTCGCGGTCGAAAACGTCGTCCGGCTATTATACAAACCGCGAAAATGCCATCCAAGCATTACCCGGGATTTCGCTGAACGCCCTTACTTCTTAAACCGCGGGTCTTCCAGATTCCGGAACGGATTCGTTTTGTCTTCGTAAGACTCGGTGACGGAAAATCCGCCGCTCGTGGAGTTCGGTCTCGATGATGGAGCAGGATTGAAATCCGCGGGAAGCTTCAGCGGCTGCGGAGCGGGCTGTCCGTCCAATTGCAATCCGTCGGGAAGTTCCAGTTCGCCGGGGACCGGAGGATGATTCAGGGCGTCGAACTCGGCGGCATAGGAGGCATCGGTGAAGTGACAGACGGCCCGGTGGTTTTCGTCATCGAAGGTGACGGAGAACTTCGGCGGAAAGAGCCAGTCCAGGATGACTGCCGGAATGACTGCCGCGAAGAAGACCCCCAGGGCTTTGATTTTGATCAGGCCCCGGCCTCCCTTCCCCATGACCCAGAACAAAAACCAGCCGGCCAGTGCCGCGGCGATGGCCGAAAAGCCAAACCGCATCAAGTTGCGGCTGGTGGCGCTCACTGCACAGCTTCCGCAGGCGGGGGCCTCGATGCTCTTCTTCCCTTTGCCGAACCAGGTGATAAAGAAAAACGCTCCGTAATTCGCTCCCGCCGAAAAACGAACCTTCCCCCCCGGACTCTGCGTGCCACAGAGAACGCAGCGATCCGGGAATTTCGGCGGGAGGGAACGGGAAACGGAAACGTCGTGGCGCATAATACAACGGTTGAAGACACCGGGTGTGTGAGGATGCCTATCTGTCAATGGCCTCCATGATGCTCGTGCCCTTCCGCCTTGCCAAACAGGGGGCTCTTTTTGTCGCCGCGAGCGGCGAGGTAGGCCACCAGGTCGAGAATCTCCTCCTTGGAGAGCTTGTCGAGCAGCCCCTTGGGCATGACCGAGACCGGCGAGAGCTTGCGATTGGCAATCTCGTCCTTCTGGATGACGATCGGCTCCGCTTTGAGGAGCGGGTTTTCGATCAGCTTCACTTCGGTGCCGCTTTCGGAGAGGACAATGCCGGTGATGGTTTGCCCCCCTTCGGTCAGGATCACCGTAGTTTGATACTTCTCGTTGATCTTGGCCGAGGGCTCGAGCAACTCCTTGAGGATGTCCGCGGCCTTGAGCTTGACGTCAAGTTTGGCGAGGTCCGGGCCGAACTCGTTGCCGACGCCGTCCAGCTTGTGGCAGGCGATGCAAGTGCCGACCGTAAACATCTGCTTGCCGGCGGCATAGGAGCGGCCGCTCTTGAGACTCTCCGCTGCGGGGGCCAAGTCGGCGAGCGTCCATTCGGTGCGGGGCCGGTTGTCCTTGAGCAGGGCATCCTTGATCGGGAGCGGATGGGTGCTGAGATAGGCTTCCGGTCCGGCGAGGTAGGCATCCAGATCCTCGACGACATAGAGCGCTCCATACATCCGCCGCCAATGGCCGGGATACGTGCAGACATAGGGATAAACCCCCGGCTCCGTCGGTGCGACGAAGCTGAGCTTCTGCGTCTCTCGCGGCTGCAGAAGGCGGCTGGCGAGCAGGATTTTTCCGGACTGCGGCACGTATTGCCGGGCGGCCGCACCAGGCTGCAGTGCGGAAGCTTCGGCAGCCAGGCCGATCTCTTCCATCGCCCCCGGCTGGGTGATAACCAGGTTGTGCGGCATCAGGTCGATGTTGTCGAAGACGATCTCCACCGGCTTGCCGGCGCGAACGGCGATGATTTCCTTGTCGTAGGCCATCTTCTCCGGCAGCGTGCCGATGCGAACGACCCGCACACCCAGTTCCCGCAGTTCCGCGCGAGCCTGCTTGGCGGCATCCGCCGGCAGGAGCGTGGTGAGAGCGTCAGCAAATTCCAGGGCGTCGAGAGCCGCGGGTGAAGTCCGATCCGCCACCGGAATCTTCTTCACATAGCCCACCACCACGGCGAGTAGCGAAGGGGCCTGCTCTTTATCCCAGGCCGAATGCGGAATCCGCTGGATGGCCCGGATGGCGGGCAGGCGGTCGACGTCGTCGGTCACGAATTGTGCCAGCGACTTGAACGTCTTGGCTTCCTGGCCGCGGACGCTGACGAGGGCATTCATGGCCGCCCGGCGGACGAGCGATTCGGCCCCGCCCCCTTCCAGGGCAAACTGCGAACGGACTTTCGGGGCGGGAATCCGCTCCTGCTTGAAGACTTCGCTCCTGCTGCTGTCGAGCACCTTGAGCGTGAAGTTGTTCAGCCGCTGACTGAGTCCGTCGTCGCGGTTGAAGATCACGATGGAGTCGATGGGGGTCTCTTCTCCCAGGTCCACTTCCCACCAGGGGTTCGGCGTATTCTCCTGCGAATGCGTCTGCCCGCCGCCACCGTAAGAGGAATTGGTGTTGCCATCCACTCCCTTGGCCGCCTCGCCGCCGTGAGCGGTATTTTTCTGCGTCGCCTTCTTGCCGCGAGCGACATTCCGGCCATCGGAGTAGACCTCCACCTCAGCCAGCGTCAGCGTCTGGTTCCCCACGAGCTCGATGCGCACATAGCGAGCACTTGTTCCCTTTCCCTTGTTCCCACCAGCCAGCTTTTCCGGCAATCCCGCCAGCAACGGCTCGATTTTGGCGTACAGGCTGGCCCGCAAACCGAGATCGGAAACCAAAGGGGTCGCGGAGACAAAATCTTGCAAGCTGCGAGCGCTCGATTGAGCCAGAGTCCACGCCTTGTCGGCATTGCCATCCACATTCATCAGCGAGACGAAGCCAATCTGCCGGAGAATGGGCTGCCTGGCGGATGTCGCCAGTTTTTCGAGTTCGGCGCGAGCCGAAGTCAGTTCCGCGGCGCTGCGGCCGGTGAGTTGACGGACGAGATCGAACACGACGGAGGTGTCAGTCATCGATTGTTTTTCATCGAGAGCCAGAATGGCGTCCATGACCACTCGAAGTTCCGGCTTCTTGTCGAGCGCGGCGAGGCCAACAACCGCTTCCCGCCGCTGCTCGTCCCGCAGGCCGGGGCGGTAGAGCATTTCTATAAAGACGGCTCGCGTTTTCGGCTCCTTGAGCAGGTCTTCCGTGCTCATGCTCTTGAGGAAAAACCTTGCACCGGCATCGGTGGTGAACGATATCTTTTGGCCGGAGGCATTGGCCTGATCGACATAGGGCTGCAAGGCCCGCATCGTTTCCTTCTGGATGTAATCGAGATAGACATCCCCCGGAAACTCCGCCGCGATAATCGGCACTTCCGCCGCTTCGGGAACGGTGAAAAAGCTGGCGGCCCGAATCGCTTCCAGCCGCACGCGAGGATGGGGGTCAGCCGCCATCTTTCGCAGCAGGTCGAGGGCGCTGGGGACCCGGTCTCGCCAGTAGCAGAGGACGCGCGTGGCGGCGGCTCGCGAACGATGGTCGGGAGAAGCAAGCCGCTCTTCGAGTAGCCCTTGATCGACGACGTTATGCCACTGATGAACCCACAGAGCTTCGCTCCTGTGATGTTC
>CAYUJE010000034.1:0-4984 GCA_964444865.1 uncultured Pirellulaceae bacterium | reverse complement strand
GGGTCGCGGATGTGATGCTGCAAGTGGCCGATCAGCTGCTTGCTCCAATCGAGGAAGTAGATCGAGCCGTCCGGCGCGCAACTGACGGCGGAGGGGCGGAAGTTCGGGTCGTCGGACTTGACCAGGTCTTCGAGCGTTTCTCCCTTGAGACCGGAACCATCCTCCGTCACCTTCACGCGGAAAATCCCCTGAAAGCCAATCACATTGCAGTTGAGGAAATTCCCTTGCCAGTCGTCGGGAAAATGCCGGCTGCTGATCATGCCGGTGCCGGGGCAGGGGCGGCTGGGGCGAGCCCAGAACTGGGGCATGCCCGCGTGCTTTTGCGGATAGGGGAGATAGCCACTGAAGGCGGGGGCGAAGAAGTTCTCGTTGCCGGTGGCATCGGTAATGATGTCGTTCCCCCAGCGGTCGAAGACCCGGCCGTGTGGGTTGGCAAAGCCGTAGCTGACGTACTGCTCGAACTTGCCGGTCAGCGGCTCAAAGCGGAAGATGCAACCGTCGTTGCTGCGGACGACTCCCTGCCGCGTTTCCACCTGGGTGCGGTGGAAAACGCCGTCGGAGAGGTATGTCGCGCCGCCGGGGTCGAGGACCATCGCGTTCGTCGTATGGTGGCTGTCGGCGGAGTCGATCCCCATCAGCACCCGCTCTTTCCAGTCCGCCTTATCGTCCCCGTCGGTGTCCCGCACGAACCACAAATCGGGAGCCTGCATCAGCAGCACGCCATCCTTGAAAAACGTGAAGCCGGTCGGGCAATTGAGATCGTCGATAAATGGCTTGCACTTGTCGGCTTTGCCATCACCGTCTGTGTCTTCAAAAATCAGAATCGCGTCCCCAACCTTGCTGGTCGGCGTTCGCTCGGGATAACTCTTCCAAGCCGCCACCCAGAGCCTCCCTTTCGTGTCCCAGGCCATTTGCACTGGGCTGACCAGTTCAGGGAATTGCTCCTCACTGGCAAAGAGATTGACTTTGCAGTTTTTGGGGACGGTCATGTGCTTGATCGCCTCTTCCGCCCCTAGATACGGCGGCAGGTTCTGGCGGTTGGAGAGCAGCTCGGTAATCGGCGGCAGGTTGGAATCGTCAATCGGCTGCTCGCTACCTTTAGCGATGGCCCAGATATGCTTGTCCCGGTTCTCGGTCAGCACGTCCCGCTGCTTCATCTCTTCCTGCATGATCTGGAAGTTGGTGATTTTCGGCCCGCCGGGACCGGACTCATACCTCTCCTGGGACCGGCCGCCGTAGACGTTGTAGCCATCCACGGTGCGGTAGCGGGCATGCCACTGTTTGTTCTTTTCCAGAATCGCAGCCTGAAGTTTCTTCAGGTGCTTGGCATCCCGTTTGATCAGGGGTCCGTCCGGAAACAGAGCCCGCTCGATGGCCGGGGCGAGCATCTCTTCGCCAAATTCCGTCAGGTGCATGCCGTTGAAGGTGTAGGGCTTTGAGGTGCCGCTATAGGCCTTCTCGGAAATCGAAAACAGGTCCACAAACGGTACTTTGTTCGCCTTCGCCACTTCCGCCATCGCCGCGGCATAGAGTTTCAGATTCGCGTTGGTCGGGGCGGCGTCCGGCAGGTTCGGGTCGGGTAACTTCTCAATTGCAAGTGGCGAAAAGATGACAATCCTGGGGAGGTCGCTTCCGCCGTAGCGAGTCGCCTGCGTATTTTTGATGAGCGCCTCCAGGTCCGCCTTGAACTTCGGCAGCCCCGCTTCCCCCGCGAATGATTCATTGAATCCGAACATGGCGAAAATCACGTCGGCCTTGCATCGCGTTAGCCATTCTTCCGGGCTGCCGAAGTTCTGCGACCGGTGGCGAATCGTGATTTCGTCCCCCGATACCGCCAGGTTCCGGAAAGTCAGGTCCTTGTCCCCAAAGCGGCTGACGATCAGCGTCTCCAGCCACCCTTGATGCTGCATCCGGTCGCCGAGCGCGTTGCCGATGATGCAAATATGGTTCCCCTGCTTAAGTTCCAACGACTGTGCGGGGGCGGCCGCGGCGAAGAGGGTGAGCGAAACAAAAACAGCCAGCGAGGCACAAAGCGGCTTCATGTCTGGACCTATGGATGGAGAGAGGAATTGTGCGGGTCGAGGAGGGGGCTTTTTTGGTAAGCGATTTATTGTAACTGGAATTTCTGGCGCGGGGTGGCTGCCGGCGCGGGGTCTTCGTGTAACCGCAATCGGTTGCTGCCAAGATTCTCGAACTCACACCGGCAGGATGTTGCAGGTCTCGGTCTCGTCGTCGAAATGAATCTGCATCCGCCCGGCAGCAAGATGACGCAGCACGGCCTCGATGCGCTTTTCGACAGAAGAGTGATCCGTGCCGTCGCGAGTCACGAATTCCAGCACAATGCCTCGGAGAGCCTTGGGAGACAGTTGCGAGTAGGGAATGAGCATGGGACTGCTAACCGCCGTTCGTAGTTGATTCCCTGCCGCTGGAGAAGGGTTCCAACTTGCAATCATACCTCGAAGGTCCAATGGTGACGGAGACGGACGGCAGGGCAGCGAGCTGCAGATGCTAGCTTAACGTCCCGTCTCTACCCCAAGCTGCCCTTCTAATTCCCGTTGGAATTGGTAATACTGGCTCTTCCAATAGGAGGCCTTCGCCATGGAATGGAATGCGGAAGCAATCGACCGTTTGTACGTGCTTTACCAGGAACACCATGATCGGCTGCAAAGTGAAGTGGCCGCCACAAACCGAACTCTTGGTTCAGCAAATCCGGAAAAAAGCGAATTGCAGCGATTAACGTGTGATCAATTCGCGGCGATTCTGGCAGACTCCACAACTGATCCCAAAGCAGTTCTCTTGTGGGTGCGGCGGATTATTCGTGGGCATGAACGAGAGTTTCAATTGTTCCAAGCGGCTGGCTAACAAGCCAGAAGCGAACCATGAATGGTATTCACCGGTGCCCTTATTCCGGGCCCACAACGCTTAATCTCTTCAGTTGCACCCTTACCCAGTCACACTCAAGTTCCTGCGCCTGAATGCAGGCATGGTAGATTGAATTCTTCAAATCATTGCACTCGTCAGGATCGTCGGGCCAGATGATCCGTAGCCGCAGTCGCTTTGCGAGCACGTCACAAAGCCGAACAATTACCGCTTGGGCATCGCCCGAACGCTGGAGGGAACGAGCCACGCCAATGAGCGCGGGAGCTGCGGTTTGAGCGAAGTCCTTCTGCCAGTCTCGCTGCCCAGCGCTGGACCTTACTCGAACGAAATATTCGTCGCTGAGGCGGACTCCTATAGTTATCCAGGACGGGTCATACGGACTCACAAGTTGGAGATTATTTTCCTCGCCCAAAGTCGCCAAAAGAATCGGCCCAATCAGCGAATTCTGTAGTTGACCGTCGGTTGAGGATCGTTCCAAGTCATGAAGCAACGGCCGATGAGAAACCGGAATTGCATCCGCATGAATCACATTCAACGCCGGTCTCACATGCCCCGCCACTGGTGGCGAAGGATTTTTCTGCCGTGGGTCTGGAGAGGTGTTGACGGCATGCTCGATCGACTTGCAAATGCTAACCCATGCCGCATCGCGTTCCGCCTTCATTTCAGCGAGTGGTTTAGCCGGATCGATGACTGCTTGGTATTGGTGAACAGGAGATTTCTGGTACGAGCTCGCTCGAACGTGAATCCAATGTATCGCGGTGCCGCCTGCTTCCGCTTGTGTCAAGAGCGGCGTCAACTCGTGCTGATGAATGAAATCTGACGCCAGGAAATTCGGGGTCACGAGGAGCACTGCCACTTTGGCATTTTCCAACGCACTTGTGATTTTCTCAAACCATTTCGAACCGGGTTGAATTTGTCTGTCTGACCACGCGGTTATCGACCCTTCACGTAGATATGGTTTAAGATGAGTGCAAAGATCATCGAGCCATTTCTTGTCTTTATGGCTGTAGCTAATGAAAACCAGGTTTCGAGGAGTCGGTGCCATCGTGTGCCTTGAGTCTTGTGCAAACCATGCGACATCAAGCCAGCGATTTTAGCCGCCAATTACTCGGCTCCGCAATTGATGCGACACCTTGGGTTCCCCGTAACGAACACCGATAAAGTGCCATTTATAGGTGCGGCGAGCCGATGCTGTTGGTAGGATAAAGAGGATGCGACCTGCGGAAGAAACCCCTATGGCACGAACGTGCGTTATCTCGGTTCAAAAACTGGCCTTCGGGCTCGGAGTTGCGCTGTTATTTGCCGCAATTTTTTCCTCGGCGGCCCAGGCTCAAGTCAAAGTCAGCCCCACCACGGTCATCCTCGACCGGCCAGAGGCTTCGCAGCAGTTACTTGTCACGGAAGTCAGCGGCGCGAAGCAGCGGGATGCGACCCGCGATGCTACCTTTGAAGTAAAGCCGCCGCTGGTAGTCAAGGTCGATGCCGAAGGACTCCTTCGGCCGTTGGAGGAAGGAACGACGACGGTCATTATTAAGGTCGGGGCCGCTCAAGTGGAAGTGCCGGTGACGGTGACCGGGCTTAAGTCGCCCCCCCCCGTTTCTTTTGAACATGAAATCCAGCCCATCCTCACCAAGAACCGCTGCAACTCCGGCGGCTGCCACGGGAAGGCGGAGGGGCAGAACGGCTTCAAGCTCAGCCTGCTGGGGTTCGATGCGGCATTTGATTACGACGCCCTGATCAAGGAAGCCAAAGGACGCCGCGTTTCGTTCAGCCGCCCCACCAACAGCTTGCTGGTTCGCAAGGCGTGTGCGGAGACTCCGCACGGCGGCGGGCTCAAGATTGAATCCGGCGGCCCGCAGTACCAACGGCTGGTCCGCTGGATCGCTTCGGGTGCTCCGTCGACAATTGAAAACGACCAGCCGATTGTCTCGATTGAAGTCGAGCCGTCGCAAATCATCATGCAGGCCAAAGAGACCCGGCAACTGCGGGTGACCGCCATCAACGCCAAGGGAGAGCGGCACTGCGTAACCTTGGAAGCGGACTATGTCTCCAACGCTCCCCAGGTGGTTGAAGCAAGCACGCGCGGCCTCCTGCTGGCGAGCGA
>CAYUJE010000033.1:9391-28143 GCA_964444865.1 uncultured Pirellulaceae bacterium | reverse complement strand
TTAGTTTCCGAAACTGTCCCCTACTCTCACCGGATAGCCGCGGAGGAACTCGGCGATCTCCATGACGCGCTTGCCGGCGGGCTGAAGAGCGTGGATGGAAAGGGTTCCGTTGCCGGTGGCGATGAGGAGTTGCTTGCCATCGCTGAGGATGACCTGCCCGGGCGAAGCATCTGAAGCGATCTGTGAGACGACGGACACCTGGTCGAGCAATATCCGCAGCGGCTCGGCTCCGGCGCGGAGCCAGTGGGTGTAGGTGGCGGGCCAGGGTTTGAAGGCGCGGACCTGGTTGCGGATTTGCTCGGCGGTGCGGGTCCAGTCGACCGCGCCGTCGGTCTTTTTGAGGCGGGGGGCTTTGGTGGCCTGGGATTGGTCCTGGATTTTGCCAATGGGGGAGACTCGGTCCCAGCGAGTGAGTTTTTCGATGGCTTCCTGCACCGCTTCGATTCCCAGCATGGAGAGCCGCTGCTCCAGTTCCGCCATGGTCTCTTCGCTGCCAATCGGCGTTCGCCGAACCGCCAAGCAGGGGCCGCCGTCGAGCCGTGGGGTCATGTGGATGACCGTCACGCCGGTTTCCGCATCACCGTTGTAAACCGCCCAGTGGACCGGAGCCGCCCCGCGATACTTCGGCAGCAGCGAGCCATGCAGATTGATCCCCCCCAGCGGCGCGACGGCCAGCAACTCGCGCGAAAGAATCTGGCCGTAGTCGCAGACCACCAGCAAATCCGGCTGCCAGGAGGCGAGCTTCTGGCGGGCTTCTTCGGTGTTGATGCTGTCGGGAGCGTAGACTTCGAGGCCGCGCTCTTCGGCCAAATCACGCATGGGGTTGAGCGAGGATTTTTCGCGGCCCTTAGCAGCCTGGGTCGGACGAGTGACTAGCGCCAGGACTTCGTGCGAAGAGTCAAGAAGCCAGCGGAAAGTGGGCACTGCAAAGGGGCCTGTGCCAAGGGAAAGGATTCGCATGGAATTTCAGACTTAAGAACAATGCAACTAGACTCTAACCGTTTTCACCAGTGTGGAAATGCTTCTGGCGAACACAAGCTCATGGAACAGCTGATTAACTCTCTTGGTTGCTGAGCACGCATGTAGATTCGCATTCCATCCAGACTCGTTGCCGCACTCCAAGTCCAAGATTGCTGAATAGAAGTGGGTCTGTGCCACACGACGATTAGTCCTAGCCTGTTTGTTCTTACCTGTTGTTACAACGGCCTGCTCAAGCACTTGCTGGCGTGTGGCTTTATTTAAGATCATCCTCGCAATCGGGGTCGGCCAGTGCTCGTTTCGCAAGTTGCATAACTTTTCTAATGCCTGCAAGATATCGCGCTTGGCAACGGCGTCATGGTCCAATACGTTACCAAAGTAGAGCGAAAAAGGGGATTCAAATCCGTCATCAAACGTGTACGTGCAGTGCCCACTATCCTTCCACAACTGTATTGCCGTTTCTTTGTGACCAAGAAGCCAATTGACTAAACCGCTGTAGACATAATGCGTTGAAACTGCTTTTTTGTAGGTCCGACGCAGATTTCCGAAATGTTGCGACGCCTTTTGTAAGTCTCCGACACAAATCAAAGCAATTCCAAGGTTGAGCACGGACCCAATTCCAAGATCATCGCCACGGTCTCGTGGAATTTCGTTTTCTGCTGCCAGAACAGCTGCCTGGTAATTACCAGAAAGTATCAGCTTTGCGCTTTTCATAATTCGGAGTCGTCTGAAACTTGCTCGCGAAGCGGATCTCGGCCAGAAGTACGGTCGCCGAGTTCAATCTCAGGATATGAAGCAAACGGAAAGTTCTCAAAACTCCGCACTCCCCGGTGTCCGCGGAAACGGAATCACATCCCGAATATTCGCCATGCCCGTGATAAACTGCACGGCTCGCTCCAGGCCGAGGCCGAAGCCGCTGTGGGGGACGGTGCCGAAGCGGCGGAGGTCGAGGTACCACCAGTAGTCTTCGGCCCGCAGGTGCTGCTCGGCCATGCGGGCTTCCAGCACGTCGAGCCGCTCTTCGCGCTGGCTGCCGCCGATGATTTCCCCCACTTTGGGGACGAGGACGTCCATCGCCCGGACGGTTTTGCCGTCGTCGTTGCACTTCATGTAGAACGGCTTGAGGGTCCGGGGGTAGTCGTAGAGGATGACGGGGCCGTCGAATTTTTTCTCGGTCAGGTAGCGTTCGTGCTCCGATTGCAGGTCGATCCCCCACTCGACCGGGAACTCGAATTTCTCGCCGCTCGCTTTCAGGATTTCGACCGCCTCGGTGTACGGCAGGCGGCGGAACTCGGTGGCGACGATTTTTTCCAGCGTGGCGATAGTCGTTTTGTCGTAGTGCTCGTTGAACAAGGCCATGTCCTCGCCGCACTGGTTCAGAGCGTCCTTGAAGAGCCGCTTGAGGAACCGCTCGGCCAGGTCCATGTTGTCGGTCAGCTCGTAGAAGGCGACTTCGGGCTCGACCATCCAGAACTCAGCGAGGTGCCGCGAAGTGTTGCTGTTCTCGGCCCGGAACGTCGGGCCGAAGGTGTAGATTTTGCCGAGCGAGCAGGCGAAGATTTCGCCGTTGAGCTGGCCGCTGACGGTGAGGTAGGCGGGCTTGCCGAAGAAGTCGAGCTCCGTTCGGACTTTGCTGCCGCTCAGGGCGAGCTTGTCGAGGTCGAGCGTGGTGACGCGGAACATGGCCCCCGCCCCTTCGCAGTCGCTGGCGGTGATGATCGGCGTGTGGATGTAGAGGAAGCCTTCCTCCTGATAGAAATTGTGGATGCTTCGGCTGACGCAGTTGCGGACGCGGGTGACCGCCCCGAAGGTGTTGGTGCGGGGGCGGAGGTGGGCCCATTCGCGGAGTTTTTCCAGCGTGTGCTGCTTCTTCTGCAGCGGATACGCCTCGGGGTCCGCCCAGCCGTGCACGACGATTTTCGTAGCCCCCATCTCCGTCGGCTGCTTGCCGCCGCCGGAGGCCTTGATCGTCCCTTCAATCGTCACGCTGCACCCGGCGACGAGCTTTTTGATCTCGCTCTCATAGTTCGCCAGGTTCGCATCCGCAATCACCTGCAAATTCCCCAGCGAGCTGCCGTCGTTCACCTCGATGAACGAGAAGCCCCCCTTGCTGTCCCGCCGCGTCCGGACCCAGCCCTGGACCACGCCGGTGCTGCCGATAGCCGGGGCGAGGCGGGCGTCTTTGACGGAGATGCGGTTCATGGTTAGTCCTTCCGTGGGGATGAGGGGTTCAAAAGCGGAGGTCGGAAAGCGGACGGGTTCATTCTGGCGTCTTATTGGGGGGCTGAGAAGTTCCCAGGTCAGCCGGCGCGATAAGGGCCGCCGGCTCCCTTGGTGTTTCAAAAGGGGTCGGGAGGAGTTTCGCAGCAGCGACTTTCCACTTCGCTCGATTGGGACCGCGAAACCCCTCCCGACCCCGTCCTGCTGGTGCAGAGTTAGACGCGGGGCCTGCCGGGGCGATAAGGGACGTCGGGCCCCCCGATAGAATGGACTTATTCATAGATTCAGGCACTCCTATTTTGGCCTTGGCGTGAATCAGGCTCCTCAGCCGAAGTCCTTGCTGCCGCATGGCTTAGGCCCGCCTGAATCATCGGTTTTGGATTCATTTTCATCATAAATAGAGGCATTTGTGATTCATAAATTGTGGTTAATACGATAAGTCATTTTCAACACTGTTTTGCGGAGTCAACTTCGGGACGATGAGGGAAATTCCGCGCGCAACGGGAACCTCCTCGCTCGCCACGATTTGTACAATTGTATAAAACTAAAAGTGCCCAGGGCAAGCCCTGCCGGAAAGAATTATGAAGATTTTTTGGGGCCTGCCGGAGACCGGCCAAGGATGACGTTCTGGCATCGGCGATAGGGGCGTTTCCGGCAGTCCAGGCGGCCCGGCAAAGCTTAGCCGCCGCGTCCACGCGGTGAATCCCCGCGTGGACGCGGGGGCTAAGCTCCGTTCTGAAGTTGACCTTGGGAACGCTGACCGCCGGGAGCGACAATGCCCGGAAAGGAGTCCCCCTATGTTCCGCTTCTCGATCCGAGAGTTGATGCTGGTGACGGTGATTGTGGCCCCAGCTGCGCGGTGGTGGGTGGATAGAAGAATGATCGTTCGCGAAACTGAGCGCCGGAAACAGCGGGAGGTATTTGCAGGCTGGTCTCGAATGTGGAGCTTGTCAACTTCACAGGTATCTGACCCAAACCCGTCTAAGGATTAGGGTCCGCCCCAAGTACTAGGCATTTTCGGCAACTGATCAGTACCCGAGCGACAACTTGGTTGCGGCAGCCCTCTCTTTACCCCTAGAATGGCCCCAGCCCTCCGTTCCCTCTCTCCTATTTCAAACTCATGGCTGTCAGCACTCCTTCCAAGCCGGCGAATCCGTATCAGTCGCCGAAATCTGACGATCTTCCCGACGCTTCCGGTGGCGACAGCGGCAGCGGGAAAGGGAAATGGATGGCTCTGGCAGCGGCTCTGCTCGGCTGGCTGTTCGATGGGGCGGAGATGGGGATTTTTTCGATGGTCGGCCGCCCGGCGGTGCAGGACCTGCTGAGCGAGCAACTCAAGAACCTGACTCCCGAGAAACAAGAGGCGATGGTCGGATTGTGGTTCGGCGTGATTACCGCAGGATTTCTCGTCGGTGCGGCAACCGGGGGCGTTCTCTTCGGCTGGCTGGGAGACCGGATTGGCCGCGTCCGTGCGATGACACTCAGTGTGCTGACCTACGCACTCTTCACTGGCCTTTGCGGCGTCGTCGGCGAAGCCTGGCAGGTGGGGCTGCTTCGTTTCATCGCCGCTTTGGGGATGGGTGGGGAATGGTCGCTCGGAGTGGCCCTCGTCATGGAAGTCTGGCCGAACAAGTCGCGGGCCTTTATGGCAGGCCTGATTGGTGCAGCCGCCAACGTCGGTTACTTGCTGGTGGGGCTGGCGGGACTGGTGCTGCTGCAACTGATTGGCTCGTTTGAGTCGATGATGCTCGGCGTCGGTCTGCCGGAAAACTTCGTGAATATGCTCGTCGCCCACAAAGGGTGGCGGCTGATGATGCTGCTCGGAACGGTTCCGGCACTCCTCACCTTCTTTATCCGGATTTTCGTCCCCGAATCGGAAAAGTGGGAAAAGGAAAAAGGAAAGGGGAGCACGTCGCACTGGGCGACGCAGGATTTGCTGGGGGTGCTGCTGGGACTCACGGGACCGGCCCTGATTGTGTACGTCTGGGCGGCGGATCATTCGCTCCTCGTCCGATTGTTCGCGACGACTCTGGGGCTCGTCGTCGTGACGCTGGGCTATACCTATCCGGTCGTCCGTTTCTTCCAGCGCCTCAAAATCTCCGGCAACAACGATGCCTGGGGGCCGACGCTGCGCCGCATGCTCTTGGCGGCATGTCTCAGCGGCGTGGCACTTTTAGGAACTTGGGGCTCCACCCAGTGGGCACCCTCCTGGGCGGACAAGCTGGTCGATGGGGAAATGAAAGTCTTGAAGACGAAGCTCGAAGCCGAAGGGAAGCCGGACGAATACGCGGCAGCCCTCAAGGAGCGGCCGCGGGCCAAGGAATTCACGCAAATCTGGCTGGCCGTTGGGGCCATCGTGGGGACCATCCTAGCCGCCTTTGCTGGGGATTGGTTCGGCCGACGAATGGCTTATTTTGGACTTTGCATCGTTTCACTGGCGTCGGTCTATTTGCTATTTCTGGGAAACCACACCTACGGCTCGCAGTTCCTATTCTGCACTTTCCTGGCCGGGACTTGCACGGCCTCGTTTTACGGCTGGCTGCCGCTCTATCTGCCGGAGCTGTTTCGCACGAATGTGCGGGCGACGGGGCAGGGCTTTGGCTTCAACTTCGGTCGCATCCTGGCGGCCATTGGAGTGTTGCAGACGGGCAACTTGATGGGGCTGTTTACCAGCGATGTCGTTTTGGCCGGAATTACCATCCCCAAGGGTTACCCGCTCGCTTGTTCGACGATGAGCCTCGTCTACCTGATCGGCCTGGGAATCATCTGGCTCGCCCCGGAAACTCGCGGTAAACCATTGCCGGAATAAGGGTTGGTAGAAGTAATTCGGCCGTCAGAAACTCTAAACCGCGGCCTATAATAGTAGTGATCCGTTCGTAGTAACCCGCTTCAGCGGGTTAGGAGTCGCTTAACCCGCTGAAGCGGATTACTACAAACTATGAGCCAGATTCTCGAACTCTTCCTGCACATCGACGACCATCTCCGGCAGTTGACGGCCGATTATGGCGGCTGGACGTATGCAATTTTGTTCTTGGTTGTGTTCTGCGAAACGGGCCTGGTCGTCACGCCGTTCCTGCCGGGGGATTCGCTCCTCTTCGCCGCGGGTGCTGTCGCTTCTTTGGGCTCGCTGAACGTCTGGCTGCTCTGCGGCTTGCTCTTCATCGCTGCGGTGCTCGGAGACACGGTGAACTATCACGTCGGCCTCTTCCTGGGCCCCAAAGTCCTCAGCGGCAAGTTCTCGCGCTGGCTCAATCCAGCTCATCTGAAGCGGACTGAAGATTTTTACGCCAAGTACGGCCCAATGACGATTATCCTGGCCCGCTTCGTTCCCATCGTCCGGACCTTTGCCCCGTTCGTCGCCGGCGTGGGAAAGATGAACTACGCCAAGTTTCTGCTCTACAACATTCTCGGCGGAGCACTGTGGGTGCTGAGCATGACGCTGGCGGGTTACTTCCTGGGAGAGATTCCGCTTGTGAAAGAGAATTTTGAAATCGTTGTCATTGGGATCGTCTTCGTCTCTGTTCTGCCAATGGTGTTTGAGTTCCTCCGCCATCGCTTCTTTATGGCAAAGCCGGCTGAGGCGGAAGTGAAAGCGTAGGGGTCGGGAAGGGTTTTCGCAGCCCTAACGGTTTGTTGAGCGAAAACTAGGCCCGCGAAAACCTTTCCCGACCCCGTTCGCACAGCGCTCCAAGAAGCACTTCTCGAGACAGAACACTTTTTGGCCAGCCCCACAAACGGGGTCAGGAGGTGTTTTCGCGGTATGAATCTGTGGGCTAACCACATTTACACACCGCGAAAACACCTCCCGACCCCAGCGAGCACTACTTGGGAATCCGCTCTCCTCGGATGATGTCCTCAAACGTCTGCCGCTCGCGGATGAGTTGGGCTTTGCCGTTTTGGATGAGGACTTCGGCGGCGAGGGGCTTGCTGTTGTAGTTGCTGGACATCACAAAGCCGTAGGCGCCGGCTCGTTCCAGGACGAGGTACTCGCCGATGCTGGCGGCTGGTAGGGTCCGTTTGCAGACGAATCCCCCTTCTTCCTGCGTGAAGATGTCCCCCGATTCGCAGAGCGGACCGCCGACGACGACATCGCGCGTCGCCCGTTCCTTCGCTCCATCCTTGGGAACGATGGACATGGGGTGATAGGCACCGTAAAGAATCGGCCGGGCCAGGTTGTTGAAGCCAGCGTCGAGCAGATAGAACGTGTTGTCCCCCATCTGCTTGATGGCCCGGATTTCGCTAATCAGGTAGCCGCTCTCGGCGACGAGGTAGCGGCCCGGCTCAATCTCCAGCGTCAGTTTGTGTCCGAGCTTCTCCTCCAGCCGTTTGCGGGTAGCGTCCCACAGTCCGAAATATTCGGGCAGGTTGACGTAGGTCTGCTTGTCGTTATAGGGAATTGGCAGCCCACCGCCGGCACTGATATTGGTGATGCTCCGGCCGACGGCGAGAGCCGTTTTCTCCAATGAGCCGCAGACCTGAGCGAGGTGCTCCAGGTCGGTACCGCTGCCGATGTGCATGTGAATGCCACTGATCATCAGGCCGTGACGATCAGCTCGCTGCAGGCAATCATCAAGCTGCGCATGCCAGATGCCATGCTTGGACTGCTCGCCGCCAGTATTCGTCTTCTGGCTATGCCCATGGCCAAAGCCGGGGTTGATGCGGAGCGTGATATTTCGGCCCGGTGCTTTTTCACCAAGTTGATCGATCATGTCCGGCGAGCCGCAGTTGACGTGGATATCGTGCTCGACGACAAGCCCCAGCACTTCTCGGTCAAAGATATCTGCCGTATAGACGATTTCGGGATGATCCCCCCCCGCCTTATATCCAGCCGCCATCGCCCGGCGGATCTCCCCCGCGCTGACTGCATCAACCACCACGCCATTCCGGCGGACCAAGTCAAGAATTGCCAGATTCGAGCAGGCCTTTTGCGCATAGCGAATGACGTCGAACTGCCGCAGGTCTTCCACCCGCTCCAGAATTTTGGCCCCGTCATAAACGTAGGTGGGAGTTCCAAAGTCGCGCGCCAGATCGGCGACTGGGACTCCGGCGATTTCGCGGCGAATGGTTGGGAAGGTAGGTGCGGAAGGCATGACTCATCCAGGCGAGGAAGAACAAGTGGAAAGTATCCCTCCATTTAACGCAAAGTCGGACGGGGGGAAAGGGAGTGAGTAGGCGTGTATTCCCAGGAATTTCGATCCAGCGGCAAATTTCTAAAAATCTTTCCGGAATTCCGACCCGGTTTTGGGCGCCGATTGCGATTCTAAATAATAGGGACTTATCGTGCGCACCTTCCCGGCAACCGACCAAAATGAACGGAAACTCAATCCCAGAAACAACTTGCCCCAAATGTCAGCAGCCGATCAAGCCGGTCAAGGGAGAGATTTATTTCTTTTGTCCGCTGTGTTGGTGCCGTTTGGATCACGGGGAGCAACTTCGTCCCCCCAAGACCCATCCGAAAAAATCCCAAGGACTCGCATCCGACGGCGAGAACTTGCCAAAGTAGTCTTTGGATTTGATTTGCCTCGATGACGAGGATCCCTTCATTACCGCTTTACTCACGATTTCTTCTTGAAAAGCCAATTTGGGAACTTGCGATTGGCAGCTGTTGGCGGCCACAATAGGAGTTCTTCACTTCCACGAGGACAAGCTTATGGCGCGCCGCACCTTTCTGTTCGCTCTCTCACTCGCCCTCTGCTCATTTCCTGCGTTGGCTGCCGATTGGCCGCAGTTTCGCGGGCCCAATCGGGACGGAGCAAGCGCTGACACCGGCACTCCCACGGCTTGGAACAATTCGAGCGGCGTCGTCTGGAAGCAGAAGCTCCCCGGCCCCGGTTCCTCCAGTCCCATCGTGGTTGGGGGCAAAGTCTTTCTGACCTGCTACAGCGGTTACGGCGAGGACGAAAAAAGTCCCGGAGACCAGTCGGCCCTTGTTCGCCACGTCCTTTCGTTTGACTTCAAATCAGGCGAGCCTGGTTGGAAAGTTTCCGAGAGGGCCTCCCTTCCCGAGCAGAATTTTCGCGGATTCCAAGCCCTGCATGGCTATGCCTCCTCTACCCTCGCCTCCGACGGCACTTTGCTCTTTGCGTTCCTGGGAAAAAACGGCGTCCAAGCCTTTACCCTCGACGGCAAATCGAAATGGTCGCAGTCCGTCGGAACCAACACCGACGGCTGGGGTTCGGCGACTTCACCCGTGTTGTTCAAAGACATGGTGATTGTTAACGCCAGCGTTGAATGCGGAGCGATCGTCGCCCTTGATCAAAAAACAGGCGAGGAGAAATGGAAGCGAACAGGAATCAGAAGATCCTGGAGTTCCCCCGTTCTCGTCACTCCCACCAGCGGCAAGACCGAGGTTGTCATCAGTAGCCAGGCGGAAATTCTGGCCTACGATGCCGAAACTGGCGAGCCAGTCTGGCGATGCCCCGGGGTGCGGGACTATGTCTGCCCGACCGTGTTGGCTCATGATGACATCGTTTATGCCATTGGCGCCCGTTCGGGGATGGGAGTGGCAGTGAAAGCCGGCGGCGCAGGGAAGGTCTCTCCCCTGTGGGAAATGGGAAAAGGGAGCAACGTATCTTCGCCTGTGTTTTATAAGGGTCACCTTTATTGGGCGCACGAAAGCCGGGGAATCGTTTACTGTGCTAATGCCAAGACTGGCGAAATCCTTTACGAGGAACGCCTGCAGTCAACGGCCGACCGGATTTACGCCTCGGCAGTCCTCGCAGGTGACAAGGTCTACTACGTCAGCCGAAATCGGGGCGTTTACGTCGTGTCTGCAGATCCAAAATTCCATCTTTTGGCCCACAATGCTCCGCTCGATGCCACTGTTTTCAACGCCAGCCCTGCCGTTGTCGATGACAAACTGCTGCTACGGTCGAACGAGTACCTGTATTGCCTGGGAAAATAGTCCGCCAGTGTAGTCCGCTCTCTCCCTGAGCGGACATTTGCGGGCCAAGGAAGCGCTTTCATCGCCTAATTTCACTCGCTCTGGTGCGTTTTTCCTTGACCCAAGCCCAATCACCCTTTAAGATATCCGTGTTGAGAAGCAAATCTGCGTTCATTCGGCGAACCGTTCTTGGTCGCTCCACGTAGGTAGTCTGGCTTTCAATGGGTGGAATCGTGGCTTTTGAAAAGACAGTTCGGTTTTCGCGCATGGCCGCTCGCGGTCTCGTGGGAATGTTCTGCTTGGGGCTGGCGATGATCCTGACGGGCGGCACCTGCCAGGCGAGTTGCGGCGATTATGTGGTGCCGCGCGGTTCGCATTTGAAAATGCCGATGCCGATGAAAACCCCTTGCAACACCCCAGCCTGTCGGGGCGAAGTGCCGCAGGTTCCTTCGCCGCCAGTTCCTGTTAGCAGCAGCCCCAGCGAAAAACCGCTGGCTCTCTTTGGTGAATCGCTTCATCTTGAAGCGGGGATTCCGAACCACGACTGGTTAGCCACTCGCGCAGAGCCCTGCTCCGGCTACCGGTCTCCTTTGGAACGCCCGCCATCCTTCTAGGTCGAACTCAGCGAACGTAATTGGGGCTGCGCGCTCTCGAAGCCGCGGCCCGCTTAAGGCGTGCGTTTTTCTTGCTGGTTCCCTTCGGGGGCTCCTTCAGAGTCCCTTTTACGAAATCTTGAAAGCGATTTTCCATGTCCAGTACCTTGGCACAATCCGCGGCTGAGCCTGCGCTGCCGCGTAAACAGAAGTATGTCCGGGCAGTCGGTCCGCGGCTGCGAGTCCTCTTGTACATCGTGTTCGCGCTTGTCGCCTTGCTGACGGCCAATTCGCTCTTCCTCTTCAGCATCTCGATGCTGGAATGGGTAACGCGGGCGACCTATCAGGATTACTTCTACCTCTGCATGTTCGCGCTGCACATCGCGCTTGGTCTGGCGCTCATTGTGCCGTTCGTGGCGTTCGGACTAATTCATATGGTCACGTCCTGGGGTCGCAAGAACAAACGTGCTATCCGAATCGGCTACGCCCTGCTGGCCGCCGGCATTGTTGTGCTGGTGAGCGGCTTGCTGCTTATGCGAATAGAAGGACTGTTTGATTTGAAGCATCCCGCCTCGCGGATGACGGTTTACTGGCTGCATGTTCTCTGCCCTGTCGCTGCCGGCTGGCTGTACTGGCTCCACCGTCTGGCGGGACCGAAAATCAAGTGGCGGATCGGCATCACCTATGGGGCCGTGGTCGCTGCTCTGGTTGGCGGCATGGTGATTCTTCGCACTCAGGATCCTCGCGGCTGGAACCGGCCGGGTTCCGTGGATGGAAAGAAATATTTTGAGCCCTCGCTTGTGACGACGAACGATGGCAAATTCATCAAAGAACAGACTTTGATGATGGACAGCTACTGCCTGAAATGCCATCAGGATGCCTATCAGGGATGGTTCCACAGCGCCCACCATTTCAGCTCATTCAACAACCCGGCCTATCTCGCCAGCGTCCGAGAAACCCGCGAAGTTGCTTTGAAGCGAGACGGCAACGTCAAAGCCAGCCGTTGGTGTGCCGGTTGCCACGATCCGGTGCCGTTTCTCAGCGGCAAGTTTGACGACCCCAAATTCGACCTGGTGAACGACCCCACTTCCCACGCCGGCATTACTTGCACGGTTTGCCATGCCGTGACGCACGTCAACAGCACCAAGGGAAACGCGGATTACGTCATCGAAGAACCCGTGCACTATCCCTTCGCAACCAGCACCAATCCCGTTTTGCAGTACATCAATAATCAACTTGTGAAGGCCAAACCCTCCTTCCACAAGCAGACCTTCCTCAAGCCGTTTCACAAGGAGCCAGATAAGGCGGCGGAATTCTGCTCGACGTGCCACAAGGTGCACCTACCCAAAGAGTTGAATCACTACAAAGACTTTCTCCGGGGCCAGAACCACTACGATACCTACCTTCTCAGCGGCGTGGCCCACGGCTCACAGAGCTTTTACTTTCCGCCGAAGACCCAGCGCAAATGTGCCGGGTGCCACATGAATCTCGTTGCATCGAGCGATTTTGGTGCGAAAGATTTTGATGACACTGGCAAACTCACCATCCACAACCATCTTTTTCCTGCTGCCAATACGGCCATCGCCTTCTTCAAGAAGAAGATGCCCAGCGACGACACCCACGCGCCGTATCTCGGCGAAGTGCCACCCGGCTTCCAGCCCGACTTCGAGGCCGCGAGCAAGACCCATCAGGATTTTCTGAAGGAAAGTGTGCGGGTGGATATTTTTGCCCTCCGCGAACGCCCCCCCGGATCCGCCGGCGATGAGCGGAGTCTCGTGTTGGGCAAACTCCACGCTCCGCTCCGCCCAGTTCAGCCTGTCCTCAAGCCCGGCGAGACCTATCTGCTGGAAACGGTCATCCGCACCCTCAAACTCGGCCATCCGCTGACTCAAGGGACCGTGGATTCCAACGAAATGTGGATGGATGTCATCGTAAAGAGCGGCGACAAAGTCATCGGCCGCAGTGGCGGGATGGATGCCAAAGGCGAAGTGGATCGCTACGCCCACTTCGTGAATGTTTTCATGCTGGACAGGAACGGCAACCGCATCAATCGCCGCAATCCGCAGGATATCTTTACGCCACTCTATAACCACCAGATTCCCCCCGGTGCTGGTTGGGTGGTGCATTTCAGGCTGGACGTTCCCGCCAAAGAGAAACTCTCCGGACCTATTACGATCGAAGCAAAACTCCAGTATCGCAAGTTCGACCAGGAGTATGTGGACTTCTTCACCCGTGCCGCCAAGGAAGGGGATAAACCGTTCCCCGGCTTTAATCCCAGGCGGCCGGCGAGCGAGCCGGTGGTCAATAACTTTCCCATCACCACCATGGCGGCTGACAAGATTACGCTGCCGGTCGAAGGGTTCGAAGCGAAGGTCACCAACCCCGCATCCCCCATCAAGGACGAATGGCAGCGGTGGAACGATTACGGCATTGGCCTCTTCCTGGAAGGAAAGAAAGGTGAGCTGCGCCAGTCGGAAGAAGTCTTCAAAAAGGTGGCTGCCCTGGGCAGGTATGACGGTCACGTCAATTTGGCCCGCATCTATCAAACCGAGGGCCGCTTGGATGAAGCGACGGAAATGCTCACGCTCGCCGCGGCAAGCAAAGCCGAGGACTTGCCCGTATGGACGGTCAACTGGCTCAAGGGGCGAGTGAACGCCCAGCAAGGGCATTTGGAAGACGCGATTCAGAACTTCCGCAGCGTGCTGACGGACCGCTCCGAAATCATGATCAAGCGAGGATACGACTTCAGCAAGGACTACCGGGTAATCAATGATATCGGCACGGCCTGTTACGATCTTTCCAAGAAGTTGCGGGGGGAGAGCCAGTTGGCGGAACGGCAACGGCTGCGGGAAGAAGCCCGCGATTGGTTCTTGCAAACGCTGTCGCTGGATTCCGAAAACGAAACGGCCCACTTTAATCTCTCGCAGATTTACAAAGCACTTGGCGAAGAGGAACTTGCCCAAAAACACGCCACGTTGCATGAGCGCTACAAGGCGGACGATAATGCCGGAGACAGGCCCATCGCCCTCGCGAAACAGAAATATCCCCACGCCAAACCTGCCGCGGAGGCGGTGGTCATCTATCAACTCCATCGGCGCGGCGCGCCGGAACTCCCCGCTGCTGCCGCATCGGAATCTGCGAAAACTCCTTCACCTGGTTCTTTGCCCGCCGGAACGGCCGCCGTCGGCAAGGCACCCTGACCCCACCAATACCATGAGTAAATCCCAGTCATTAGATAAAGAGGATGGCGAAGAACTCGTTGCCCAGGACGATGCGGCCATTGGCCAGGCGCTCAAGATTTCGCTCGTCGTCATCCTCTTTGCCGTCGCCATCGCTTGCGGCGTCATCTTTTGGATCAGCCGCCCCGCAACGCCGCCGGCACCGATCGTCGCCCAGCAAGTGGGGGTTCAGAAGCGGCACACTTCCGATGCTCCCATTCCCGAGGTCAAATTCACGGATGTCACCATCGAGGCGGGCATCAAGTTCAAGCACTGCACAGGGGGCTATGGGGAAAAGCTGCTCCCCGAAACGATGGGGAGTGGAGTGGCTTTCTTCGACTATGACAATGATGGCGATCAGGACCTGTTGCTCGTCAACTCCTGCTACTGGCCGTGGAAGCGGCCTGCGGGAACCGAAAAGGATTCGCCCACGTCCGCCCTTTATCAGAACGATGGCAAGGGGAAGTTCACGGATGTCACTCAGGAAGCGGGCCTGACACTCAACTGCTATGGCATGGGTGTGGCCGTGGGGGACTATGACAGCGACGGATGGCTGGACGTGTTCATTTCCTGCGTCGGACAGAATCATCTCCTGAAGAACGACCACGGAAAATTCACCGACGTTTCCGCAGCCGCCGGGGTCGCGGGAGTTCCCGAACAGTGGAGCACCAGTTGCGGCTTTGTGGATTACAACAACGACGGCCGGCTGGACCTGTTCGTTTGCAATTACATCAAGTGGTCCCGCCAGATTGACCTCAGCCTCGGCTCCACGCTGGACGGCGAGAATCGAGCATTCGCACCGCCGGTCCCGTTTGAAGGGGCGTTTTGCTACTTGTATCGCAATGAAGGGGAGGGCACGTTCAAGGATGTATCGGAGGAAGCGGGCATTCAAGTGCGCAACATCAACACCAAGGTTCCTGTCGGCAAATCGCTCGGCGTCTCTTTTGCTGATCTTGATCGCGATGGCTTCATGGACATTGTCGTCGCCAATGACACTGTGCAGAACTTTCTGTTTCACAATCTCAAGGGAGAGAAATTCGAAGAAATCGGCCAGGATTCGGGTATCGCCTTCGGTCCCGAAGGCCAGGCCCGCGGCGCGATGGGAAGCGACGTGGCTGCCTTCCGCCCCAACGGAACCTTCGGCATCCTCATTGGCAATTTCGCCAATGAGCCGACCTCGCTGTTTGCCACTCAGGACATCCGCAACCCTCTCTCGTTTTCGGACGAAGCTCTGTCCTCGGGACTGGGGCCGCAGTCCCGCTTGGAGCTCAAGTTCGGAGTTTTCTTCTTCGATTACGACCTCGACGGGCGGTTGGATGTTCTGACCGCGAATGGCCATCTGGAAGAGGACATTGCCAAAGTCCAGAAAAGCCAGGCTTACAAACAGCCCCCTCAATTGTTTTGGAATGCCGGGGATGGGGAAAGTGAATTCATGCGTGTTGCCGCAGAGTCGTTGGGTGCTGACTTCAATGCCGCCATGGTCGGCCGAGCGAGTGCGTTTGCCGATATCGACGGCGACGGCGACCTGGACTTCATCATCACCGGCAGCGGCTCCACTCCTCGGCTGCTCCGGAACGAACAGAAACTCGGCCACCATTGGCTGCGGATCGAGCTCCAAGGGAAGGGAAAGAACAAGTTTGCCTACGGCGCTCGTGTCGAGGTGATTGTGAATGGAACCGTGCAGGAACGACTGGTTTCTCCCACTCGCGGCTATCTGTCGCAGTCTGAGTTAACCCTGACCTTCGGGTTGGGAAAGCAGGAAAAGATCGACAGAGTCATCATCCATTGGCCGGATGGAGCCAAACAGGAAATGCTTGATCCCCAAGTTGATAAGCTGCACCTGATCAAACAGGCAGATTCTCCATGAGCCCCTTCCGGTACCTCATTGATTTGTACCTCGCACGAAGAAACTTCGGGCTCGCCGGCGCCTTGCTCTTGGCTCTTCTTTCGCTGCAAGAGCCTGCTCAGGCCGGCTGCGGAGATTATGTCTTTATTCGTGATGCCCAGGGCCGCTTGGTCCGCCCTTCCAGCCTGATGAAAGACCATGCAGAGGAATTCGCTTGCCGTGGACCTAACTGCCCCAATGACAATCCGCTGGCAGTGCCACGAGCAGCCGTTCCCTTGCCAGACGAAGAAGGGCTTCCTGGTAAATTCCCTTGCCAAGGCCCCAATTGCTCTGGCGAATCGCAACTTCCGGCAACCCCGGTTCCTTCTCCCTCGTCTTGGCGGAGCTCGCAAGAGTCATCCGCCTTGCTTTTGAAACGGAGTGAAGCTATTGCCGAAGTGGATCCCCGTTTTGTTCATCCCTCTTCAGCCGGCGGCGACGAGTTGCACATCCCGCGCTCCATCTTTCATCCGCCGCGGTAACTCCCTCTTTTGCGGCGCATTCTGAAACGCCGACCCCACGGAGAAGCGTTTTGACATGCGCATTTAGCGCTGTCCTAGCGCGCCCAGCTTTCCAATCTGAACCTTAGGCACCTGTGCAGCTAGGTGCTTCAACTGTCCTCGATTCATTTTTGCATTCGTACACTTCGCCGCGAACTGCCGGCGCGAGTGGCGGCTTGTAATCATTCATAATTATTTAACAGGAATTCGCTATGTCTCTGAAACGAACCGCTTTTACGCTCGTAGAGCTGCTGGTGGTAATTGCCATCATCGGCATCCTTGTCGCGCTCCTCTTACCCGCTGTGCAATATGCTCGCGAGGCAGCCCGCCGCATGCAGTGCAGCAACCATCTCAAGCAGATGGGAGTTGCGATGCATACGTATCACGACACGATGAAGACGCTCCCGCCGGGGCGAACTTCCAGATCGATCTCGACGCACGCGCATTTACTCCCTTTCATGGAGTATTCAAACGTCCATCAACTGATTGACTTTTCTAAGAGTTCCGGTCATGCCGACAATGCCCGAGCCCGTGGAACGAAGGTTCCCATCTTCAATTGTCCCTCGGATCGCCATGACGCCATGTCGCTGGGAGAAGCAGGGACAAACTATCGAGTTTGCCAGGGGAGTGGGCTCTTATGGGGAAATATCGTCACCAATCCAAGTTCCACCAACTATGGTGTTCCCGGCCCCAACGGGGTGTTCTTTCTAAGCAGTGGCGTGACCTTTGGTGAAATCACGGACGGAACCAGCAATACCGCGGCATTCAGCGAGCATATTCGCGGCGACAACAGCAACGCGCTTGCCAATGAGCGGATGGATACGTTTAGACCAGGGACCCGCCCCACCACTCTCGATCAAGCGATGGCCGATTGCGAAAGCGTCAACTGGCAGGAATTGAGGTTTCAGGGAACATCGGATGTCGGTGTCCCCTGGTTGGAAGGGTACCACTCCACCACCGTCTACTTCCACGTCAGCGGACCGAATCGACGGTCCTGCATGTTTCCTCCAGGGCTCATTGCTACCACCGCCAACAGCAATCATCCGGGCGGCGTCAACCTGCTGCTCTGTGATGGCTCGGTGCGCAAAATCAACAACTCCATCAATTTGGAAACCTGGAGGCGGTTGGGTTCTCGCGACGGGAATGAAACACTAGATGCCACGGACTTCTAACGTCGTTTCGGGAGAGGCTGAAATGAATGAAAGTATGTCAAGATCGTTGTCCCGCACCGCGTTTCTGTGGTTCCTGCCGGCGCTAATTGCCGGTTGTGGAATTGAACCCAAACTCACGCCGGCTAACCCTAAACAGGCGGCGGCAGCCCTGCAAGCGACGCTTGAAAAGTGGAAAAACGGTGCTTCCCTCGACGACCTGCGGCAATCAAAACCCATTGTCCATGTCGTCGATGAAGACTGGCAAGAAGGCCTCAGACTGGTCAACTTCGTCCTCCGCGACGTGAGTGAACAAGGCGGAGTCAATGCCCGCATTCCCGTGGGGCTGAATATTCAGTCGCCCAACGGCCTGCTGTGGAAGGAAGTGGAATACGATGTGCAAACCGAACCCATCATCAGTATTGTGAGGCGATTTGAATGATTATGGCAAATCTCGCTTTCGCCAGATTTGCATTTTGTTATCAATCTACACAATTTTTTCGAGAACCCATCCCATGAAACTTAGTCACATATTACTTGCGTCTCTCGTCCTTTCTTCGCTGACTGCATTCGGCGAAGACTCCGCCACCGACCCTCGGCCAATTCCCCTCACTCGTCCCGAGATGAAACGCCTGCTCGAAGACATGAAACAGCGCAAGCCACGCATACCTCTTCCCGAGCCAACCGCCGAGGAACGGGAAAAACTTGCTCAAGAAACTCCCGGCCGTGTTGGCGGCGGTTACGAAGGGCGGCTCCGCTCCCTCTATCTTCCGCCTGGTAGCGCCTTTAATGGCGGCAATCGGTTCGTTGGCAATCAAGCGGGTGACCCGAAAGGAGAGCCAGGCAAGGCCGGAACCGGCGGCCAGCGCGAGCAGGAGCCGGCCATGACACTTTCCTACGCATTCAAAGTTGAATTATTCTGGATCGTCTCCCGCACCAACAACTGCCAGTACTGCATGGGACATCAGGAATCCAAGCTCCTGGGTGCCGGCCTCAATGAGGACGACATCGCCTCTCTCGATAGCAATTGGGCCCACTTCTCTCCTGCCGAGCAGGCGGCTTTCGCCTATGCTCGCAAGTTCACACACGAACCCCATAAGCTCGGTGATGTGGACATTCAGGACCTTCGCAAGCATTACTCCGATTTGCAAATCCTGGAGATGAGCCTCTCGATGGCCGGCAACAACGCCATCAACCGCTGGAAGGAAGGAGTGGGGGTTCCTCAATCCTCCAATGGCGGCGGGTTCCGCGGGACCGATCCGGCTGCAAAGGCCGAGGCAGAGAAAAAGGTGCAGACGTACCTGACTCCGACATCGGAAGAATTCAC
>CAYUJE010000033.1:0-9291 GCA_964444865.1 uncultured Pirellulaceae bacterium | reverse complement strand
CGCGAAGGGAAGAGCCGGGCTCTGGGCATCAAACGCGCCGAGGAGACTGGCGACCTGAAGCCGATTCTCAAGGCTCAAGTCGCCTGGATCATCGCCCGGCAAGACCGAGCCTGGTATGCCGCCGGCCTGGCCAAGAAAAGATTGCTTGCGCTGGGTGTTTCTGAAAACGACGTCTATAAGCTGGACGGCTCCTGGGATGGCTTCACGCCGGCGGAGCGGGCGATGTTCACCGTGGCTCGCAAACTGGCGGCTTCGCCGGTCATTCTGACCGATGCCGACGTGGACGAAGCTCTCAAACAGACCCGCCCGCGGGACGTGGTGCAGCTCATCAACTTCGTCACGACCCGGGCCGCCTTCGATCGGATTACCGAAGCCGCCGGACTTTCTTTGGAATAATCCGGCTTTCCTCATACTCCAAAGGGGGCATGCGGCAACTTCAAGGACGAGCCAAGCCTTCCACGAGACGATTCTCGCGGAGGGCGGAATCGGACAATTACGGTGGATACTCTCTGTCACAACACCTTTGGTGAACATTCCGATTGAGTGACCAACACTTCCGGGATGGCCTGCGTGTATGCCGCTTTAATAACGTTATCTAATCTGGTTTGCGGGGTTTTATTCCATCGAGGAGGAGGACGCCCATGTAAAGAGCGCCGCCGTTCGAGATGCGGGATTAGGAGCGGCGCAGACGTTGGAGGGCTGGTCGCGCGGTCGCAGCACGCCGTTGCGGCGGGATAATGCGAGTCAAGATGGTGCTCGCAGGGGCCGGCCAGCGGAAGGAGAAGATCGCTGCCGACTTGGAAGCGTCGAAGAAAACGGTTCCTTTGTGGCGAGCGAGATTTGTCAGCCACCACGTGGCGGGCATGGAGAAGAATGCGCCACGTCCGGGCCACAACTCTTCGATTCCCATCGCGACGGTGGAGCTAATTCTACTTAAGACAAACCAGGGGAAGCCCAAGAAAGGCGCCACTCGCGCTTCAGGAACTCCGCCGTCCATTCGTCACTCCGGGGTGGCAAGGCATCCGCGGGGAGTGTGTCTCAAATCGCGTCCATGAGCAAGATCCGGTCCTCAATTGGCAAGAGGGTGGCATCGACAATTTCTGGAGGGAAAGCGAAGTCTCTGGTCGCCTGATTTCCAGTCGCACACATGTCGCACAGTGCTACGACTGACGGCAATGGGATGCATCTTCGAGCGGATTGGGGTATCGTGAATCGTCCTTCCAAGGCGACAGTTCTTGAGTGGCCACTTCCCATGAGACACTTCCCCATCGACGCAGCCGTTAGTGCCTTGCGGTTTATCTTTTGGGGAGGCTTGCTGTGCCTTTTTGACTTTAGCTTCAGTCAGACTTCGAACGGAAATGGTTTCAAGTTCGATATTATCAGCGATGCCGTGGGCAGTGTGATGATTGCTTGGGGGATCGCGCAACTCCGGGGACTGCTGCCGGTCACACGCTATGTGAATGTGATGAACTTTGTGCAGATCATCGCCTGGATGTGCATTGCGGATGCGGTGGCCGACCACTGGGTTACGAAAACTCCCGTGATTCCCCCGATGATTCGCAGCATTTTTTCGCTGTTTTGTCTGGTGGCGATTGTGGCCTTTTGCCTGGCCATGCGCTGGCTCTGCGAATCGCTGACCCTGTTTCAGTCCGCCCGAAGCTGGCGGACAACGACTTGGCTCTTCCTGTTCATTTACCTTTTGCCGCTGGGGCTGTTTCAGGTGGCGGCCATCATGTCCACCCTCACCGGGCAGAAATTCCACCTGAATCTTGGCCCAGTGGGGTTGCTGCTGCTGCTCGTTTTTGTGGTCCCGGTCATTCATCTGTTCATGAGCACTTCACGCATGAAGGAGGAACTGGAGAGCATGCGTTTCTGGCCGCAGCCATGAGGTTCGCCCGTCGTCCCCGTGTCGCCGACTCGCGATGCCGATTGGGGCTGTGACCCAATTTGGCTGGCCAGCTCCAAGGGGTTTGGCCCTATGGAGACGTTGAGCGACAAGTTTTTCATCGTTTTTTACTTGACTATTCACCGGGGTCGTCGATTTGACCTTTCCGTCAGCACACTTTCGGGTAATATTAGGGATTGCGATGATATGCCCTGCTTGCGCCTTTGCGGCTCTGGCTGGACCTTCCCTGAAAGGATACCCTCCCCTTTCCGCGAACCCCGGCTGCGAAATTGCCCACCTGCCAGTGCCGGGTATCAGAATTGCTTGCTAGTCGGAGGCCACACCTTAAGGGTGCCGTCTTTGCCGATAGCTAGTTAAATCTTCGCACTAACGTAAATAACCCTTCCCTTCCCCACTGTATTCAGGAGCTTGATTTCTGCCTTTAGTCCCGCGGCTTTGCATTTGCAGCCTCAGGGGCGAGATCGGCTTAATCCCAAGGTGACGTATGGACCTCACGAAAGTTCGCAATTTCGGCATTTCCGCCCACATCGACTCCGGTAAGACCACGCTCAGCGAGCGGATTCTGTTTTATTCTGGCCGGATTTACAAAATGGGAGAGGTCAAGGGAAGCGGTGATGGTGCCGTGATGGACCACATGGAGCTGGAGAAGGAGCGTGGGATCACCATCACCAGTGCCGCCACGCATTTGGATTGGGAAGGACATCAGATGAATCTCATCGATACCCCCGGCCACGTGGACTTCACGATTGAAGTCGAGCGCTCGCTCCGGGTTTTGGACGGGGCCATTTTGGTGCTCTGCGCCGTCGGCGGCGTGCAGTCGCAGTCGATGACCGTCGACCGACAGATGAAGCGGTACAAGATTCCGCGGCTGGCATTCATCAACAAGATGGACCGAACGGGAGCCCGCCCCTTCTCCATCGTGGACGATGTGAAGACCAAGCTGGGTGTTGATGCGTGCCTGATGCAATATCCGATGGGTGCGGGAGAAACCTTTGCTGGCATGATTGATCTGATCCGCCTCAAGGCCTATTACTTTGACGGCCCCAAGGGCGAAGATGTGCGCGAAGAGCCGGTCCCGGCTGAATATGAAGCCGAAGTAAAGAAGTATCGGCACCACATGCTCGAAACGCTGGCGATGTATAGCGACGAGCTCATGGAAATGCTGCTGCAAGAAGAAGAGCCCGGTGAGGAATTGGTTTATAAAGTGGCCACTGCTGCCGTGCAGCAGCAAGGCTTCACGCCGGTGTTTGTCGGTTCCGCCTATAAGAACAAGGGGGTTCAGCCGCTGTTGGATGCCATCGTCCGCTATCTTCCCAATCCTCTGCAGAGAGAACTCAAGGCTAAGAACTGGTCCAAGCCCGACGAAGTGGTTCCGCTCGTATCTGATCCGACCAAGCCATTTGTGGGGATGGCGTTCAAGCTGGTCGAAGACCAGCATGGCCAGCTCACGTTCATGCGGGTTTATCAAGGCAAGGTGAGCAAAGGGGACATGGTCTTTAACCAGCGGACCAGCCGCAAGGAACGGTTCAGCCGCATTGTGAAGATGCATGCCGACAAGCGCGAGGAAGTGGACACGGCCGAAGCTGGCGACATCGTGGCGATCATGGGAATCGACTGTGCAAGCGGTGATACGTTTGCCGCGGAGCCCAAGTATTGCACGCTGGAAAGCATGTTCGTGCCCGCCCCGGTCATCAAGGTCGCCGTCAATCCGGTCAGCCGGGCCGACGCCGACAAGATGAGCAAGGCGCTGCAGCGTTTCCGCAAGGAAGACCCGACCTTCAACGTTTTCAACGACGAGGAAACCAGCGAGACGATTATCGCCGGGATGGGTGAACTCCATTTGGAAATCTACGTCGAGCGCATCCGCCGCGAATACAAAGTGGAATTGGAAGTGGGTGCTCCGAAAGTGAGCTACCGCGAAGCACCTACGCGCAAGGCCGAATGGAATTACAAACACAAAAAGCAAACCGGCGGCAGTGGACAGTTTGCCCACATCGTTGGTTACTTCGATCTATTGCCCGAGGGTTCTGAAGAGACATTTGTATTCGAGGATGAAGTAAAGGGCGGCCGTATTCCCAAGAACTTCATTCCGTCGGTGGAAAAGGGCTTCCGCACGGTTGTGGGCAAAGGCCCGCTGGCGGAATATCCGGTCGTCGGTCTCAAGGCTGTGTTGGAAGACGGTTCCTATCACGAGGTGGACTCCTCGGACCGGGCCTTCCAGACCTGTGCCGAAGGCTGTTTTCGCGAGCACTTTAAGGACACCAAGCCATCGATTCTTGAGCCGATCATGAAGGTCGAAATCGAGTGCCCGGAGAATTTCCAGGGAGCGATCACTGGCGACATCAACAGCCGTCGAGGCTTGATTGTTCATAGCGAGATGCGGGACAATGTCGCCAATATCATCGCCGAAATCCCGCTGGCAGAAACTTTCGGCTATTCGACGGACATCCGCAGCATGTCGCAGGGCCAAGGCACCTTCACGATGGAATTGGCTTGCTATCGCAAGGTTCCCGGCAACGTGCAGGAAGAGATCATCGCCGACAAGAAAAAGCAGTTGGTGGGGGCCAAGTAGGCGAAGTTGACCCCTTATGAGCCCGATTTCTAGGGCTCCCATTCAAGACCCCAGCTTAGGTTGGGGTCTTTTTATGGATTGGCGGAGAATGGAGGGAGTGCCACTTTCCCGGAAACACGGGCAACGAAAGGGATCGAAACATCGTCTGACTTAAGGCGAAGGACCAGCAAGGAATGGCGTGGGAATAATTAGCATTTTAGGCAATTGATTCTCGACACAGGCCTAGGGAACTGGCATAATCTGAGTTGAGTCTAGTCGCTTTTGGGCGTTCTTTTTCGATTTCACAATTTTTTGATTGAGCCTAGGCCTTTGGGCCGGAGGTGGCGCATGCGTCGTGACATTTTATGTTCAGCTGTCGTAGCGATGTTGCTGGGAATCGCAGGTTGTGGGGGTAGTTCTTCCAACACTGCTTCCGCGCCTTCTTCCGCTGGCTCTGCTCCACCGGCTTCCTCTTCGCCTACCTCGGCACCTTCCCCCGGCGGCATGCCCACATCGACGGGGGCTCCTAGCGTCGGCGGAGCCATGCCTGGATCGTCAGGGGCTCCCGCTGTCGGCGGAGCCATGCCCGGATCGTCAGGGGCTCCCGCTGTCGGCGGAGCCATGCCCGGATCGTCCGGGGCTCCTAGCGTCGCCGGAGCGATGCCTGGATCGTCTGGGGCTACCAGCGTCGGCGGAGCCATGCCTGGAATGCCAGGAATGCCAGGTATCGCGGGTGCGCCTGGTGTTGCGGGTGCGCCTGGTGTTGCAGGTGCGCCTGGTGTTGCAGGTGCGCCGGGAGTATTGGGACCAATGGGGCCCATGGGTGCCGGTGGTCCAGGAATCGCAGGCGCTCCCGGTGTTGTTGGACCGATGGGTCCTATGGGGGCTGGCCCAGGCATAGCCGGGGCGCCTGGTGTCGTCGGGCCGATGGGTCCCATGGGAGCTGGTGGTCCAGGAATCGCAGGTGCTCCCGGTGCCCTTGGCCCGATGGGTCCCGGCGGAATGCCTGGAATGCCTGGTTCGCAAGGATCCAATGCACCCGAGCCGGTCACTTTGCTCGACTTTGCAAAGAGAGCCTTTCGAGAAGGGAACGACAAAGAAGGATTCGAATATCTTTATGCTCACTACCTCTGCAATGAAAAGGATGGAGAAGAGCTGAAGGACAAAATGAAATGGTCCGCGGGATTGAAGCATCCCGTACTAGCAGTGCGAATCGGAATTGGCGTTACCTACGCAGCACCTTCTGGCTTCACGGGTGACCCTCAGCCGGTTGGTCGGGTGAAAGATTTGCCTGCGGCTGGCGGAGGTGCTGGAGGACCAGGTGGCGGTGAAGGCCGCCGCGGCCGCAAGGGCGCGGGGGGTGCGGGTGGCATTCCTGGCATGCCTGCCGGCGGCATGCCTGGAATGCCAGGAGTAGGTGGCGGAATGGGTGGTGCAGCTGCGCCCACAGAAGGCCGTGGACTGGTCGATTATTACACAGGCGAATTCGGTACGAAGGTTATTGAGTCCTTGGAATCGCGGATTCTGGAAGGCAAATTCGGTGACGTTCACAAGGACTTTGAAGGGATACCCAATGCGAAGGGGGGTGTTGGCGGCGCAGGTATGCCCGGGATGCCGGGTGGCATGGCAGGCATGCCAGGCGTAGGGGGTATGCCGGGAATGCCGGGAATGCCGGGCGGAGCAGGCGGAGCAGGAGGTGGTGGCGGAGCTGCTGGTGCGACGCGAGAACCTAAGGGAATTATGCCGGGATTGGTTGTCCTGGGGACGGGTGGTAGAGACTCATTGGAGAAAAAGGCCAAAGATCAAAACCTCGACCTGCTCCTTATTTTTGAAGTTAATGTCAAACAGTCCTCCAAGACGGAAATCGTAAACAACACAACAACTCTGAGGCTCTACGCAGTCCAGAAGCCGGCAGAGGTTGCGTTCACTTCCATCGGCCTCAACGCCATTGGCGTTACCAAGCAACGGGAAAAGCCGAAAGATAACGACCCTGTCGATGTGGAAGTGGAACGGGCAATGGTCGCCATCGACAAATTTGCAGTGAGCGAAATGCCCGCTCTCCAGCCGGAACACGCACTGCAGCGAGTTGCCCGAATCTCCAGCTCGCAAGAATCGGAGCCGCTGACACATCTGGTTGAAATTCGGGCCTTCATGGCTATGCGGTTGATCAGCGCTCAGCAGTTTCTAGACGGAGTGAAAGGATTGATTGGGCCAGAAAAAGGAGAGACACTGATCAAATCAAGCAAGGAAGAGGACCGCAAGGCGGTTCTGGCCTCTTTCCTGCCGCGCAAGGGGAGGCGATAATCCCTTCGCCTGGACACTGACGCACAGCAAGTCAGATGCCTCTGGCATGGGCCGGAGGCATTCTCTTGCGCCTTTGTCTTACTAATAGGAGCAAGCCATGCAGCGGGCAATTTTGACTCTTCAACCCTCCGAGCAGGCGATCCTAGCCGCTGCTTCCAGGCTGTATGCCGCCTATGTGGTTGCTGGTCAGGTCGCCGAAGGTCAGGAGGATGGTTGGCGAGCTCGCTCGGTCCGCGAAGCGGTTATGATTGCCCGACTCGTCGACGATACCGTGGTCGCGGATGACGAAGTTCGATCTTAAGTTTTTCACCAAGGCTTCTTTGGGAGTTTCGCGGCGTGCCTCGAAAAGTGGAAGGGAAAATCGTTTCCATCAGCGAGAGCGGCAATCTCGTAACCGATATCCCTTGCGCCGCACTCGCGGCGACTCCTCGCGACGGCAGCGTTGCCATTCGCTGTGACGAACATGAAACCGTTGGCCTGTTCACCGTTGGCCACAACGAACCGGAGATGTCTTTCCTCGCCTTGCTTGCCGAGAGCGGCTTTTTGGAGCTGACCATTGTGGGGGACAGTGCCAAGATCATGCTCGGCATTTGCCCCGGCGAACGGGTGAGCGTGCAATGGTAGAGCCGCTGCCGTCGCAGCTCGAAGCCTGGGACCGCGAACACGTCTGGCACGCTTTCACGCAGATGGCCGAGCACGTTCCCTTGCTCATTAAGGAGGCTCGCGGCTGCACGCTCATCGATGTGAACGGCCGCGAGTACCTGGACGGCGTCTCCAGCCTCTGGTGCAACATCCACGGCCATCGGCATCCGCGACTCGATGCGGCAATTCGCAGCCAACTGGATGAAGTCGCTCACGTCACGCTGCTGGGGATGGCCCATCCCACCACGGTCAAGCTGGCCCGCCGACTGGCCCAACTTGCGCCGGAATTGCCGCACGTCTTCTTCTCGGACAGCGGAGCGAGCGCCGTGGAAGTCGCCCTGAAGATGGCCTTTCAGTACTGGCAACAATGCGAGCAGCCTCGGCCCCAGAAGACGAAGTTCCTGGCCTTTCAAAACGCCTATCACGGCGACACGCTGGGGAGCGTGAGTGTCGGCGGCGTCGCCCGCTTTCATGAGATGTTTCGGCCATTGTTGTTCGACGTCATTCGCCTTCCCGCGCCGGATACCTACCGACTGCCACCGGGAGTGGCACACGAAACCGCAGGCAAACATTTTCTGGAACAAGTCGAGCGAGCAATTGCCGAGCATCATCACGAACTGGCCGCCGTCGTCATCGAACCTCTCATGCAGGCAGCTGCGGGGATGCTCATGCATCCGTCTGGCTTTCTCGCGGGAGTGCGGGACATTACCCGGCGACATGACGTGCTGCTGATTGCGGACGAAGTCGCCGTCGGCATGGGAAGGACGGGAACCATGTTCGCCTGCCAGCAGGAACAAGTCGTTCCCGATTTGCTCTGCCTGGCCAAAGGACTCACCGGTGGCTATCTGCCACTGGCGGCGACGATGGCCTCGGACGAAATCTGGCGGGCCTTCCTCGGCAAATACGAAGAATCAAAGACCTTCTTTCACGGCCACACCTACGGCGGCAATCCGCTGGGGGCGGCTGTCGCCCTCGCCACGCTCGATGTCTTCGAGGAAGAGCAAACGCTCGCTAACATGCAGCCCAAGGTGCTGCGTCTGGCCGAGCATCTGGCCCGCATCGCCGAGCATCCTCACGTAGGCAACGTGCGACAGCGGGGACTGATGGCGGGGATTGAATTGGTGAAAGACAGGACTAGCAAAGAGCCTTATCCTTGGAGCGAGCAGCGCGGCATCCGGGCCTGCCGCCACGCCCTTGAGCACGGCGTCTGGCTCCGGCCGCTCGGTAACGTTGTCGTCATCTTGCCACCGCTCGCGATTTCCTTAAATGAACTCGACCGAATCTGCTTCGCGGCTGAGGGCGGAATTAACGGCGCGACCGTAGACTAAATCGGGTATCTCTCACAAAGGCACCAAGGCACAGAGGGAAGAAAAGGCGGGATGGCAAAATGATGGATGGCAAAATCATAAAGCCTCTTATCATTTTGCCATCCATCATTTTGCCAATTCTTCCTCTGTGCCTTGGTGCCTTTGTGTGAGACTCCGCTTCCGCTTTCCAAGGCTACTTGTTCTTGTTCTTATCAATCTGCGGCGGTTCCGACTTCTCCCACTTGGCGGCTTTCTCTTCGTCGGACGGTTCCTTCAGCGGGCGGACAATTCGGAAGCCGACGTTGACGGCGTCGGTGAGATACCAGATGCTCTGCGGAATCTGCGGGTCCTGCTGCTTCCACTCTTCGGTCGAGGCGACCCGAACCGCGCTCCGCAATCCTTTGGGGTCGCTATCCCACGCCCCCCCCCGCACCACGCGGCCATATTCCTTGAGCGGAATTACCAGCGGGTCCTTCACCACTTTCCCCGCGTCCCGGCTGTAGTCGGCCGTATGCTGATCAAGCACCCACTCGGCCACATTGCCGTGCATGTCGTGCAGCCCCCACGGACTGGCCTTCTTC
>CAYUJE010000032.1:11611-28162 GCA_964444865.1 uncultured Pirellulaceae bacterium | reverse complement strand
AACTTCCGCCTGATGGGTTTCGGCCACCGGGTCTACAAGAACTTCGACCCCCGCTGCATCATCATCAAAAAGGCCTGCGACAAAATCCTCTCCAAGCTCAAAATCCGCGACCCGCTGTTCGACGTCGCCCAGCAACTCGAAGACGTCGCACTCAGCGACCCCTACTTCATCGAACGGAAGCTCTACCCCAACGTCGATTTCTACTCGGGCGTTATCTACCGGGCCCTCAACATCCCCGTCCAGATGTTTACCGTCTTGTTTGCCATGGGCCGCCTCCCCGGCTGGATTGCTCACTGGGTGGAAATGCACGCCTCACCGACCAAACGGATCAATCGCCCCCGGCAAATCTATACTGGTCCAACCGAGCGAAAGTTCGTCCCGATTGACCAGCGGTAAGTTAGGTAGCCCGCACACTCCGTGTGCGGGAAGGTCGGCAAACGGAGATCACGCCATGATTCGCAAATCTCACTTGCTGTTTGCCGTCTTTGGGTTTGTGCTTCAGGGCGCGATTGTTCCGCTCGCCTTCGCCCAGCCTCTCGGCCAGCCCGACCGGGATGCTCCCGGCGATGAAATGATCCAGGCCTACCTGGCGGCGGAAACGGCGAAGCTTTCCGCCACCTTCGCGGACGACGTGAAGTCCCTGGCCGATTGGGAAACGAAGCGGCCAGAGTACATCGAGCAATACTACTACATGCTCGGCCTCTCGCCGCGCCTGGCAAAAACGCCGCTCGCTCCGACCATTACCGGCACGCTCCAGGGGGACGGCTATGAAGTGGACATGCTCCACTATCAGAGCGTGCCCCACTTGTACGTCACCGGCAACCTTTATCGCCCCAGCAAGGTGAAGGAAGGGGAAAAGCTCCCCGCCATCTTCTATGTCTGCGGACATTCCGGCCGTGGACGCAACGGCAACAAGGTCGCCTATCAGTCGCACGGCATCTGGTTCGCCCGTCACGGCTATGTTTGTCTGGTGGTCGATACGCTCCAACTCGGCGAAATCGGAGCGACGCACCACGGCACCTACAACCTCGAGCGGTGGTGGTGGCACTCCCGCGGCTACACTCCCGCCGGCGTCGAAGCCTGGAACGGCGTTCGCGGCATCGACTACCTCGTCAGCAGGCCGGATGTCGATCCGGAGCGAATCGCCGTCACCGGCATTAGCGGAGGTGGAGCGGCCACATTCTGGGTCGCGGCGGCGGACGAGCGGGTGAAAGTCGCCGTCCCGGTCAGCGGCATGGCAGATTTGGAATCGTATGTCCCCAACCGGGTCATCAATGGCCACTGCGACTGTATGTTCCTTTACAACACCTACCAGTGGCCCTGGACCCGGATCGCCAGTCTCGTCGCCCCTCGCCCGATGCTCTTCATCAACAGCGACAAGGACGCCATCTTCCCGATGGACGCCAACGACCGGATCATCAACCGGCTGGAGCGGGTTTACAGCTTGTATGGCAAAGGGGGCGACGTCGATGCCGTCGTCAGCGTTGGCGGTCACGCCTATCGTCGGGACATCCGCCAGGCGGCTTTCACCTTCATCAATACGCACCTCAAGGGTGACCCTCGCCCCGTCACCGACAGCGAACGGGACATCGTGAGCGAAGGAAGCAATCCCGGCCCCTACCCCATCGAACCGGAAAGACTCCGCGTCTTTCCCCAGGATAGCGATCTGCCCAAGGATCAACTCAACACGAAAATTGACGAAAGCATTGTCCCTCTTGCCGCGGCTGGGGGGAAGTCTTTTGAACCCGCCCAGAAAGCGGCCGTCCTTGAGCAGCTTCGCAGCACCAGCTTTCGCTACTTTCCAAAATCGATCCCCGCCGCGAAGAAACTGAAGGACCTTGATGACCAGACCGAGCGGCTGACGTCGGAAGAACACATCCAGTTTGAGCTGCGCTATCCGGCTGGACGTGAGAAGTATGACTCCGCGAAAGGAATTTTGCTGGTCGTCCTCGGCGAGGAAGACGCCGGCAAAACGCCCGACTGGCTGAAGCACGTGAATCCCGACGGCAAGACGATCATCCTCTGCGAGCCTCGCGGCATGGGGGCGACGCGCTGGACCCGCAAGAACGGCCCCAACTACGTCGAGCGCTCCCACGCCCTCCTCGGCCGCACGGTCGATACCGGCCGCGTCTGGGACATCATCGCTGCCGCCAAATATCTCGCGCAAAAATCCAGCGGCGGAGATTCTTTGCCTCCGGTTCATGTTGCCGGAAAGGGGCCCGCGGCGATTCTCGCCGCCTACGCGGCTGCTCTGGATGAGCAATTCGGCAGCGTGACGTTGCTCGCTCCTTCTTCCAGCCACATGGACAACGGTGCCCCGCAATTCCTCAGCGTCCTGCGGACCTGCGACATCCCCGACGTCCTCCGCTTGATCGCGCCGCGGCCCGTCCTGATCAAAGACCGCCCGAAGTAAACGTTAGGCCAGAATCGCCTTGTGAACGACCCCTTTGACATCGGTCAGCCGCATGTCGCGACCGGCGTAGCGAGGCGAGCGCCGGAGTTGCACGTAGCAGGGCAATCACGGGAAACACTTATTTGTAGAGTGAAGCCAAGGGAGGACTCCTCTTGGCGTCGACGAAAGAATTGAAGTTACTTGGGGGTGGGCGACTGCGGAATTTGTTTCCAGTGTTCGTTCGCCCACGCAATGAAGTGTTCCATATTCGGGCCATCGGTATGGCCGCCGTCATGCTGACGCCAGGCGAGCGCGCCTTCGAGAAGTCCCTGTTTCACTTCCGGAAGTTGCTCGGCGGCGTAATCGTCCGTTCTGCCTAAATCCTTTGCGCCCAGCAGTCGGTAGACCGGCCCCGCGGCGATGGCGGCCATGAAGCTGCCACGCTGATCGAGCCACTTGGCGTCCCCTTTCTCCGGAATTCCATAACTGATGAAGGTCAGCCGCGGAGCACAGAGGGCGATGAGCTGGTGCGAATCGACCGGCAGGTCGCCGGCATTCAAACTGCCGAACTTCGCTTCGGCAGCGCCATATTTGAGGAAATTTCCCGCCATCCAGTGATATTCACCGGAACCGGTCAGGTTTTCGACCGCCTCGCCAAAGTTGCGGCGATGCAATTTGGCTCCCCCTTCCCCCGAACTGCCGACCAGGGCAGCTGCAAAACGAGGATCGAATGCCATGGTTACGAGAGCCGCTTTGCCATAGCGCGAGACCCCTTCAATGCCAACTCGCTTGGAATCCACGGCGGGGTCGGTCTCCAAAGCGTCGAGCCCGCGCGACGCTCCCCAGCCCCACGCGCGCAGCGAACCCCAATCGTCTGGCTTTCGGGGCTGGCCAAGGTTTGTCAGTCCGATGATTCCCCGAGTCAGTCCTCTGCCGTCGTCGGCCTGGATGCTCGCGGGGGAGATGGTCGCGTAGCCCCAGCCGGCTTTGATGAGCAGCGCTTGTCCCGGGGGTACGGGTGGCCGAAAGCCAGGGGGGCCGAATCGACCGCCGCCAAAACTGAAAGTGAACATCATGAGGACCGGCACCGGTTTGGGCGCATCCTTGGGAGTTCCCAGCGTCATGGAGATATTCACTTCGATGGAAGGGCAAGCGGAATTGTCGACTTTGCCCCGATACACCTTTTCGACCACGGGGACGTCGCCGACTTTGATTTCGCGGGTCTCAGCCACCGACCAGGTCACCTTGGGAACGTTCTTGGGGATGCGGCCATAGACCTCCCGCTCAAAGTCTTCCACGATTTCCGGCCGGCGTTTGTTCCACCAGTCCTCGGCCGTCTTCACGGGCTTCCCATCGCGCAGCGTTAATGCCTCTGGCAGCTTGGGAAAGGGATTGGCCTTGGACTCGTCGTAATTCGCATGGTTGGGGGCCGATTCATTTCCGTTGGGACCGGGACGGAGCTTGGTGATCCCCAATTGCGAAAGCATCTGCCGGTGGTCCTCCTGGGTCGACATCGTGACTGGCCCGGGAGGAGTCGCCGCTTCGGCGGGTGGATCGGCTGCAATCACAAACTGGCAAGAAAAAGCCAGGACTGGGAGAAGACAGATTTTGGATAGCGATTGCATAGGAAATCCCCCGATACGATGGACCGAAACCGGCCCGATGAACCCAGGAGGGAGAGCTTGGTGCCGACTCTCCCTCGCTGCGCTTCGGGTTAGTGTTACTTCAATGACTGCAAATACGATATCAGATCGGCCAGCTGCTCACGGGTGAGGTTGGCGACCATTCCTTCAGGCATGACGGATAGTTTCTGCACGGCCCGCTGTTCGATTTCGGACTTCTTGAGCTCGCGGCGGACGCTGTTGGCTTCGCGGATTGTGGTCGTATCCGAGGATTCGCTGACGACAAAACCCGAAAAGGTCTGGCCATCAGTCATCAAAAACAAATACGGTTTGTAGCCCTGTGCGAGTTTGGCGCTGGGCTTAAGAATCGACTCGATGAGTTCCTCGGTCTTATATCGCTTGCCGATGTCGGCCAGATGCGGACCCTTGGGAACCTGTCCATCCGTCGTCGTATGGCACGCCGCGCAGGACTGGGCACGAAACAAAGCCTCCCCTTTCATGGCGTCTCCCTTGAGGGCGGCAGTAGTTCTCAGGACGTCGTCGTATGCAATGTTCCCGAGTTGATTCGGGTTCTTGGGATCAACCGGCGTAACAACAATGGGAGTCTCCTTCTCGCGAGTTGGCGAAAGCTCCGTGTCAGGGATGCCCCGCAGCGAGACTCGGTGCCGCGCGAGCTGCGCTTTGAGGAGCGCCGCTTCTTCCGGCTGGCTGTCGAGGACGGCTGCCGTCAGGACCGCGGCGATTTTGGGGCTCATTTCCCATTCCTTGCGGTCGTAGTACGGTCCGGTGCTGTCCGGCCGGATTCCCCACCACGAACCGTCGTAGGGAGCCTCCTGGTGATACAGACGAATGAGAGTGACGAGTATTCCGCGCCGCAATTCCACCGAGGTCGGGGTGCTGAGCTTCTTCACCAGTCCTTCCACCGCCGGACGGCTGTGGATCGAACGCATCGCCCAGAGAGCCCCCGTCCAATTTGGACCATCCAGCCCCGCCAGACAGGCATCTGTCGCATTCAGCGACACAACCGCCTTCGCGGCCAGGTGCGGTATCACCCGGTCGGGATCGGGCTGATTCTGAACCGGCGTCTGAGTTGGCATTTTCGACCCTTCCGGACGAGCCGTGAGCGGCAGAAGATGAGCCGCGACCGAAACATCGCCGAGCCGTCCCAGACTAATGGCCGCTTGAGCGCGGACACGCGGCAAGTCGGACTGGAGTGCCTCCAAAAATGGCTTTGGTTCCACTCCTTCGAGTTCAGTCTTGCGATCAGTCAATGCGCGGAGCGCAAACTCCGAGATGCTTGGGTCGCTGAGCAACTTTCTGAGCGCAGCCTGAGACTCGCGACCATCCAGTTGCTTGAGTGCCCACAGGGCGGCGACGCGACCTTCCAGCAATTTCGCCCCATCAGCGGCGAAGGCGGCCAGCAGGGCAGAAGCTGCGGGGTCTTTGCCGCGGCGCAAGATTTCTCCCTGGGCATGGAAACGGGTTACTGCTTGCGAGGCATTGAGCAAATTGATCAGCGGCGCAAGGTCCGCCGCTTTCAGGTCGGGGAACGGCTCGGGCCGATTTCCCTTGGGCGACACACGGGCCACGAAGCCGACGTTTGGACCCACGTGCACGGAAGCTTCGCCACCGCGCCAACTGGCGACGTAGAGATTCCCTTGGCCATCAAGGTCCATGCCGGTCGCCCGCGGGACTTTCAGAAAGACATCCGTTTGCTGTGAAAACGTGGGGCCCTTGGAGGTAAGCAGGTGCCGATACACTTCGCTCCGGCCCCAGTCCCCCGTATAGAGCGCCCGGCGATACTTCGCGGGCCAGAGCGGCTCATCGATGATGAGTCCCCCGGTACCACCGCCGCCTCCAAAAGTTCCCATCGTCGGCAGAGTCTCGTCGGTGAAGTTGGCGAACAGCCGCGTATAGCCGTATTCGCCCGACTGAATTAAATGGCTGACCCGCGTGTCCCATCCGGCACCATCGTTGGTGTTGTCGCGAGTAAAAATGTTAAGGAACGGGTCGATGGCCAGATCGAACGGATTCCGCAGGCCGCTGCAATAGAGTTCGAGTTCCGTGCCATCGGGCCGGACACGCACAACGCCGCCGCCGCGGAGCGAGAGTTTCGTACTGTCCTTGCCGCGAGCGGCCTTGATGCCGTAATCCCCCACGCCAATGTACAGCCAGCCGTCGATCCCCATCCGGACGCCGTTGGTCGTGTGGTCGCCGCCACGGTCGGTGATTTGATGAGTGGTCAGGCCGGTCACGAGCTCTTCCTGCCGCTCCGCGACTCCGTCGCCGTCGTCGTCATGGAAAACGCTCAGAGAGGGAGGATGCATGACCCAGAGGGAACCTGCTCGGTAACAAACGCCGCGAGGATGGTCCACCTTCGCAAAGACTTTCACTTCGTCCACCTTGCCGTCGCGGTCTTTATCCACGCAGCGAAGGATCTTGCCGCCATTGGGAGTCCGGCCGAGAGAGCCCTGCTCATCGGAGGCGACGAAGACGATTCCTTCCGGCGTGGCGGCGATAGCTACCGGGTAATTCACCCGCGGGGCGGCAGCGAACAGCGTGGCTTCAAACTCGGGGGGAACCGAGACTTCTCTGGCGAATTCTGCCGAACTGATCGGTGTGGGATTGTTGCCTCCTCCCGGTGGGCCTCCGCCGCCAGGACCTCCTGCAGGAGGACCGAAGCTGAAGGGCTGAGGAGTGAATCCCTTGCTCGTCCCCGCGAGCTGCGAGGTGACCGATGCAATACGCTTGGTGGCGAAGGTCTTGAGATCGGGGGGTGTGGGGCCGCCGCCTGGGCCGCCGAAGCCGGCGGGAGGCTCTCTTCTCGCCGCGACTGCTGCCGCGTCCCTTTGACGGGGCTCTTTCGTGGCTGAATCGATCGCTTCGATGTCCTTGAGGAGCTGTTCCCGCGTGAAGACCTTGCCTGCCAGGTCTTTGAGCAGCGTCTGATATTTTGCCTTCACCTCTTTCATCGCCAGCAATCGGTCGGGAAGCTTGTTCTGTCCCGGATAGGGCTTGGTCAGGCTCAGGTCCATCAATTGGTCGGGGGTCCCCATCAGCAAAAAGTTCGCCAGCGAAAACTCCAGATCGCCAGGCAAAAAGACGAATTTGTTCGTCTTGGCATCCAAGTAGAGATGGTAGTTTTGGCCAAAGCCAAAAAAGCCCTCGAGATTGGCCGTCAAGGCATTGGCGGCTTGGAACTTCAGGAATGCGTCGACATCCAAATACTCTCCGATCTTCTTCTGAAAGTCCTCTTCAGAAGCCTGGTTAATCAGTTTGGCAAACTCGATCACGCGCTTCGCTTCCGCGGCAGTCACCCTTCGCTGTGGCTGATATTGAGCGAGATAGGCCGGCCATTCGTCACCGAGAAATTCGATGCCTTGCATGCGGACGGGGGTCATCAGCAGCCCGTCGCTATTGCCGAATTGGGCGGAGAGGAAGCGAGCATCGACCCCTTCCACGACGGTATACAGCCCGAGCAAAGCCTTGTCGTGCACGCCGGGAACGGTCAGTGTGACCTCGGCAAACGCGGTTGCCGGGGCCGGAACCCCCGCCTTGCGAAAGACCTCAAATGCCAGGGCCTCGCGCGCCATGGCCGGATCGAGGGGCATGGCGTGCAACTTCAGCGAGGCGGCTCCGATGCGAGCCTGGTCATCCGGATTGAGGATCCGCACCTGCATCGGCCGCTTCAGCTTCTGAGCCGAGACAAAGTATGTGATGTCACCGGCATAACGCACGGAGACTTTTTCCAACACCTGGCCACTGGCCGTCATCTTGCCGTTGGCCCAGGGGAGATTCATCCCAAAGACGTTGCGTTCCGCCGGGCGGCCACCTGGCAACGGGACAACGGGAACCGCACCTGGAGGACCCGGTATCGCAGGCTGCATTCCGGCATATTCTTTCTCCGAAAGGGTCAACTCTACCTGCCAGACCTGTGTTAGGCCAAAATTCTCTGGCTGGCGCGGAGGCTCATTTCCCAACAACGGAGAGCTACAGAGACATACCAGAAACAGTGAAAGAACCTGGCAAATTCGAAGACCACGCATCGCGGATTCCTGAGAATTGGGGGCGCAGATTGGCTCCAGAGAAGGATGAGCCTATTTAACTCCTTTGCTGAGCTGAGGTTTCGCTCATGAAGAGGGAATTGGATTTTACGAGAATGGCTTCGGTCGTGAGCCGGCATGCGTCGAGTTGACGCCGTAATCGCCCGAGGAATGGTCCTGGCTCGTCAGCTTGCCCCCCGAAGAGGCGTGTTTGGTGTTTGTAAAACACTTGATGGCAACGCAAAAGGCAGTGGTCAGGAGAAATGTCGATGCCCTTGTGATCGCCTCCTCGCCAGGAATTCATCGGACGCCCATGGTGTCTCCCGAACTATCCCCGTTCTCGCTTGTCCCCAAACCGCCATCCAGAGTAAGCTACCCCCCAAGATTTGCGAAACGGCTGAATGGGACATGTGTGGCTGCTTGTTCCAAAGTTGACTGTTTTCGAATGCCGGACGGCAGGGAGGCTGAGCGGAGGCGATGAATTATTTTCTCAGGGCAATACGAGAGGCAGGGCGTTACTGGATGGTGTTGATGGCAGCACTGACCTGCTCGCTGCTAGCGGCGGCGCTGTGGGGCGCGAATATCGCCGCAATGTTCCCCATTATCGAGACAACCTTGAATGGAAAGTCCATCCCCGAGTGGAACCGGAAACGGGTGGAGGACGCCGAAAAGCAAGTCCTGGATGATCAGGCTCGCGTTGACCAGTTGGCGCGGGAAATACCTCAGGCGGATCCCGAACTGCAAAAGGCGAAACAGCTAGAACTTGATCTGCTCAAAACTAGCGTTTGGACGGCCGAGAAGTCGGCCAACTCCGCCAAGTGGGTACAGCCCTTTCTGGACAAATACCTGCCGCAAAAGCCGTTCCCCACGGTGCTCCTTATCGTGTGTATCGTCGCGGCCGCCACCGCCTTGAAACAGACGCTCGCGGTCAGCGGCCAGATGATGGTGGGCTACGTTTCTCAAAGTATCGCCCGAAGCGTTCGCCTGAGGATTTTTGACAAGGCACTGGCGCTGGATCGCCCCGGATTCAACAAGCTGGGGACCAGTGGTTTTGCGGCGAATATCACGCACACCACGGAAATGCTAGCGACCGGGATTACGTCGTTCTATCACGGGGCTTTCAGCGAACCATTCCGCATCCTGGCTTGCCTCGCCGGGGCATTCTATGTCTCCTGGCGCCTGGCGCTGGTTTCGCTCCTGTTTGCTCCTCTTATCGCCTATTTGATGGTCGGTCTGAACCGCCGCATCCGCGCTCTCTCCACCCGCACGCTGCAACGATCGCTCGGTTTTCATCATGTGATGTTGGAAGTCTTTCAGGCCATTGTCACGGTGCAGGCCTACACGATGGAGGAGTTTGAGCGCGAGCGGTTCAATAAATCGACCAAAGATCTGCGGCGTGCCGCCTTGCGGGCCCAGTTCTATAACACGCTTACCAATCCGCTGACCGAGGTCCTGGGAGTCGCCATGCTTTGCACCGCTTTGGCGGCGGCAGCCTATCTCGTCATCAACCGGGAAACTCACATTTTCGGCATCAGGATGGCGAATCAGCCGCTGACCATTCCCACCGTCATGGTCTTTTTCGGCTTTCTGCTGGGAGCGGCCGATCCTTTGCGCAAGCTCTCCGCGGTTATTACCGGTGTGAATAATGGCATGGCGGCCGCGGGAATTCTTTACCCGGTATTGGATATGCAATCCAAGCTCGAGGAAGCGGCCGTTCCCAAGCACTTGCCGCTCCGACATGAATGCATCGAGTTCCGCAATGTCGGCTTTAGCTACGATGGTCAACACTTCGTGCTCAAGAATGTGAATCTCAAGATTCCGTTCGGGGAGCATCTGGCAATTGTCGGTCCCAATGGTGGCGGCAAGAGCACCATGATGAACCTCCTCTGCCGGTTTTTTGACCCACAGGAAGGGGAGGTGCTGATCGACGGCATTTCCCTCCGTGATCTGCCTCTCAAGGACCTCCGCAGCCGTATTTCCCTGGTCACCCAGCAAACGGAACTGTTCAACGAAAGCATCCTGCACAACATTCGTTACGGCCGCTGGGACGCGACGGAGGAGGAAATCTTCGAGGCGGCCCGGCGGGCCAAGGCTCACGACTTTATCAGCGGATTTGCGGAGGGCTACCAGACGCTCGTGGGTCCCAATGGACAACGGCTTAGCGGCGGCCAGCGGCAGCGAATCGCGCTGGCTCGGGCAATTCTGCGCAACGCGGAAATCCTGATTCTCGACGAAGCCACCAGCCAGATTGACCGCGAAAGCGAGCATCTCATTCACGATGCGCTCGCGGATCTTGGCAAAGAGCGGACCATGATCATGATTACCCATCGCGAAAGCACCCTGTCGCTAGCGACCAAGATTGTGCAGGTACAGCACGGGGAGCTCACGCCACTTGCGGTGGCAACAGGGAAAGCGGCTTAGTGCTGCGGTTACCGGCGGGAATCTCCGGGAATGGTGATTTCCACCCTTTTTGCAAATTTCTCTAAAGTCTCCTCAATGACGCGTCTTGACCTGAAATTCTTTCCCGCGTATTCTCCGCCCGCGTTTCCCAAAACGGCGGGAAACAGACAAGGTGCGTCATGCTTCAAATTCTGGCTCATCGGGGACTGTGGAAGCTGCCCGAGGAGAAAAACTCCCTCGCGGCACTGACGCTCGCTCTGCGCCAGGGCTTTGGGTTGGAGACGGATGTTCGCGATTGCGCCGGCGAGCTGGTCATCTCGCATGATCCGCCGCAGTCGGGGGCTCTGGCGCTTGACGCACTGCTGCATGAATACCAAACGCTGGGGGCAACAAGCACGCTGGCTCTAAACATCAAAGCGGATGGTCTCGCTCAGCCGCTACGGATGTTGCTAGCTAAGTATGATGTTCAAAACTACTTCGTCTTCGACATGTCCGTGCCGGACATGCTCGGCTATGCCCGCGACGAAACGCCATTCTTTTCGCGGCTCAGCGAATTCGAAACAACGCCCGCGCTCCTGGACCGTAGCCGCGGCATTTGGCTGGATGCGTTTCATAGCGACTGGTACGATGCGTCCGTCATCGAAGGGCACTTGCAAGCTGACAAGCAGGTCTGCGTCGTTTCCCCCGAATTACACCGGCGCTCAAAAGAAAATGTCTGGCGGCTGCTGCGACAGGTCTCTGACGGCAGCCCACACCTTCTGTGTTGCACCGATTTTCCCGAAGAACTCCGGGAGTGGATGAAATGACAGCGATCAAAGCAGTGATTTTTGATATGGATGGCGTTTTGATTGATGCCAAGGAATGGCACTACGAGGCCCTGAATCGGGCACTCTCACTGTTTGGGTATGTCATCAATCGCTATGACCATCTCGTTACCTATGACGGTCTGCCGACGAACAAGAAACTGGAAATCCTGAGCTGCGACCGTGGTTTCCCTCGAACGCTGCATAAGTTCGTCAACGAATTGAAGCAGCAATACACGCTCGAACTGGTCAATTCACAGTGCAAGCCGCGGTTCAATCATGAATATGCGCTGGCTCGTTTGCGTCAGGAAGGATACAAGCTGGCAGTCGCTTCCAATTCGGTTCGCAAGACGGTGGACATGATGATGGAGAAGTCGAACCTTACCGGTTATCTCGACTTCATGCTTAGCAATCAGGACATTCGCCGGCCCAAGCCCGACCCGGAGATTTATCACACCGCAATCGCCAAGGCGGGCCTGACACCGGAAGAGTGCGTGGTTGTGGAAGACAACCACCATGGGATTGAGGCGGCAACTCGTGCGGGAGCAAACGTGTTGCAGGTAACGTCGGTCGGCGATGTTACCTACAGTCGCATCAAGTCATTCATACAGACCGTGGAGCGCACCCGAATTCGAGAGCAGCCAGTCAGCCACAAAAGGGCCGCCTAATGAATATTATCATTCCGATTGAACAGATTACCGAACACCTGGGGCCAATGAATTCGCCGACCTATGGTCCTACGGAACCGGTCCGCTCCTCGGACCTGCGGACCATCGAAGGCAAACCTTGGCTGGAGTACGTCATTGATACTCTGCCCCCGCCGGAGTACGGGCGGTTCCTCTTCACGGTACCGGAAACTTGCCAACGAATGCATTTCCTGGGAGAGTTGATCCGCCTGCACCGGCCAGAAGCGGAGGTGAAAATCATTCCCGACGGTGCCAAGGGTTCCGCGTGCGCGGTACTGCTGGCGAGCGAACACCTGGCAAGCGAGGAATTGTGTATTGTCTCGGGAAATCAACTGCTCCGCTGCAACCTGCAAGAAGTCTTGGAAGACTTGCGCCGCAGTTCAGCCGATGCTGGCGCGGTAATCTTCGATTCCCTACATCCTCGCTGGCCCCATATCCAACTCGACGCGGAAGGGAAAGTCATGGAGGTCTCCGAGACCTGCCTGCTCAGCCGCAATGCCCTGGCCGGCATTTACTACTTCCGTCGCGGCGCGGACTTTTTGCGAGCTGTGGAGCAGGTCATTCGCAAGGATCATCATGTCCAGGGCAGATTTGGACTGGCGCCGACGCTCAATGAATTGGTCTTGGCCGGCAAACAGATTTCCTGCTGTTCCATCGCCGCGGAGGACTATGTTCCTCTGATTACCGGAGCCGATTTTGGCGAACTCATGAATTTGACATTACGGCCGAACTTCGCACCGCAAGGGGAACCTCAATTCAGGGTATTCTCCCCGCTGGCGTAGCTGACCGGGACGGAGCACGATTCGCCCCCATATTACCTGGCATTGCCTTTGGCCATGGTAGATTGCCATGCGTCTGCCGCTCCCCTCGCATCCATTCGTCTGCTAGCACGCGGCAATTACCATTTCAACGAGAAAGTAGTTTTGGCTACTCCTGATTGGTATTTGTCCAAAGGGCGCTCTAACTTATGATTCGTTTCAGCTGAAAGGACGCTCGGGGTGGTTAGCGTCCTGCTGACGCGCGGGGGTGCAATATGCGGGTTCACAAGCTTGCGGATATGGTGGGGGGCTGGTTCGCCGGCCACTTTAACCCCACAGTTCTGCAGACCACGGAGTTCGAAGCCGCAGTCAAGTACTACAAGCGCGGCGACCGGGAATCTAGCCATCACCACAAGGTGGCGGAGGAAATCACCGTTGTCGCTGCAGGGTCTGTGCGAATGTTCGGGCAGGTATTTGAACAGGGCGCGATCATTCACTTGGATCCGGGAGACTCGACCGATTTCGAAGCCCTGGACGACGCCATTACGGTGGTCGTGAAACGCCCCAGCGTAGCTGGTGATAAGTATCTCGATTAGTCAACGCGGCACGAAAGGATGCGTGCGATGCTCAATATTGTTGTTCCTATGGCCGGGCTCGGATCTCGCTTTGCGGAGGCCGGCTATAAAGACCCCAAGCCACTGATTCCTGTCCATGGGATACCGATGATCGAGGTCGTGATTAACAACCTCCGTCCTCAGATGCCCCATCGCTTCATTTTCATTTGCCAAGAAAAGCACCAGCAGCAATACGGCATCAGGAATTTCCTGAAATCCCTGGAGCCCGCCAGCGACGTCATTCTGCTCAATGGCATGACGGAAGGTGCCGCTTGCACCGTGCTCACCGCAAAGCAATTCATCAACAACGCCGAACCACTGATGATTGCCAATTGCGATCAGTGGTTGAATCATTCCATCAACGAATATCTCGCCGCTTTTGACATGACCAAAAATGCTGCCTTCATCATGACGATGCGGGGAAGCTCTGCCAAATGGTCGTATGTGAAGCGGGATTTGGCACGGCGAGTTTGTGCAGTCGTCGAAAAACAAGTGGTCTCCGACGAGGCGACCGTTGGCATCTACAACTTCGCGGCCGGTCGCGACTTTGTCTCGGCGGCAGAAGCAATGATTGAAGCCAACATTCGCGTGAACAACGAATTCTATGTCGCCCCCACCTATACCCAGCTTGCGGAGCGGGGGATGGCGATCGGCACATTCAGCGTGGGGACAGATGCCGACGGAATGTATGGCTTGGGAACTCCCGCCGACTTGGAGCGATTCCTCACCTGCGGCTTTCAAAGTCGGCTGCAAGCCGAACGACGCTTAGCCCAGAGAGCGGCATGAATTCTTTCCTTCAGGAATCTTGAAGCTGCAGAGGCAAAGCAAGTATGTGGAAGTGGCAAGTCTTGTGCTGGCTCATTCGGACCTTTTCCTGGAGCGACGGGCGGCGACGAAAAAGGTTCACCCAACTCCACTTTGAGCTGCAGAAGCAGCTCAGCGTTTGGAGCGATAGCTGGCTGACAAATAACATCCGGCCTAAAATCCCGATTGCTCCACTCGAAATCACCGACCCACCCACGCCAATTGCGGTAGTCATGCAGGGGAAACTCGTCGCGGAAGAATCCTTTACCCTCCAAACAATCCGCCACTATCGCAGAACTTTCCCCGGCTCGCTGCTCATTGTTTCCACGTGGCGGGATGAAGATCCGACCCTCGTGAAACAACTCGAAGCGGCAGGGGCGCAAGTCATCCTGAACGAGCCTCCCCCGTTTCCCGGACCGAGCAACGTCAACTTTCAGATTCGCTCGACGCTGGCGGGCATCATCGCGGCACGCGAGGCCGGCCACGAATATGTGCTGAAAACTCGCACGGACACTCGGATGTATGCGTCCGATATCCCCGATTTTCTCCTCTCGTTGCAGCAGCACTTCCCCGTTGTTCCAGGCGTCGGACAAAAGGGGAGACTACTTGTGCTCGACTTTGCAACGCGAAAGTTCATGCCCCACCACCCAGCCGACATCCTGATGTTCGGCCAGATCGACGACCTGTTCGCCTATTGGAACACCCCCCTTTGCGAATACCCCCGGGAAGCGGCTCGCCCCGTTTGTCGCCGGTTTCGCGACCTCCTCGATTCCGTAATCCCCGAAACCTATCTCTGTCGCCAATACCTCCAGCGACTGGGCTATGCCCAGGAACCAACGATTGAAAGCTGGTGGCGCTGCCTCGCTGATTTGTTCCTGGTCGTGGACCGGATGTCGCTAGAGCACTTTTGGTTCAAGTACAATTTTGCCGCCGAACATCAAGCGGAACCAGACTTTCACCTTCGCAACGAGGCCAACTTCACCTTTCGCGATTGGCTGGCGATATCGACTTTCGGCAAGCGTCCACAAGTCGATCTCAAACATCTGCTTCCGACCAGGCCCAGTGACTTGGTTCGCCGCGCCGCATAACGAGAGCCTTTGAGCAGCGTGGGGAACTAGGGACGTCCTTTTCTTCACCTATTTTCCTCCCGTCTTCCGATCCCCCGCCGTCACAATCACCAGTCGCTTCGAATCAATGTGCTTCTTGAGGGCGGCGGAGACTTGTTCCGGAGTGAGAGCGGCGATTTTCTGTTCCAATTCTTCTTCATAGGCCATGGTGCGGCCCTCGAAGAGCATGTTGTTCAGTGACGCGGCAATGGACGCGTCGCTGGAGCGAGACACTTGCTGATTTTGCAGGAAGCCCTGCTTGGCATTCTTCACTTCCTCGGCAGTGACCCCCTTCGCCAGCAGTCGATCGAGTTCTTCTTTCATCACCACCTCCAGCTTGCCGATATTCTGGGCCTGGCAACTGGCTACCATCATCAAGTTCGCTCGCTCGTCCTGTGACGATGCATTAAACGCAGAACCGACTCCATAGGAAAGCCCTTCCTTCTGCCGCACCCGGTCCCCCAGGCGTGACGAAAGCGATCCGCCGCCGAGAATGAAATTCCCCAGAACCAGCGCCGGATAATCGGGGCTTTCATCAGAAATCGGCACCAACATTCCCGCATAAAAAACGGCATTGGCTTTGTCCGGTGTGTCGATCTCTTGTTTCGTTCCCGGCACCAGGCTCACGATCGGCCGAGCGACCCGCTCGAACGACTGCTTGGCCTTCCAGCCGGCCAATGTCTCCTTAAGGATGGCGAGGCACGGCTCTTTGTCGAAGTCGCCGACGATGGCCACTTCGGCATTGGTGACACCGAGGAAATCGCGATACAAATCCCGCACCTGCTCAATCTTGACGTTCTGCATCCGCTCAATTTGCTCGTCGATGGTCGCGTTATAACGAACATCCTCGGGCGGATAGGGAGCCAGCGTTCGCACCAGCGCCCGACTGGCCAGGGCTTGCGGATCCGTCCGGGCCGATTCGAGAGCCGTCAATTGTTCCCGCCGCATCACCTCAAACTCATCCGCCGGCAGCAGCGGCTCGCGAAGAACTTGCCGCAAAATGTTGAGAACCGCGGGGAGGCTTTCCCGCCGGGTGTGAATGGTAAACGACAGCGAGCCCGCCCCGCTGGCCGGGCCGCTCCTCCGCCCACCACCGAGCCCCGGCGAAAGTGTCGCCTTCAGCCGATCCAGTTCATCCTTCATTTCCTGCTGGGAAAGATGCTCGGTCCCCCGCAACATGAGCGAAGCAAGGAAGGCTGCAGCCGTCTCCATCCCTTTCAAATTCTGGTCGTTGCCATAATGCAGCGTCAGCGTGAAATAAACTTCCTCGCCGCGGGTCTTCTTCGACAGCAGGGCGACTTTCGCCCCAGGGACGATTTCCAT
>CAYUJE010000032.1:10320-11511 GCA_964444865.1 uncultured Pirellulaceae bacterium | reverse complement strand
GACCTTCTCCACGATGGAAATCAACGTGTCTTTGACCTCGTCGAGGGACTGATCCTTCACGATTTCTGCATCCGCGAAAAACAGCCCGGGATCATGCTGCCCCCGAGCGAATGTGGAAACACTGCTCGCCTTCTTGGTTTGCACGAGCGCCTTGTAAGCCCGGCCCGAGGGCTCGTCGTCCAAAATGTTCGCCAATACTTGCAGCGGCGGAAAATCCGGATGGGGTCCGGCTGGAATGTGCCAGGCAATGCCCACCAGGGCCACATCTCCCACTCGCCGCAGTGTTACCAGACGCTCGCCGTCTTGCTCCGGTTCGTCGGTGTAGGTGTCTTCCAAAACCCGTTCCGGCCGCGGGATGGCTCCAAAATGCTTTTGCACCAGGGCCAGCGTCTTGGCTTCATCCAGCTTGCCCGCGACGACGACCATCGCATTGTCCGGCTGATAGTGCTTGCGATAGAACGCCTGCAGATTCTGAATCGGCACCCGTTCGATATCGCTACGATTGCCAATCGTCGTCTTGCCGTAATTGTGCCACTCATAGGCCGCCGCCACGATCCGCTTGCCGAGCACGCTTTCCGGGCTGTTTTCCCCCCGTTCAAATTCGTTGCGAACCACGGTCATCTCGGAAAACAAGTCTTCCCGCAGCACGCGGCTGTTCACCAGGCGGTCGGCTTCCAGGGCAATGGCGAATTCTAGATTTTCGTCGGTGGCGGTCAGGGTCTCAAAATAGTTCGTCCGGTCGGAATTCGTGGTGCCGTTGAATTGAGCTCCGTGATCCTGCAACGCTTTGGGAACATTGGGATGCTTTGGCGTCCCCTTGAAAACCATGTGCTCCAGCAAATGGGCCATTCCCGTCTCCCCATACCCCTCGTGCCGCGAGCCGACGAAGACTGTCATGCTCACGGTCACCTTGGGCCGGGAATCGTCGGGGAAAATCAGCACCCGCAAGCCATTGTCCAGGCGATACTCGGTAATCCCTTCGACCGAGGTGATTTTCTTGGGATCGGCAGCAGTGGATTGATTCACGACAGTGGCTAGTAATGTGAGTAAAACGGCAACAGGAACAAAACGCATGATGGCTCTCCCAGAAAAATAAGCCGCCACCCGGTGGCCAGCCAGTTCTGTGATTTCGAGGATCGTAAATGCATAGGGGCTGTAATGGAACAACGCCCCAATATAGCGGACGGGACG
>CAYUJE010000032.1:0-10220 GCA_964444865.1 uncultured Pirellulaceae bacterium | reverse complement strand
TCGTAAATGCATAGGGGCTGTAATGGAACAACGCCCCAATATAGCGGACGGGACGAATGGAATCCCCTGGGGAGAGCCGAGAAGGTTCCTGGGTCTCCGTGATCACAGGATACTTCCAGGTGGAAGCGTGCGAGTGAACTTTACGTAAGAATGAATTCTCTTGAGGTCTGCGACATGAGACCAGCCAGGACATTCGTTGGTGCGCCTTGACGTTGGCACATCCTGGTGCGTAAAAGTGGTCAGGGAAGCGGTGCGGCCAGCGCTGAGGATTGCGAATAGCGAGGGTGGACAGACAGCAGGCTGCTACGGCTGGGGCAGGGGCGATGAAACATTGGGCGAGTGTCGATTTGTGGATGCGTGAATCAGAATCAGCGACTTAAACATCACCATGAATCAAGCCGCACTGTGTTAATCAATTAGCAAACAGTTGTACGGTAGTAGTTTGCGAGTAGGCGGACGGTCGCTGGTTCACCGAAAGAGCGGAGAAAACATGTTTCGAATCATATGAATAAAACGCCTCCACCAGGGGGGTAGCGGTGGTGGCGATCGAAAATGGTCAAAAATCAGGCAAAGGAATCGATGATGTTCAAGAATTCAGCAGGCAAGTGGGTCGGAATGGCGCTGGTGATTGCCTTGGCGGCATGGGGCATCAGTCACATTTTCCCAGGTGTCCATGTGGCGGCTCAGAATGAGAAGCCGACGGCCAGATTCGTGGACGACCAGCCAGCCTATTCTGTGAAGAGCCGCGGCGCGAAAGGAGACGGCGTAAGCGACGATGCCGAAGCTATTCAGAAGGCAGTCGACAGCAAGTCGGGGTCGATTCGCTTTCCGGCTGGCACCTACCGGATTTCGAAAACCATCGAGGTCAACCTAGACAAGGTTGGCTGGACGGCGATTGTCGGCGATGGGTCGGCCAGAATTGAAATGACTGGGCCGGGGCCGGCGATTCGCTTCACGGGGACTCACGAGGGGACCGCGGACCCGGCGTCGTTCAAGGAGAACGTCTGGCAGAAGCAGCGAATGCCGCGGGTGAGCGGGATTGAGATTGTCGGCGGACATCCCGAGGCCGACGGCATCGAAGCCAGTGGCACGATGCAGATCACGATTGAAAGCGTGCTGCTCCGCGAGTTGCGGCACGGGGTGCGGCTGGTGAAAAGGAACCGGAACGTGCTGATTTCGGCCTGCCATATTTATCACAATCGGGGAGTGGGAGTTTATCTCGATCACGTCAACCTGCATCAGACGAACATCGTAGGCTCGCACATCAGCTACAACGGCGGCGGTGGAGTGGTGGTCCGCGGCGGAGAGGTGCGGAACGTCCACATCAGCGGCTGCGACATCGAAGCGAATATGGACCTCGCCGGCGAGCCGACCGCGAATGTGCTCTTCGACAGCACCGAGGGCTCGATGGCGGAAGGGGCCATCGTCGGCTGCACGATTCAACATGCTCGGACGACGCCCGCACTGAACTCCGCCAACATCCGCATCCTGGGGAAAGGAGTGTTTGGGACGAAAGGGAAGCAGCATGAAGTGAACTGCGGTCACATCACGATTGGGGACAACGTCCTTTCCGACATCCAGACGAATATCCATCTCTCCGGAGCTCGTGGCGTAACCATCACCGGCAACACGTTCTGGCAGGGATACAAGCACAATTTGCTGGTGGAGGATTCGTCACAGATTGTTCTGGGGGCGAACCTGATGGAACGCAACCCGATGTACGGCTACACCGACGAGGCCAGGAACAACGTCGTCTTCAAAAACTGCCACGATTGCACCATCAGCGGACTGCAACTGCACAAAGTGCAGGAGAGCGATGCCGGGCTGATGCTCGCCGATTGTCGGCGGATGCATGTGACGGGAAACACCATTCTGGATTGCGACAAAATCGGCATCCTGCTGACCAACGTCTTTGACTGCCGCGTGGCGGACAACATGATTCGGGACGATCGGGCTGGTAGCGAAAGCCTTCCCCTAAAAACAGTTGGTGGCCGTGGCAATTGGTTTACAGGGAATATGTGGACCGGCCAGCCAAGCATCGAGCCCGCGAGCGGTGCCGCGCAGAACAATTATGCGGGTCAGGGGGAGCAAGCCGAGAAGAAATGACGTTGTGAGGGGGGCAAGGTCACTCAGTGCAGGTGGCCGGGGTGTGAATTGTGAGTTATAAACTAGTTTCGCAAGGTGGAGAGAGTGGGAAGAGTAGGATGGGGCTCCAGTCCCGTCCGTCGCAGATTACACGCTTAATAAATCGGAAGGGATTGGAATCCCATCCTTCGTGCAGTGGACGGGACTGGAGTCCGATCCTACGAATTTGAGGACCCTTTGAATATTCTGTTCGCCAGCAGCGAGGTTGCTCCTTTTGCCAAGACCGGCGGTCTCGCCGACGTCTGCGGGGCGTTGCCGGTCGAATTGACGCGGCTGGGGCACAACGTCGCCGTGGTGATGCCCCTCTATCGGCAGGTAAAGAACAGTGGCCATACGCTGGAGCCGCTCAACCTTAAGTTCGATATCCCGATGGGGAACAAGATCATCCGCGGGCGGCTGCTCCGCGGCAACTTGCCGGGGTCGAACGTACCGATCTTCTTCGTCGAACAGGACGACTACTTCGACCGAGACGATTTGTACCGGCACAAGGGCGAAGACTACAAAGACAACTGCGAGCGGTTCGTCTTCTTCAGCCGGGCGGTGCTGGAATCGATTCGCATGCTGAAGCTGGCCGTGGATGTTGTGCATTGTCACGACTGGCAAACAGGACTCATTCCCGCGCTGCTGCAAATTGAATATCCCCACGCCCAGGGTTATGAAAACGTGGCATCGCTGACGACCATCCACAACCTGGCCTATCAGGGGTTGTTCTGGCATTGGGACATGCTGGTGACCGGGCTGGACTGGAAGTATTTCAACATGCACCAGATGGAGTTCTACGGCAAACTCAATCTGCTCAAGACCGCCCTGGTGTTTGCCGACGGCATTTCGACCGTCAGCGAACGGTATGCCCACGAAATTCAAACGCCCGAATTGGGCTGCGGCCTGGAAGGTGTGTTGCAGCGGCGAGCCGACGTGCTGGAGGGAATCGTCAACGGCGTGGACTGTGAAATCTGGAACCCCACGACGGACAAGCATCTGCCGACTCAATACGATGTGAGCAACTGGCAAGCCGGAAAAGCGGCGAACAAGGCCGCGCTGCAGGCGGAGCTTGGCCTACCCCAATCGCCGGAGACGCCGCTCTTGGGTCTCGTCGGTCGGCTTGCGGATCAGAAGGGATGGGACCTGGTAGCGGAAGTCATGGGACGCTGGGTCCGCGAGACCGACGCGCAGTGGGTTATCCTCGGCACTGGTGAGCCGCACTATCACGAATTGCTCGGCCGGCTGAGTCGCGAGGCCCCGCACAAAGTGGCCGCCCGACTGCAATTCAGCGAGCAACTCGCCCACCGGATCGAAGCGGCCAGCGACATGTTCCTGATGCCGAGCCAGTACGAACCTTGCGGCCTGAATCAGCTCTATAGCCTCCGCTACGGCACCGTTCCCGTCGTTCGTTCCGTCGGCGGCTTGGCGGACACGGTCACCCCGGCCACCGAGGAAAACATCGCCCGCGGCTCCGCGACCGGCTTCGCGTTCGACGACTATTCTCACCAGGCTTTGGAAGGAGCACTCAGCTCCGCCGTCGCCATCTATCACCATCGAAGAGACGTCTGGCAGAAGCTTGTCGAAACCTGCATGCAGCAGGACTGGTCTTGGCGCAAGAGCGCCGAGAAGTACGTTTCCCTCTACAAGCGCGTCCATCAGCGTCACGCTGAAGCGCGAGCGAAGCTGATGGCGGGGAAGTGAGTGGGGTAGGCTTCCAGCCTGCCCAGAAAGAGTTGGACGTTGGCACTTCCGCTGCTCTATCATGGGTAAGCAGAGCTTGTGTCCTGTCGTCCTGTAATCGCAGCACTCACCTGAAGGAGCATTGCGATGAACAATTTCTCTCTCATCCGAATCTTGATCGCGCTGACAATCATCCTGGCAGGTGCTCTCCCCGGATTCGCCTGGGATTCAGGACTCGGCAGGGACCTTCTGGAGCCCCTGCCAGATCCGGTCGTTGTGGCGGGAAGCCGCGTCGGTTTCACCCGTGATCGTTTGACTGGCCGGATCAACTTGCATCTGGATCAACTCGTCCCCGAACACGTTCCCTTGCTCAAGAAGCATCGCCGGCTGGGTACTCTGTTTTTCAGTTCACCCAGAAGCCGAGTTGCCAATGAGGATTTGAAACTCTTGGCGGATGTTCCCATGACCGGCCTGGTTTTGGCAAACGTGCGGATTTCCGACAGTGGGTTGCAAACGCTCCAGGGTCATGCCAGCCTCGAGTCGATTACCCTTGATCAGACATTGGTGAGAGACGCGGGCCTAACTATATTGGCGACGATGCCGCGGTTGGAAAAAGTCTCGCTCTCCCTGGGGCAGATCTCCGATGCAGGACTCCTCAAGATTGCCGAGATGAAGCAGCTCAAGTCGGTGTGGCTTTACAAGTGCTCGCGAATCACCGACGAGGGTGTGTCGCAGCTCGCCAATCTCGAGAATCTGGAAAGCGTGCTCCTCCACAACAATCCAAAGCTGACCGGCCGCGTTGTCAAACCTCTCTGCCAACTCAGCAAGCTCAAGCGGCTGGAGCTGGATGGGATCAAGCTGACGCCCGCGGAGTTCGAGAACCTCTCGGCTCTTTCGAAATTGGAAACGCTCGGACTTTCGGGAACCGGATTAACGGACGAATGCCTTCAGGTACTCGGGCCGCTCATGTCGCTCAAATCCTTGGAACTGCAAGGGGCGGCAATCACGGACACGGGAGCGGCCGAGTTGAAACGTTTTGAGAACTTGCGCTCGCTCGGACTGTCCAAAACGGTCATTGGCGACGTGGGCATCGCCGAAATCGAGAATCTTCATGACTTGGAGTTTTTGGGCTTGGCCTCCACCAAGGTCACGGATGCCGGAATGGTCGCGGTGGCCAAGCTCCGCAAATTGAAGACCATCGAACTCGATGAGACGGCGGTAACGGACGCGGGAATTCGAGCCTTGCGCGAACTGCCGAAATTGACATCGCTATCCGTGAACGGCACCAAGGTCTCGGAAACGGAACTTGAGGAACTTTGCGCCCTTCACCCGGGCATGACGACCTATCCGCTGCCTCCATCCGTTTTGGCGAAGCGGCAGCAGCAATTGAGCAAGCCCTGAGCGGCATGATGCCAGCTCCGGACACATGCTCAGCCCCCCATCTCCTGAAACAGATAGTCCACTGCCTGCACGTCTGACTTTGCCTTTTGCCCCGTGCGGCTGATGGCGATGGCCAGGTTGAAGTCGATGACTTCGGTGGCGACAGCCGCGGCGGTGAGACGGCCGACGTTCTGGCGTCCGTAGAATAGATCCTCTTTGCCGAGGTCGTTGAATTCGGCCCGGTCGATGCCGCTTGTGCCGGAGATGGTGGCTGTTTCGAAGCCTCCCGCCTGAATCGAGAACCCGCTGCCGGTGAGTAGGCGGAGCGTGCCGCGCGTGGTGAGCAGGTCGTTGCCGCTGGACCCCGTGAGGGTTGCGGTATCGTGGCCGCCAGCGACGGCGTAGGCCCGGACGGCATCAAACGACCTGGCATAGTTCGCGAACCCGTTGCCGCGGAGGCTGGCCGACTGCGGGTCGGCGATGAAAGTGTCATTACCGACCGAGTCGTAGAGCGTCGCCATGTCGTGTCCGCCGCTGGCGTAGGCCGTCACGTTGCCAAAGCCTTCCACGACCTGGCAATAGCCGCTTCCCTTCAGCGTGGCGGTCGCAGTGCCGGCTTCAAAGGTGTCATTTCCGGCGGAGTCGTAGAGATAGGCTGTGTCGCGATAGTCTCCGACGACGCGGGTGTTCTCCACAGAATCGGCAGAGACAATGTAAGTCGCACTGGAGAGCCGTACCATGCCCGGTCGCATGGTGATGGACTCTGCTCCTTCTCCGCCGATGAGCGTGATGCTGTCCTCCCCGCCCCCGCCGTGAAAGACTACCCGGGCACTAGCCGCCGCGGTGTAGGAAACGCCGTTGACCGTATACGTTTGAAAAGGGGACACAGGAGTCGCGGCCGTCCAGGTGAAAACATCGTTCCCTTCGGTCCCAAAGACCTCCACGTTATTACCAAGACCGGGTGGCGGAGGATTCGTTGGTGTTCCAGGATTGGTCGGAGATCCTGGGTTTGTCGGAGTAACCGGGTTTCCCGGCGGCGCGACGAACTCGACATTCAGCGTGTACTTGCCGATACCTCCCTTTGTACCGAGTCCCACCGTATAACTTTCGCCGGCCACCACGTTCATCGTAACCTTGCCGCCGCTTGTGGCCGCGCCCGCCTGGAGTTGCCAGTTCGTTGCCATCTTCCCAGTGGTCTCTGCGGCGATGGTCACACTGCCGCTTTGACTGGCGGTGAACGTGAAGAAGTCCTGGTCGGACAGGCGGCCGATGGTTCCGCTGACCACGAGTTTCTGGCTGAGCGCTCCTAGTTTCTCCGCAGTGGCTGCCGTGCTGCCGAAGTCGTCGGCCCCGACGATGGAGTCGAGCGCCTTTTGCAGATTCAGCCGCCGATAGTTGGCACTTGTGGCCGCGTCGAAAATCACATCGGCTGTATTTCGCAGGATGTCATAGATCACCTGCTGATTGACATTCGTCTGGCCGAGGTCGCCGAGCGCCTCGCGAATAAGCACACTTGCCCCGGCCACATACGGCGCGGCCATGCTCGTGCCGGATGCGGCGCTGAAATCGTTATTCACTCCATCCGCGCCCAAGTAATAGTCCGGCACGGTGCTCATGATCCGCTCCCCCGGGGCGGCAATCACGCGGCTGTCGCGCTGGCTGAAAGCGGAAAGATTGCCACTGGCATTCACGCTGGCGACCGGCACCACGTACGGGCTGGCGGCGGGATAGCTCAGCCCCGGCGTGCCGTAGGTCTTGAACGAGTTCCCAGCCGACACCGAGATGAAGATACCGTCGTTACTGAGCGTTTGCAGTTCGTCCTCAATAGTGCTCCAGTTAGGCACACTCTCCGCATTCCAAGTCGTGCCGAGCGACAGGTTCACCGTCGTGATCGGATTGGCGAAATCGCTCTGGTGGTTATGCACCCACTGCAGGGCCTGTTCCACATAACTAAAGTTGCCGGCCCCCTGGTCGGTAAAAACTCGCAGCGCCACCAGGTCCACTCCGGGTGCCACGCCCGTGTATTTCTTATCGCTTGAGCCAATGATGCCAGCCACGTGCGTGCCGTGGAATCCGGCCGGCCCGTCGTCATAAGGGTTGGCGTCGTTCTCGGCAAAGTCCCAGCCTCCCGCCACTCGCGCCCCCGCCCCAAATCCATTGCCCAGTGCCACATGGTCATACGCAATTCCGCTATCAATCACGACGACCGTCTGCCCCGCGCCGCTCAGTCCGAATTCGCTCCGCGCGTAAGCCACCTCCGTCCAGCCGTGCCCCCCGGCCATGCTCGCGGCGCTGCTGGCCGCATGGGGAACTATCGGCTGGTCCATCATCGGCAGCGCAGCGGCGTTTTCCGTGACCAGCTCGTGGGTCTCCACGACGGGAAGTTCCAGCGCCGTCAGCGCCTGAGCGGTCAGCGCCAGCCGCTCTTCAAAGGCTTCGAAGGGAGTGCGAGATTGGAACTGGGAGTGACCGGCGCGCGGCATCGGAACGGCCTTGGCAAAAGGTCTTGGTTCCGAGCAATTCCGGCCCCGCGCCATGGGAAGCGCAGGGCCGAGCGGCAATAGCGAGGCACCTTCATCGGCCGCGCGAATTCAACGGGGAGATTTCACCAAATGCCCGGAACGGGCGAGGGGAACTGGCCGGCCAGATACATCCATGGGCCGGACGGAGAACTCTAGGATAATGCTCCTACGCCGGCACTCCTCCCGCGGTTCCCCGTGGCATGTTTACGCCCCGTGAAGTTTATCCAACTCGCACAAGCCGCATAACCGGCAGAGAGCAACAGGCTCGTGCGGACGGCGTTCATTCACCCGGCAGTACCGTATCCCCCACGCGAATGGTGCCGCTCCGAACGATTTGGGCTCGCAATCCACCGCGGTGGATGAGGGACCGCTTGATGCCGGCGCAGGTCAGTTTTTCCAGGTGGCCGCACGGCTCGCAGAGTTCGATTCCCCGCAGTAGGACTTCGCCCACGCGGAAGGTCCTCCCCACCAGGTGATTGAGGGGCACTCCTTCGGTCAACAGGTTCCGACGAGTATCGAGATGCGTGAAGGCGAGCTTGTATTCCTGACCGGCTCCGGTGATTGCTTCCTGCTCGATCAGCGTCACTTCTTGCTCCGGCTTAGCGGGGCCGTGCTGTCCCACCCCTTTCCCTTCCGCGTAGCGGTCTCCGGTCAGCCCGCGACCGGCCATTGCCGCGATCGAATCGACCGACGTGAGCGGCAGTTCCTTCTCCGCCGCGATGCCGATGGCCAGCAGCTTGCCGTGAAACGGGGGAATGTTCATCATGGGTTGCTCCTTCCTCTCAACTTACTGCAACCGGAATGCTCATGAAAGTCATCGCCTCGCACAATGGACTGGCCGCTGCACAGAGAGCCTTCGAGCGGCTGCGGGCGGGAGTGCTGCCGCTTGATGCCGTCGTGGAAGGGGTGGGGCTCATCGAGGATGACCCCGAGGAAACGACGGTGGGGTATGGCGGCATTCCGAACGAGGAAGGGGTTGTCGAACTCGATGCGGCTGTGATGGACGGCAAGACCCATCGCGGAGCCGGAGTCGCTGCCCTCCAATGGGTGCGGCATCCGTCGCGGGTCGCGCGCCTACTCATGGAACAGACCAACCGCGTGTTGCTGGTTGGCGAAGGGGCACTCAAGTTCGCACGGGCCAACGGCTTTCCGGAAGAGAATCTGCTGACCGAGCACGCCCGGCAAGTCTGGCTCCACTGGAAGCGGACTCGGTCGCAGATTGACGATTGGCGGGCCCCACAGCCGGAGGCGGTGGATGCGAAAGTGCGGAAGTGGTTCGAGGTCCATTTCCGCGGCCCGGCGGGGCACGGCAAAATCGGCACGGTCCATGTCTCGGCTCTCGGCCCGACCGGAGATGTCGCCTGCTGCACCAGCACCAGCGGCCACGCCTTCAAGCTGCCGGGGCGAGTCGGAGATTCGCCGATTCTCGGTGCCGGCCTTTACGCCGACAACGACATCGGCTCCTGCGGCAGCATCGGCCACGGGGAAGCTAATCTGGAAAACGTCACCTCCTTTGCGGCCGTTGAACTGATGCGAGGCGGCCTCTCCCCCGAGCAAGCCGGCCTGGATCTCCTCCGCCGCATCGCCGCCAAAACCCGCCCCGACCAGCTCGATTCCCAAGGTCGCCCCAAATTCAACCTTTGGCTCTATCTGCTCGCCAAAGACGGCCGCCACGCCGGAGTCACCATGCACGGCCCCAAGCAATACGCACTGGCCGATGAGAAAGGATCCCGGCTGGAGAAGTGCGTGGCGCTGTATGAGTAGCAATTGTCAGAGCTAAGACTTGGTGAAGTCGAAGTCCTGCAGAATTAGAACAACGAACTTCAGAGTCGACTATGGTCTTACCAACTCCTGCCCAGGACCACGCACGTGCAACACAACGATTCGAGAATCGAAAATCGCATATAGAATTCGATAGTTTCGTCCTTTGCGGGTCTTGAAGAGGATCTGCCGCACCTCATTAGGAAAGTGCTTGCTTTCCGGAGCAAGTGCGTAGGAATCCCCCTCTTTCTCCAGTCGTAGCCGTTCACAGCATTTTACCCTCTGGGGGTGGAGCGGTGGCGGCGGGTTACGTGAAGGCGTGAGGTTGGGCATCCGAGGACCAGGCGAGGTGGCTCAAGAAGCGCCGAAGAGGAGCGACGGGGCTGGCTGGTCGCCAAAGAGAGCTTTCACGGATTGGTGCAGGAAGTCAAAGACGCTTTGATCGTGCTGGGTGCAAGTAGCGATGGCCGTCCAGATGCGTTCCAGCCAATTGCGTCCCTTGGGGCTGCGACTGCCTTGGGTCACGCGACGGTCAGTCACGACAAAGTGAATTGCCTGCTCTGCCAGGTTATTGGTCGGTTCGATGCCCGGCGTGGTCACGAAGCGAATGTACTCACGTCCGTGGTTGTTGAATCGGTCCGCCAGGGCCTGGGCTTCGTTGGTCTGCGGAACGCGATGCGTGGCTACGGCCCAAACTTGCCAGGCCTGATTTTCCAAATCGTTGCGAAAGTCCTGCTCCGAGCGGTATTT
>CAYUJE010000031.1:0-28748 GCA_964444865.1 uncultured Pirellulaceae bacterium | reverse complement strand
AGAGCAGCTCTCACCGTGGCACGGGGGCACGGAGCAACTGCCCAAATGGCCAATCAAGGAAAAGAGCGCTCGCGATAGGGAGCCAATCAGGAACGAAACATGGCGTCCGTCCGCAGGGTTGGATTTTCTGTCCGCTCTTCTGGTATTCCGTTCACCATTTTGCTAACATCCTGGTGGCAAAAAGTGGTCAAATCGGGGCGCAACCTATGGCCAAACGCGAAAATCATTATGAGGCGGCATTTGAAGCCTGGCTGCGGTTCCGCAAGATACCCTATCTCGCGGTTGACGAAACGAGGCGGTCCTTGGCCGAGGGGCGCTCGCTCAAAAATCTGGATTTTGTCGTTTCCCCTGCGGTGGGTTCCCGTTCCTGGCTGGTGGACGTCAAAGGACGTCGTTTTCCCACAGGCCGAAGTTACTGGAAAAACTGGGTGACGGCCGAAGAGTTGCAGAGCCTGGCTAGTTGGGAGACCCTGTTTGGTGACCGGTTTAGCAGCCTCCTGGTTTTTGCGTACAACGTGGTGGGTGACCTTGCCCCTCTCCCCCCCGACGACCTGTTTTCTTTTCGTGGCGGATTGTACGGCTTTGTCGGAATTCGGCTCGATCATTACACGAGTTGGGCAAAGCCCCTTTCTCCGCGCTGGGGCACCGTTTCGGTCCCCACGGACAAGTTTTTGTCCCTCGCCCAGGGGGTCGATGCCGTCCTGGGCAACATTCCTCAAGCGAACCAAGGTGCGGCATAACCCAACCACCCTTCTGGCTCCAAATCCCCTCCCTACGTTCCGCATCTTGAGAAAACTTGGTCTCTGACGGGAACAAACCAGACGACCCAAGCGTCCAAGTCTCTAATTTCGTTGCAACAGTAGCTGCTTTAATTATAATCCGACGTGAGCAGATTTTTTTAAGAGTCCTTATCCAACTTTTCGTATTGAAGGGGTTGGAGTCAAGGATTTTAGCAGGTTTTCCGTCTGTGATTGTCTGCTCGTTCGGGTGAAAAGCATGTTCGGTGCCAATGCGATGCGGATCCGCGCTGCCACCAGATTACGTACCTAAGAAACTTGTCTTTTTGAGGGTTGGTTCATGGCTAGTGAGCAATTGCAAAAGTCTCTTTCCCTGCTCAAGAGAAGCCGCAAATATCGCGAGTTGATGCGCAAGAAATCTCGCCAACTGCATCTCGAGCAGTTGGAAGACCGGCGTGTCATGGCGGTCGCCGGCCCCACTCTGGCCGTGCTGACCACCAACAACGGGGAACAGCTTCTTTCGCCTGCTGGGGTGCCGCTGACCAATGCGGTCATCAAGGCGAATCCCCGGGAGTTGAATTTTCTGTTTGCCGAGGGACAGAAGATTGATTCCGCGACTTTGGGGGGATTGCAAGTCGTCCGGGCTGGCGTGGACGGCCTTACCGGAACGGGAGATGACGTCACTATTACTCCCGGTTACGTGGGATTGCTCGACAACCCGCGCTCCGTTGTCATGCGATTCTCGTCGGCACTTCCGGACGATGCCTATCTGGTCACGGTCGTCGGCAGTGGCGCGGCTCCCCTCAGGGATCAGTCCGGCCTTCCGTTCAACGGCGGCGCGAACCTGAATATTGCCTTCCAACTCAATGCCGGTGCGCAGATCCAGGCGGTGGTTCCGCAACCGGTCACCCGCGGCAAGGATCTCACCCCTCCGGATCTCATCAATCCCTTGAGGCTCTCCCAGGCTGCCGACACGGTGGTGGTCTATTTCAACAATGACCAGCTGAATGCCAATCCCAGTCTGGCTGGCAATGTGCAGAACCCGGCATTTTATCAGTTGATCAATGCCGCCACTTTGGATATCGCTCTGCCGAGTACGGTGACTTACTCGTACAACGCCGCAACCAATATCAATCAAGCCGTTCTGAAATTCGCCAGCAACCTCGCCAAGGGAACCTACAAACTGCAAATCGGCAGTGTGGTTGCCCCCAGCAATACACTAGCAGCCGCCATTCACTCAGGAGGACCGATTGATGGCGTCCATGCTTACATCGGCGATAACCCCACCCCGTCCGCGGTTCCGAACAACGACGTGGATCTTTACCGCTTCGAACTGGCGGTAGCCAGCAACTTCACCGCTACGGTGACGTCCGTCGGAGGACTCAACGGGGCGCTGCGGGTGTTCGACAGCAGCGGCAACGCCCTGGGCGGCGTCACGGATGTTACCGGCGTGGCGGGCATTGAAACTCGCACCATTGTTGGCCTCGCCGCGGGTACCTACTACGTCGGCATATCCAGTTCGGGCAACACGGGATACTTGACGGACGGCACGCTCGCTACCGGTGGTTTAACCTCGGGTGCTTATACCCTGTCGGTCAACTTTGTCACTCCTGCCCCTGGCCTCAACGTCCAGCAAACCTCGTTTGTCGATGCCGCCGCCAACGCCAATCTCGGCGTCATTGGCCAGGCCGGCTTGACGGTCTCCGGCACGATCAGCACGCTCCCGTACAACCTGGTATTTCCCGGTGCCAGCGATACCCCCGGCCACCGCGACATTCCCGACGAATCGCATTTGGCCGGTCTGCCCGCCACGGATACCACCAGCGTCGCCGTTTATGCCTACAACTTCCAGGATGTCTACGGCATTAATCCGCAGACTTATCTCCCGTTCCACAACGCCATTACGGAAAATCAGAAGCAGCGAGCCCGCGAAATCCTGCAGCTTTATTCGCGCTACGCGGGAATCCAATTTGTCGAGACGGCAAATCAAGGTATTACCATTGCCACCGGTGATTTGCGAGCCATTTCAAGCACCGTCCCCACGGGCGGAACAGTGCTGGGACTCGCCGACCCGCCCGGACTCCGGGCGGTCATGAATAATGGCGTCAATTGGGGGAACAGCGAATATGGCGGTCAGTGGTTTCAAACTGCCATGCACGAAATCGGCCATGTCCTTGGCCTGGACCATGCCTACGATCTCCCCGGCCTCACGATTATGGGCGCGGCCAACGAAGATCTGGCCCAACAGTTCAGTCTGGGGGCGATCCCCGGTGAGCCCGTTTTCCCCGGTGACGCAGACATTCTCCACATCCAGTCCCTCTACCGCCCCGCCAGCCGCGATATCAACCTTTACCAGTTCACTCTGACGGAAGCCGGCCAGTGGTCGGCGGAAACCATTGCCGAGCGAAGCCGGGCGACCGTTTCCACCAACTTCGGCGGCAGTGCGGCAACCATGCAGTTTGACTCGGTCCTTTATGACGCCGCCGGTAATGGCACCCAAGTGGTCATTACCAGGTCCAATCGCGGCGCGGGCGCGGATCCGGCAATCAGCGTCAACCTGGTGACTCGCGTGGTCTCGATTGATCTCAATTCCAATGCCAACGGCACCACGGCCGACCGGTTAGCCCTGCTGCTCAACGGCAACGCGAACGTTACGCGACTGCTGACGGCCAAGGTCGTTTCAGCGGCTGGTACCGGCAGTACTCAAATTGGGGTCACGGCGCCAGCGGCCACAACTCTGACGCTCACCGTCAACAGTAGCTTGCTCGATTCCGTGATTACGGTTTATCAAGAGACCACGGATGCCATTACGGGTGCCGTTACCCGCACGAAGATTGCCCGCAATGACGACTACTACGGCAAGGATTCGTTTGTCGATCTGCGCCTGGGCGCTGGCAAATACTATGTCGCCGTCACCAGCAAGGGAAACACCGACTTCGATCCGACCGTTCCAGATTCCGGATTGGGGGGCCTCACCGAAGGGGCTTTCCAACTCAAGATGAATTTCCTGGCGGATGGCCGGTATTCCTTTGTGCGTGACATTTACGGAACCGCCATCGACGGCGATGCCGACGGCAAACCGGGTGGCAATTACTCATTCGACTTCCAGGTAAGCGCCCTTTCAAATCCAAACGGATCGAGTGGGACGCTGTTTGTCGACAAGCTGACTTCCTATCCGCGAACCGGAGTGCTGGGTTCGATTACCAATCCCTACAGCACCGTTTCTGCCGCCTTGGCGGCGGCTCCCGCGGCGTTGGCGTCGCAAGGCGCGAATGGCGTGCAGTTGATCCGGATTGTCGGCAACGGCGGAACAGACGGCATCGTCACCACCACCGGCGATAACCTCCCCTATCTCGTGGGCTTCAATTACAACGGATTGCCTTTGGCCGACGGCCAGGATTTCCTGGTTCCCAAGGGTGTCACCGTGATGGTGGACTCCGGGGCGATTCTCAAGTTCCGTCGGGCGAACATTGATGTCGGATCGTCCGCCCAGGGTGTTGATCGCAGCCACGCCGCCATCCAGGTCCTAGGCACGCCCAATGTTCCCGCCTGGTTCACCGCCTTTGGCAATGATGTGCTCGGTGGCGACAGCAACGGCACCACCGCCCCCATTTCCGGCGAATGGGGCGGAATTGTGATGCGGGCCGATTCCGACTACGACCGCCAGGCGAACCCGATCTATCTCAACTACGTCAGCAATGCCAACATGACCTATGGCGGCGGCAAGGTGGTCGTCAACTCCATCGAGAGTGTCTACAACCCGCTACACATGATCTCGTCGCGGCCCAACCTCTCCTTCAACACCATCACCCTGAGCGCGGACGCCGCCATCTCGGCGGATCCCAACAGCTTCGATGATTCCTTCGGGCGCCTGGGTCCCAACTTGCATGCCAATAAGTTTTTCAATCCCCTGACCCAGGAAAGCAACTCGCTCAACGGCCTGTTGGTTCGCATCCGCACCCAGTTCGGCAGTCCGGTGGATGTGTTGACGCTCAATGGTCGCCTCCACGATACCGATATCGTGTACATCGTGCCCGAGGCTTTGTACATCAACGGTTCGCCTGGAGGACCTACCTTTAATGGTACTTCGATTATTTCCCGCCCCAGCGCCCGTCTTCTCATTGACCCCGGCGTTACCGTCAAATTCAACACTTCGCGCATTGAAGCTCGAATGGGCAGCCAGCTGATCGCGGAAGGAACCGCCTCCAACCCCATCACGTTTACGGCCTTGAACGACAACCGCTACGGTGCCGGCGGCACCTTCCGGACGCAGCGGGCTGGCAACCCGCTTCCCACCACGCTCGTACCACTCGGTCTTTGGAGCGGCTTGTTCTTTGGAGCTGACAGCCAGGGAAGTCTCGATTTTGTAAATATCTTCTTCGCCGGCGGCAATTCTCCCATCGAAGGCGGCTTTGCTTCGTTCAGCCCGATCGAAACCTACCAGGGTGATGTCCGCATCGCCAATTCCCTCTTCCAATACAACCAGAATGGCCAAGGTCCAGGGGGAGACCGCAACGGCCGTGGAAACAACGCCACCACCGGCGGCGCGACGATCTTTGTTCGCGGCGCTCAGCCGATCATCGTCAATAACATCCTTCGCGACAACGCCGGCCAGGTTCTCAGCGCCAATGCAAACTCGATGCGCGTGGATCTTCAGCCGGATTACGGCCGGAGCACGGGCCGGCTGGGTGATTTCCCGCAATTCGCCGATAACGCCGGCCCGCTGATCCGGCTCAACCGGTTATTGAACAACGGCATCAACGGAATGGATGTCCGTGGTGGAACGCTCACCACCGCCACCACCTGGGATGATACCGACATCGCCCATGTCTTGCGGCAAGAAATTATCGTCCCCAATTTCCACTCGGTCGGCGGATTGACGCTGAAAAGTGCTCCCAACGAGAGCCTGGTCATCAAGGCCCTGGGGGCGACTGCCGGCTTCACCGCCAGCGGCACCTTTTTGGATATCAACGACCGCGTGGGCGGCTCGTTGTATGTGCTGGGCCAGCCCGGTTACCCCGTGGTCCTGACCTCTCTCAATGATGACCGGGTGAGCGCGGGTTTGGGTCCCACCGGCCTGCCAGTGTTTGACACCAACAACAGCAGCCCGGCGACGACCGGCGCTCCTGGCGATTGGCGAGGACTTAAGTTGGATCAAAGGAGCAGCGATCGCAATGTTGCGACCGTTTACGAGCGGGAAACCGCGTTTGCCGGCAACTCCAGCTCCCATGGCGATCCGCAAAATGCCCAGTTCCTGGGGAACCTCGCCCCCGACCTCAAGAGCGGCGACGACAACCGTAAACTCGGCTTCCAGGTGAATGGCAACATTTCCCTCAACAATCCGGCCAATGTCGATGTCTACAGCTTCACCGGCGACAGCGGCACCGAGGTCTGGCTCGATCTGTCAAACACTTCCGCCTCGCTGCAAGGAGTGCTGGAACTGGTCGATGCGAACGGCGGCGTGGTTGCCCGTTCCATCGTCCGTTCCCCCGACCATAACCTGACCATGATCAATCAGTTGACTGGTTTGGCGGAGAACATGAACAAGGATGCGCAGGACACAACCGCTTCCACAACCTTTGGCGTGCCATTTTCTCCCAACAGGGCGGTCTTTACGGCAATCGCGTCCGGTCCCCTTTATATCAATTTCCAAAGGGCCGCTTTGGGAATTGGCGTGGCCCCGACCATCACTGTCGCTGGCCAGGTCATCACGGTGACCTTGAATACGAATAACTCGGCAGTTGCTCCCGTTGGCACGACCTTGCAGCAACTCGTCAACGCTCTGAACACGAACGCGCAATCCAAGCTTCTCATTCACTCCAGGTTCACCGGCAACGGGGCGACCGACATTTCACTGCAGCCGACGACCAACTACGCGAGCAATCCCGTCTCCTTTAGCGTCCCCCAACTGGTGGCCGCTTATGCCGGGCGCGATTATTACAGCCAGAATCCGCTGGACCCCGGTTTCCGGGTGGTCCTCCCCGGTGACGGCCTCAAGGGTACGACTTACTTCGTTCGCGTCCGCAGCCAGGGTGCTGCCGACGGCAGCCAGGATAACGACGTTACCAAGGGGCGCACCACCGGACACTACCAGCTCAATATCCGGCTGCGTCAGATGGACGAAATTCCGGGTTCCCAAATCCGCTACAGCACCATCAGCAACGCCATCATTGGCGTGGATGTCCAGGGATTGCCGCTCCACTCCTTCCTGGCCGGCGAATCCACGATGGCTTTGAGCGGTGCCAACAACACGTTCGGCAGTGCACTGGACATGGGTAATCTGCTCACTGCCGATCGCAATGCTATCAGCGTGTCGGGAAATCTCGCGGGGCTGTTGGGCGCTCAGCCGATGGGTCCGAATGGGGGCGACGTGCAGTGGTTCAGCTTCACCATCGATTACGATCTCATTCAAGCGATTAACGGGGTGAACGCCGGCGAAAAGACCTGGTCCACCATTTTCGACTTCGATTATTCCGATGGCCTCGCCCGCCCCGATGCCACCATCACGGTCTTCGACAGCACCGGCAGGTTGATCTATGTCGGCCGCGACTCCAGGGTGGACGCCGACCAACCGGCGCCCGGCCAGGGGACCAATCTCAACGATATGTCCCGCGGCACGGTGGGAACACTCGATCCCTACATCGGCGCGGTGCAAATGCCGACGGGAGTTCCCGGCCAGACGCACCGTTACTTCGTCGCCGTTTCGTCCAACCGCCAGCTCCCCAGGGCGATGGACGGCACTTTCCAGGCGAACGCCACCACGCCACTGGTTCGTCTGGAGCCCATCGATTCCATCCGCCGGATTGTGGACGACCACGTCGGCAGCCAGGGGGGAGCCACGGCTGCCCCGCCCGATTCGTCGGCTTTCACCGATATCACCACGATGCTTGGGCTCGCCCACAACGTCACTCCCTATAACCTCTCGGACGTGCCGCTCTTTATCGCCACGGCGGGAGGCGCCGGACTGCTCGGAATCGTGAATCCCTATACAGGCGCTCAAACGGCCGGCGTTGGTGGCTTTAGCAACATGGTCGATATCACGATGCGGACCGACGCCGTCATGTTCGGCTACCAGGCTCTGCCCGGAACGGCGAACACCGCGGGCCGACTCGTCCAGATTAACCACGAAAACGGGGCGATTACCGTCATCGGAACGGACGATATCCCCGACTACGACCCCGCCACGGACCCGCCGAACCGTCAGCAGGTCACGACCGATAATCCCACCGCCATGGCACTGCGGGGGCATGCCTCCCTGGGCTTAAGGGATGTTGAGTTTGGGGGCGACATGTTATTGTATTACGCCGTTCCCGACCAGTTCTCCCCCACCACTTCGCGGCTCTATCGGGCCAACTCGGAAACTGGTTCAGCCGCGGTCGTAAACAACCGCCCCTGGGGGCGCGTGGGGCAACTCATCACGGACCCGACGAACTCTTCCTATGCGGTCGGTACGACCTCGTTTGGCGACGGCACCGCGGGTGCTCCCTCCGTCACCTTCACGTCCGTATTGGCCGGGGCTGCCGGCAACAACACCCGGATTATCTTTGTCCGCGTGTTTGATGCCAACAAGCCGGCGGCCGCGGTCACCGCGGCCAGCCAGGTCAACAAAACGGTCACGGTTGAAATCAACGGTCTCGTCAAGACGGCGGGTGCCACCACGAACTTTGGCTTGCTGGATAACAACGGCAATAGCATCGTCCGAGTTGGCTTCACCGCCGTGAATCCCGGTACGGCCGGGAACGGCATTACGCTCGACTTTCTGAAGGCAGACCGGGGTCCGGGAATGCCTCCTCTGATTGTCACGGACGTCCCCGGTAAGCGCATTACCATCACGTTAAATACCAACCCCTTAGCCAACGCCACGACCCTCTCTCCCACCACGGCGGCCGAACTGGTTGCCACCCTCAATGCCGATCCGTTCGTCCCACAGCTCATCACGTCCGGCATCGTTTCCGGGAACGGCTCCGCCGACGTCACCACCAAGCCGACCAACCAGTATTCTCCGGTGGTTCTCGCCGGTGGCCAGGATCCGGCAACAGCTCGGGACGTGATTAATGCGGTCAATCGCAGTACTCTTGCGGCCCCTCTCATTCAACAAGACCCCAATCCCCTAATAGTGGGAGACGAGGACGAGTTCCCCGTTACCGGGTCTGGTAATTTGGATATCGACATTACGGGGATTAACCCGAACGGCCCCCCGGCTCCAGCGTATAGCCCCCTAACACTCACGGCCGGCACCACCGGCATCATCAACCGCACCACGGGCATGGCTTTTGACAATTTGAATCGCCTGTGGGGTGTCAGTGATTCCGGCGCTTTTTATCAAATCCGAACGAGTGGAGGAGGGCGACTCGCTTCCAATTCGATTCTGGTTCCAGGTAACCCCGTCTTCACGGGACTGACTCGAGGTCCACAGAATCTCTATAACGGCGCTTACAAGGATTTGTTCTTTGCTTCCACGACCACTGGAACCATCTATGCCCTGGATCCGGCGGCCGCCCTTGCCGGAAACGCAGGTGCTGTGCTCAAGCAGGTCTTTGGCTCGGTAAACGCCATTGACCCCACACCCTCCCTCACCGCCTCTCCCGCGACTCCCCCCACCGGGGCGATTCCCAACACGGTTGGCCTCGTCTTCTCGCCACTGGACTTCAGCCTTTTCCACCCGACGGGAACGCGCGGCGGCGACCAAGGGCACGGTATCAACATCGCGCCGGATAACAGCCGTACGCCCGCCCTCGGTTACCCTGTGGCCGGCGGCACGAGCTTCTACTTCGGTTTTGAAAAATTCGGTGCTGGCTATTCCGGAATTACGGACAACCCCAGCATTGGCACTTTCAATAGTGGCGGTCAGGCCCAGTACGGCATTCTAACCAACATTTATCACCAGGATCTGTCGGTCAACCCGCTGATTGGTGCCACCGGCAATGGCGGAAATTACAACCTCCCTGGCGGCGGTCGCGGTTCCGTCATCACCAATTCCTTCAGTTTGGCCGGCTACTCGGCATCCCTCAAACCGACCGCCTATGTGTCCTACTTTGTTGAAGGGGGTCTGGGTGTTTCCATTCAGATTTCCACCGATGACGGTGCCACCTGGCTTGGGTTCTCTGGAACTCCTGCCTTCATATCCGCCTCGATCACCGACGCTCCCGACAACCCCAGCCAGCGGGTACAGCCCATGTGGAGGGACGGCGAGAACTGGCGGCAGATCCGGGTGGACTTGTCGGAGTTTGCCGGGCAAAACAACTTGCGACTCCGTTTCAACGCTTCCACGGGCATTACCGACTTGCAGCACGAAGGCTTCTATTTTGACGACATTATCGTGGGCTTCGCGGGACGTGGCGAAATGGTGACCGGATCTACGCCTGGCGTCACGAATTTCTTCGTGACCCCCACGCCAGTGATCGAACCGGGCGCCCTCCGGCCCCCGCCGAGCCAGGTTCTGAACGGACCCTATCAGCTGGAAATCCGCCGCGGCACCGAATATGGCGCGGTCCTCAGCCCCCAGTCCGGGGACATCGGCCTCTTTCAGACGTACGACGTGCGGGACAACCTGGTGCAGGACGATCGGGACGTCATCAACGATGGCTTCGAACGGGGCAATTTCACTGCCTTGCCGTGGGTCAACACCAGCCCCAGTCCCTGGGCCGTCGTGAACACGGCCAACCGGACCGGTTCATTCAGCGCCCGCGCCGGCACCGCCAGCTTCGTTCCTTCGCAAACTTCCGATCTGACGCTGACGGTCACCACGGGAACCGGGAATGTCAGCTTTGCCCGCAGGGTCTCCTCCAACGCCGGCAGTGGCTTCCTGCGGTTCTATATTGATGGCGTGCTGCAGGATCAGTGGACCGGCGAATTGAGTTTCACCACCTTTACTTATGCCGTCACGCCTGGCTCGCATACTTTCCGCTGGTCCTATCAAAAGGACTCGGCGGATAGCCCTGTCACCGGCATCCTGGATACTGCCTGGATCGACGAAGTTCGTTACCAGGCCCCCAATGTCGGGTTTGAAGGGTCTCCCAACCTGCCCGCCATTTACCACACCGCCACGGCCCCCGTGGAAGTCAACCACTACTACGGAACGCCGCCGGGAATCGCGCCCATTGTGTTCAATCGGCTGGGTCTTGGTGAACTTCCGTGGTTCGTAACCAATGCGCAGGCGAATACCGGAACCCAAAGCGCCCGCTCGGCAGTCCTTCCCGCCAATACCAACTCGGATCTTTCGACCGTGAGGCTCACGGGTGAAGGGACAATGACCTTTGCATTGCGAGTCCTCGGCAATGGTGCGCTGGAGTTGTTTATCGATGGCATCAGCAGACTCGTAGCCAACTCCGCGACGCACGGTGCTTGGACCCCCGTGAACCTGACGTTGGGCGCGGGCTATCACAATTTCCTGTGGCGTTACACCACCACGGGCGTGGTCGCCGCCACCGATGCCGCCTTCCTCGACGACATCGTTTATCCCACCCCCAACATTGGGACGGGAACCATCGGCGATCAGAACCAATATCGCGAGCAAGGGAGCATCGTGATCGAGGCTAACAAGATCACCGATGCCTCGCAAATCGGCATTGCTGTGCGTCCCGCGCAACGCGGGTCTCTCGGCAATCTCCCCTATCCCAGCAGTGTGATTTCGAGCCCCACGTTCAACAATTCGCAGCTGACGGATGGCGTAGCCATCTTCAACAACGTGGTGGCCAATTCCGGCCAGGTCGGCATTCTGTTCGCCGGCGATCCCAACAACGGCCAGCCTTCGGCTGCGGTCCCGTTTGGGCGGATTTTCAATAATACCGTCTATGGCGGCGATACACCCACGGGAACAGGCATCCTGGTGCAAAACAATGCCGGTCCCACGTTGCTTAATAATATCGTTGCGAATAACGAGGTTGGAATCTCGGTAGACGCCAGCTCTTCACGGGTGGTGAATGGTGCCCCCAATACGGTCATTGGGACGACACTTTACCAAGGAAACACTCTTTTCGACATCATCTTTGCCGGCACCGAGACCAATCCGATTCCGCTGGCTTTGGGAGCTCCGCTGTTTGTCAATCCACAGAAGGAAAACTTCTATCTCGCCGATGGCTCCCGGGCCATCGACGGCTCCGTGGACAAACTGGATGACCGGTTCAATTATGCGGCGGTAAAGAACCCGCTCGCCATCGGTCAGTCACCGATTATTGCCCCCATCACCGACCTGTTCGGACAACTCCGTGCAGACGACCCGGCCAACGATCCCACCGGTGGAGGTGCCAACGTCTTCAAGGACCTGGGAGCCGTGGACCGTGTCGATTTTGAGCAGCCCACCGCCCGATTGGTCGGCCCCCTGGATAACGATCCGGCCGGGCTGGACCTGGATCCGACGGCGGATACTGTCCTGCTCAACAATCGAACGATCTTCAGCTTTGATATTCAGCTCTCGGACGTGGGAATTGGGGTCGATGACGGCTCCATCACCTCCAGTCAGTTCGTGGTCACGGAAGATGGGACAACCCTGGTGGACGGCGTGGACTACATTTTTGTCTACAACGCCAACAAGCACCTGGCGACCTTCCTTCCCAGTTCGGGAACCTGGAAGGTGGACGTGCGATACGTCATCACGCTGGATAACTCGGCCACCACCGGAATTATGGACATTGCCGGGAACACCCTGCTGCCCAATAACAGCACCGGCCCCAACGCCGGCAAGACCGTGTTTACTATCTTTAACGGCGTGCTGTACAGCTATGGCACCGCGCCGGCTCCCTATCCAACCCTGCTCGTCGATGACGGCCCCCGGCACCTGATTGTTCCCGGCATGTACCTGGGTACATTCGCCCAGCCCCGTTTGGATGGTCAGCCCACCGCCAATCCCAACGGCGACGGGGACAACGGCATCTCGAACATCGTGTTCGTCTCCGGTCTTAGCTCGCGCTTCGACGTTTCGGCTTCCATCGCAGGCAAGCTGGATGTGTGGATCGACCTGAATCAGGATCAGCAGTTCGATGCCAGCGAACATCTGATCGATGCACGGAACATTCCCGCGGGGACCAGCACGGTCACCTTCGCGATGCCCAGTGCGCCATCCGGCTCAACCATCGCTCGGTTCCGGTATTCCTCGACGGGGATTGCACTTCCGACGGGAGAGGCTCTGGACGGCGAAGTTGCTGATTATCAAGTCACCGTGAACGGTCCTCCCTTCCAAAACCCAGGAAACAATTTGGATGTGACTGGCGACGGCTTTGTCTCGCCGATTGATGCCCTGCGGATCATCAACTTGATTAACCGTTACAACGCCATTTTTGGCGGCAGCGGAAACATTCCGCTCCCCAATCCCTTGGCGCTGGTTGCTCCGGACTATGTCGACACCAGTGGCGACGGCATCCTCGCCCCCAACGACGCGAACATGGTCATCACCTTCCTGAATAATCCCATCAACAATCCTCCGCCCTCCGGCGAAGGTGAAGGGGAAGGGGAAAGTGACGGGTTGGCTCCGGCCTCCTTCCGGTCCACATCCTCGGCGGACGCCGTGGGGAGCGGGCAGAATGCCATCCCGCCCGTGCTGTATGGGAATGCCAGCGTCGTGTTGGAAGTGAAGAGCCAGACGTCCAGCACTCAGGCCGTGGATCAAGTCTTCGGCAGCGGTCAGTCACTGGCGGTCGATCACCTCCAGCCGGTACTGGATGCGATTCATCCTACTGCTCGCCGCGAGCAGAAGATCGACGCCAAGAGCCGTCAACGATCGGAAAGCGATGAGGCCTGGGACGGCCTGCTGGGTGATCTGGCTGCCGACATCGGAAAACGCCGCTCGAAGAGTTAGTTCGCTAGCAGAGTTCGAGAATTTCGCCGGCCCGCAAGAGCACTTCTTGCGGGCCGTTTTTTTTGCTCAGCGCACCAGGCAGCGAAAGGTGCAAGAATGAGGAACTTTCCGGATATAGGGAGCGTCTAGCATGTAAATTCTCTTTGCGCGGAAGCAAATTCGTTGCAAAGAATTGGCTGCTCGACTAGCTTGGATAGTTAATACCAGGAGCGCATCTTACTTGACCGGCAATCTTTGCCCTCGGTACGGAACACCGCAAGTACTTGGCATTCCTTGACTTAGAAAGAGGCCGGCAGCGCTTGCTGTCGTTAGTATTCCACGGAAACAGAGTTTTTGTCTCGCTATGAGAAATCCCATGAAATCTTCCAGCCGCTCCAGCCTTCGTCGCTCCCAGGAAAACAGCCGTCGCCGCAGTGCGTTTCTCAGCGGGACTACCAGGCGCCTCCAAGCAGAACAGCTTGAGCCCCGCATGTTGCTGGCGGGTGACGTGATGCACAACATCATCGACCGGTGCGACACCAACGGAGATGAATGGGTGACTCCGGCCGATGCATTGCACGTAATTAACCAGATCAACCGCGGCAGTGCCACGGCTGCTTCTGGCGAAGGCGAACAGCAGTCGCAAGCTTACATGAACGACGTCAACAATGACGGCTTTGTGAGCCCAATTGACGCCTTAATGGTCATCAATCGATTGAACAACCCCGAAGGTGAAGGGGGCGAATTGGTGAGGTACACGGTGCAAGCCTTGGATGCCAGCGGGACAAATCTGCTGTCCAGTCCCATTCAAAAGGGTACCGACTTTTACCTTCAGGTGCTGGTCAGGGATTTGCGCATGGGGACCACGGCACCGGATAAGCCCGACGGAGTCGCCGCCGCCTTTCTCGACGTACTCTATAACAAGTCCCTCGCCAATGTAGAAATCGAAGAAATCCAGACGATCACTTTTCTCGATGGCCCATCCGGCGGCACCTTCCGTTTGACGTTTAATAGTGCGACCACGGGAAATATTACGTTTGATTCCACGAATGCCCAGACGACTGCGGCCAATATGCAGACCGCCTTGCAAGGCCTGGCCACCATTGGTGCAGGCAATGTGGAAGTAAAGCCAGTCAATCTTGCTGATCCCACGGCCTACACGATTCGCTTTCAAGGCAATCTGGGCGATCAGGATGTCAACATGCTGACCGCGAATACGGCCAGCCTGACTCCCGGTACCCAGACCGTTTCGATTGTCGAAACTTCCAAGGGGGTCTATTCCGCGGCTGCCTTCAGGTCCGCTTTCCGATTTGGGACCGGTTTTGTGGATGCCCGTAGTGCCGACGATGGGCAGGTCAGTCCCACGGTGGATGCCAACCGCATGAATGATGTCGGGGCCGCTCAATTGGTGCAAACGATCCCCAATCCGACCGCGAACAAGGAATTGTTCCGCGTTCGCATGAATACGCTCAACGCCGGCACCATTTCATTTTTGGGAAATGTGACCGACTTGGAGTTTCCTGCCCACAACACACTCCTTCTGAACCGGAATCCTGTTGTCACTCCTGATCTGATCACCGTTGTCAACCGTTCTGGTACGGCCGGTGCCGCGGAAATTGTGACGATCTCCGAACCGTTCAGCGCCAATCCTGATACGTTCAATTTCGCGGAAACCGCCTCGCCTTCCCCGCAGAATCTCAACGTGAAAGGCAATGATTCGCTCCAGGCAGCGCCGGTGGTCACCACGATTACCCGAATCAACGGCGGCACCGCTCCCGTTAATCTCAGCATCGGCACAGTCACGCTGACCTCCGGAGCCATTTCCTTCACGCCGCTTGCCAATATCAACGGTTCAGCCAACTTCACTTACACGCTGTCCAACGGCACGGTTACCGATACCGCGACGGTCACGATTAACGTCAGTGCGGTCAACAATGCTCCGGTGAACACAGTCCCCGGCGCGCAATCGACTCCGGAAGACACCGCCAAAGTCATCAATGGGATTTCGATTACGGATATTGATGTCAACGAGACGGCCAATGCCCAGATGCAAGTCGATCTTACGGTCCAAAACGGTAAGGTTGCGTTGCAAACCATTCCCGCGGGCGTGGTCTTCCTTGGTGGCACCTCGAATAATTCGGCCACGATTTCGATCCAAGGGTCTCTCGCTGACCTCAACACGGCGATTAATGGCCTGCTCTACACCCCAAATCTGAATTTCAACGGGCCCGACACCTTCCGCATTATTACCAATGACTTAAATAACACCGGCAGCGGCGGCGCAAAGATCGACAATGATACGGTGACCATCAATGTCACCGCCGTTAACGACGCACCGACCATCACTCTTCCGTCCCCTGTTCCTGTTTTGGAAGAGGTCACCCTCGTCATTACTGGTACCACTGTCGACGATGTCGATGCCCTGAATGGCGTTGAGAAGGTGACCTTGAGCGTCTTTGGCGGCAATGGTGCTCGCCTCAACTTGACCACGATCACGGGAATCACCTTTGTCGATGGGACCACCAATGATTCGAGTTCCCTGGCGTTTACCGGCACGCTCACCAACCTGAAGAACGCCTTGGCGAGCTTTCAGTACAAGCCCCAGCGAGGAGATGCTCCCTCGCAGGCCATTGCCATCACCGTCAACGATCAGGGCAGTACTGGAACCGGCGGTGCACTTTCCGCGAACGGTTCCTTTGACGTGGAGGTGACCCCTCTCAGCCTGCCGTTTGCCCGCAAAGACACCGAAACGGTGAACGAGGACAGCAATGGTAATCTGATTGCAGTCTTGGCGAACGACTTGGTGCATCCCAGCAACAATCCGATCCTGCAGTCCGTGGGGACGCCGCCTCAGGGTACGACCGCGTTGGGGACGGGTGCCGACACGGGCAAGGTCGTCTATTCGCCCACGGCAAATTTCTGGGGGACTGACACGTTCACCTACACGATGTTCGAGGACAACCCGCCGGTTGATGCAGTCCCCTCGATGAACACGGTCACCGTGACCATCACCAACATCCCCGATGCCCCGGTTGCCGTCAATTCTTCTGCCTCAACCGATGAAGACACCGCAACGGACATTACTCTTTCCGTTAGCGATGCGGACGACTTCAATAACGCCGGACCTTTAGGCGCGCCGATTCTCAGCACCCTTACTCCCACGGTGCTGACCGGCCCCGCCAACGGCACAGCCACCGTGCTTGCGAACGGGAAAATTCGCTATACCCCCACACTGAATTACTTCGGTCCCGATAGCTTTACCTACCGGGTCTCCGACGGCGGCTTGAATTCGGGGACGGCCACGGTCAGCATCACGGTGAACCCGGTAAATGACGCACCTGTGGCCCAGAGCGGCACCCTTTCCGCCGCGGAAGACACCCCAACGACGGGGACATTAGTCGCTACCGACGTGGATAGCCCGAGCCTAACCTATAGCCTGGTCAGCACTGCCAATGCCCAAGGGACCGTAATCATCACCAATGCCAGCACCGGTGCTTATAGCTTTTCTCCCAATTTGAATTACAACGGCTCCGCGAGTTTCACGTTTAAGGCGAACGACGGCTTGCTGGATTCAAACACTGCCACGGTGACAATCTCCATCGGCGCGGTCAACGATGCTCCTGTTGCCCAGGATGGGAGTCTTTCCGCCACTGAAGATATTCTGGCGACGGGAACTCTGGTCGCCACCGACGTGGATAGTCCAAGCCTGACCTACAGCCTGGTAAGCACTGCCGATGCTCATGGCACGGTGACGATCACCAACGCCAGCACGGGGGCCTACACTTACAAGACGGACTTGAATTACAACGGGCCCGCGAGCTTTACGTTTAAGGCCAATGATGGCTCTTTGGATTCGAATACTGCCACGGTCACGATTAATATCTCAGCCGTGAACGATGCTCCAGTCTCTACGGTCCTTTCTTATGCGGCCACGGAAGACACGACTCTCAACGTCAATCAGGCCCTTGGCTTGCAGACGGGCGGGTCCGACGTGGATAACGCCACCAATACCTTGCAGGTGATTGTGGTCACGCAGCCCAATCGTGGAGGCTCACTCTCGGTCAACCAGGCCACAGGCGCGTTTACTTACACGCCCGCCCTCAATTGGAATGGCACGGAAACCTTCACCTACAAGCTCAATGATGGCCAGCTTGATTCGAATACCTCCACGGTCACGTTTAACATCCAGGAAACCAACGATAATCCCACCGCGCGTGACGATGGAACGCCGACTCGTTTGACGATGATCAAGAACTTCAATGACCAGGAAGTCAACGTTCTGGTCAACGATGATGCTTCGCCAGACTTTGTCGTCGGAGCCTTGCCTGGCTTTAACAATGTCGTCGAAAATCTGACGATTACTTCGGTCTTCAGCTCGAGTGGAAGTGGACTAACCGTTCTCGGCAATACCGTTCGCATTTCCCTGGACGGTAAGAAGGTTCTGTTCGACGACACCCAGAATGTCGAAGCGAACGACCAGTTCAGCTATACCATCTCCGATGGCCGCGGAGGGACCGCGACCGCGACGGCCTTCCTCGAAGTGGTCAACTTCATTCCGACCGAGATTACCGGCAAGGTGTTTGTTGACAACAACAACGATGGAATTCAGCAGGCCAATGAGAAGCCTCTGGCGGGAGTGAAGATTACCCTGCAAGGACACGACAATATCTTCAACATCGATTTCGGTACGGACACCGATAATAACCCCAACAACGACGTGGCGGCCTTGGTGGTCTATACCGATATCAACGGCAACTACCGCTTCGATGCTCCTGGATTGCAACGGCCGGGCATGCGGCCAGGAACCTACACCATCACCCAAGAGCAGCCCGCCTTCATGCGGGATGGCATCGATACTGCCGGCAATACGGCCACCGTGATTGCCAATGATCAGTTAAGAATGGTGTTGCCGCTGCTCGGAGTTCCCGGTGGTATTCACGGGAATAACTTTGCCGAGCGAGGGCTGGATCCGGGTTCCATCAGTATCAATGAAATCCTGGCATCCAGCAGTGGAAATGGCTTGATCCTTGCCGTCAACGGTACGAACCAGCTTTGGACTTCGCAACTTGCGGGTTGGTCCAACCTCAAGAGTTGCTCGATTGTCCTCAGCCCCAACACTTCCACTGCGATTCTCACTTTCACCGATATGCAGAACAATGTGTCGGTTCGGACGATTTCGCAAGTCGGAAATCCCCGCTTCCGCCTGATGGGCCGCGCTACCGACGGCAGCGAACTGATTCGTATCGAGGGAACCGCGGCTGACTTCGGTTTGAACCTGATGGCTGCAAGCAGCCAAAGCCAACAGGCCGAAGGAGAAGCCGACGGCTATGACAGCTACACCCAGGGTGTGGACGAGTTGATGGGTGAAGTTGGAAACGCTTAGGCTAAATCCACAGATTCATGGCAACTGTGATGCCGCGTGTCAGGTCTGCTGACACGCGGCTTTTTTTGTTGCCGCTTTACAGCTCGCGTTAGTCCCACGTATCGTGTAGATGTGACTATCTCTTCCTACCAATACGACCTCCTCGTCATCGGTGCTGGCCATGCCGGTACGGAAGCGGCCATGGCGGCGGCTCGGCTGGGGGCGAAAGTCGCCCTCCTGACGACGAGTTGCGACACGGTCGCCCAGATGAGCTGCAATCCGGCCATTGGCGGAGTTGCCAAGGGGCAAATCGTTCGCGAAATCGATGCCCTGGGGGGCATTATGGGTCGGGCCATCGACGCGACAGGCATCCAGTTTCGCCTGCTCAACAGCCGCAAGGGGCCTGCCATGCACAGTCCGCGAGCCCAGGCGGACAAGAAAGCCTACCAGTTTGAAGTGAAAAGGCTTGTGGAAGAGCAGCCAGGGCTCGACTTGCGGCAAGAAGTCGTCGAAGACCTGCTGACGGAAGGGGAAGGGGATTCGCGACGAATTTCCGGCGTCCGCGTGCGCGGCGACGTGGTCTACCAGGCTGAATGCGTCATACTTACGACGGGAACATTCCTGCAGGCCATCATGCACACCGGCGAGGTCAAAACGCCAGGCGGCCGCGCAGGAGAAGGGACGACAGCCGGCATCAGCGGAGCACTGCACCGGCTGGGCTTTCGCGTCGAGCGCTTCAAAACGGGCACCCCCTGTCGGCTGAACGGGCGGACCATTGATTACTCCAAAACCGAGCTTCAGCCGGGGGACGACGACATCGAGCCGTTTTCGTTCCTCACCGACGAAGCCACGCGCCAGCGCATCAGCCGCGATCAGATTCCCTGCTATATCACCCACACCAATCATCAGATTCACGAGTTGATCCGAGCCAATCTTCACCGCGCCCCGATGTATAGCGGGCAGATTTCGTCGCGCGGCCCGCGCTACTGCCCCAGCATTGAGGATAAAGTCGTCCGCTTTGCCGAGAAAGAATCGCACCAGCTCTTTCTGGAGCCGGAAGGCCGCCACACGCGGGAAGTTTACGTCAACGGCATTTCCACCAGCCTGCCGCGGGATGTGCAAGACGCCATGCTCCGCCTCATTCCTGGACTGGAAAACGCCCAGATCATGCGGTATGGCTACGCGGTGGAATACGACTACTGTCCGCCGGACCAGCTCTGGCCGTGGCTGGAGACAAAACTTGTCCGCGGGCTGTTCTTCGCCGGACAAATCAACGGCACCACGGGCTATGAGGAGGCAGCAGCCCAAGGGCTGATGGCTGGCGCGAACGGCGCCCTGCGGCTGAAGGGGAAGGAGCCGCTGGTTCTCGGTCGCGAGGAGGCGTACATCGGCGTGCTGACGGACGACCTCGTAACTTGCGGCGTCGATGAACCCTATCGCATGTTCACCAGCCGGGCCGAATTCCGCCTACTTCTTCGCCAGGACAACGCCGACCGCCGGCTCACTGCTCTGGGCCATCTGCATGGGCTGGTGGACGAAGCCCGCTTTCAGCGGCTGCAAGAAAAAGAGGCCGAAATCAGCCGCGGTTTGGCAATTCTTTCCGCGGGTCGCGAAGGGGATATTCCCCTCGACCGATTTCTCAAACGGCCGGAGGTCGCATGGTCCGACTGCATTCTCCGCCTGCCAGAACTAGCGAGCGTTTCTCGCGAAGCGTCCGTGCAAATTACCTACGACCTGAAGTATGCCGGTTATGTCCAGCGGCAGGAAATTCAAGTCGCCCGGCAAAAGCGGCTGGAGCACAAACGGATTCCTGAATCCTTTGATTACCGCTCCATTCAGCATCTGCGATTCGAAGCCCGTGAGAAGCTCACTCGTATCCGCCCGGTCACTTTGGCTCAAGCCGGCCGCATCAGCGGCATTACGCCAGCGGATATGGCGTTAGTTCTCGCGCATCTCGAATAGCGTCGCCCGGTTCGACGGCAAACGATCATCCTTTGCCTTGAACTTCGGGCCGGACCTTTTGTGCCGGCATCGGCTACTTGAGTTTTGGTTCCGGGAGGGGGCCGATCTTGCGAGGTGCATTCTGAAGATCGGGAACCTGCAGACGCAGGGGGTCGGAAGCCGTTTTTGAAGCTGGCGGATTCTTTTCCCTATTCATGAGATCTTCCGTAAGCGCGTCCACAACCCTTTGCCAGCGCTGCGCATCCTCTTCTCGACCCAGTTGGCTGGACAAAATTGCCAACTCACGGCGAATGGCAATATCCAACGGCCGCTGCGAAGCCTGAGCATTGAGCTCGCTGCTTCGCAATTGCAAGTTCAGTAGTTCTTTGGCTCGCTCCCCTTCCTTTTTGGCAGCATCTTTTTCGTCAAGTCGGAGCAGCACCGTCGAAAGCTTGAGATGCGTGTTGCTGTCAAACGGACTGGCTTTGACCGCTCGCTCCAGGAATCCTCGCGCGCTGGCAGCATCGGCCTCATCCAAGGCGATGTCCGCCCGCAGCAGCAGAGATGCCGTGTGATCTGGCGCAACCTTCAGTGCCTCGTCAACAAGTTTTTTGGCTTCGGCCGGCTGTTTTGTAGCGTATTTGCACTGGGCTTCCAGAAACGACTTTTGCGCTGAAGGTTGGGCACTGGCCAAGGCTTCCAAAGCTTCCTGATACTTCAGGGCATGGACATAACAATCGGCCATTTCCAACAGTACTTCCTCCCGCGAAGGCTGGTGGGGGCTGCGGCGGAGCGACTCTTTGTAATCGCGAACAGCGGCATCCCAAGTTTCCGCTTCGCGCCTTAAGAAACCCATATGGCGGTGGGGACGGTAATCGGCCGGGTCAATTTCCGCCACCTGCATCGCGTGGTATTCCATGCGTTCGTAATCGGCCATGTCGAAATAAATGGCCTGCAAACCTCGGTGTGCCACGACATTTCGCGGACTGAGTTCAAGCACACTTAAATAATCCCGCTCCGCCGCTTTGTAGTGTCCCGTCAAAAACAACGCTTCGGCTCGCATGGTCAAAACTCGCAGCCGCAGGGAGGAGAATTTGGCCAATCGGTCCAGTTCCTGTATGGCAGTTTCCAGGTCTCTTCGTTCGACGACTTTGATGCCAGTCGTGAGCAATTCTACTTGCGAACGCTGGGAAGGATAACGTTCCAATTGGGGGAGTCCCTCGCGCACAGACTTGACATCGCTATCCAGAAGATCCAGCCATAAGCGGTCAAACGTCGTTGACGCGGATTGCTCGGACATGTCGCGGTGGTACTCTGCCCGGACTTTGTCCCCTTTGAGCGAATAATACTCGGCCAGGGCTTCGTGGGCGACTTGCAACTTTGGATCAAATCGGACGGCCATGTTCCACCAGCCGGCCGCTTCATCCTTCATCCCTTCATCGAAGTAAACATTCCCTTGTTCAAATCGGAGCATGGCGTTGGTCGGTGCCTGGATGATCTTGCTGCGAATATCAAACATCCTGGCGTCGCGCTCGCCCCTGTCGCGGGCGAGCTTCAAGAATTTGGCAGCTTCTTCCCGATTGCCCTGGCTGGCGTACGCGGAACTCAGCGCGTTGTAAACAGTTGCATCGAACGGAGTACCCAAAGAGAGGCCCTCCGTCAAGTATTTGATCGTCGAATCAAAATCTTTCTGGCTGCGGGCGATCTCTCCCAGCAGGAATAGGGCTGCGGCCCGTTGGGGGGAATCCAATTCTTGCTTCAGCAGCGCGAGCAGCCTTTCACGAGCCTCGTTAACCTTCTTGCCGCCACGGAACTCACAGCCGGCCAGGCCAATCTGAGCCTGGAAGTTGCTCGGATCGATTTTCAGACAAATGCGATATTCCTCCTCGGCCGCCTGAACTTTTTGGTTCAACTTGAGCAGGTCGGCGCGTTGCAAACGGGCAGAAAGGTTGTCGGGAGTGCGGGACAGAATTTCCTTATACTCCCGTTCGGCCGCTTCCAGATTCATTCCTCGATAGAGAACATCGGCTCGAATGATCCGGGCGGATATTGATCCCGGCCGGGCCTGAATCCAGTGGTCAAGAGCAAGGGTGGCGTCGAACAGGCGATAGTTGGCTAGATGCCCTTGGGCGCGAGCCTCGTAAAACTCATCCACGAAAAGGTCTTCGCGCGGTCCGCCGTAGGCGTCGGCGCGCTCGATCAATGCCTTGGCACTTTCATCTAACTCGGCACTCATTTCGCCAGTCTGCAGCCGCAACAGTAGTTGCTGTCGCTGGATTTCGTCCTGGGGATAGCCCATTTTCTCGGCCCGTTTCAGATATTCCTGAAAGGCTCGAAAGTGCCCCGCGCGGCGATGAGCTACCGCGAGCCAGTACACGGTCTCCGCACTTTCTGGCTGTGAACGCTCTTCACTTTCCAGAACGCTTATCGCGGCGGAAAAATCCCCGACTTCCATTTCGGCAAGTCCGGCCTGTTTCCTCAGATAGGAGACGTTGTAGCGATAGAGGGGCCAGGCGACTGCCAGGCAGATTAACCCCACCACATAGGTCCACCAACGAGTTTTTCGTCGGGACGCTGAATCAAGCTTGTCTTGTCGCTTCTCCGGATTTTTTGAATTCCGTCGCGCCGCTTTCATAAAGGACTCTTTTCAGTAACCATTGCGATCCTTGACGGGTACCCGTCAAAAAATCGCACCGCCGGAAGATTCCCGGCGGTGCCGTCGATTCTCTTTACATGGACTTCCCAGGGTCCATTGTAATTCTAGTCCTTCAGGACGATGTCGAAATTGTTTTTCGTTTCGTCGGTCGTGATTTCAAAACTGAGTCCACTTGATTTGAAATCCGAGTATTTCGCGGGCAATTCGCCTTTGGGCGCAACATAACTTCCGCCGGATGAAGCACTTTTCATGGTTTCCTCGCCCACCTGTTTCATCCTTTTCATCATTTCCGCGGGGTCGTTGGTATCGGTACCAGCAGGATTGCCCGAACCCGCCAAGGCTGCGGATTTATTCACAGAGACCAGGCACTTGCCTGCTGCCGCGCCTTTGGGATTTCCAAAGTACAACAGGGTGAACTTGCCCGCTGCATCCGTTCTCCCAGAAGAAGAGTTTCCGTCCTCGTATTGAAATATAACTTCCGCATCGGAGACGGGTTTGTCGTTGTACGTCACCGTCCCACCTGCCTTGTAAAGGCGAGGACCACCTGTCCCACAACCGGCAACCACGAGTGCCAGGGCCAAAACCGACAAGCATTTCCAGAAAGAATTATTCACGGATGCACCTATGAGAGAAAAAAAATGGGAAATCTGAGAGGAGGCGAATTGCCACGGCTGCGCGTCTCTGGATAGTTTGAATGTTCTTCCAACTTCCTGCACATTCCGTTGAACTTGCTTTCTCCTCTCAAGATGTTTAACACCGTATTTATCTTAACCTATTTTCTACTTGCAGCGGTCAGGTAAATCCACTCGGCATGCCGCTGCCGGACATAAGAAATCCTACTGCCAAGTGACTAGCTCTCGGCGATTCCCCCTAACCAACTTTGTAGCGGAATTTATGTGCCAATTTGAGTGGGGGGTGCGGCCTGAATGAAGGAAATCGATGAAATGTGCCCTAGCTGCTGCCCCGCGATGGCGGGTCACGCTAGCGTCCACAACGCTTTCTAGGACTTCTCTTGGGTCAAGAATTTTGGTCTGGTCGGCAGAGGAGAGTTTGCCTAATATCCGCAATCTAGCCTCGCTTGGGGTGCGCTTTTTGCCAGCGGCCTTGTGGGGCCGTTTCGTCAGGGAGGACGAACGTGAATACGCTCAAATCTGCCGCACTTGTCATTGTTCTGGCTGGCGTTCTGTACGGAGTGTACGTGACGCTGCATCAGCCGCCTGCCGAGCCTCCCACGGGGTTGAGCCGGGAACAGGTGGAACAGGAAACCGTTCCACCGTTGATCGATTACGGCCCTGGAGTATCCGAAAACAGCATTTCTGAATTCTCGGGCGACCCCCGGAACGAGTCGCCCCAGCAAATGGAAACCACTTTTCCTCGCGATGAGCAGCGCGAGATGAGCCGTAATGACGCACCTTCATTGACTTCCCCACAGACGCTCGCGGAATCGCTACCACCGGGACCCGATGAAGCGACCGGCCATTCCGAAACGAAGGCTGCGACGCACGAGACTCCGCTCGTGGATGGCAATCCGAGGGCTGGCGAAGTTAACCTTACTGCGGCCAACTTCAAGCGGGATTGGATTTCCGCGACTTATCAAGTGGATGAAGGAAAGTTTCGCGAAGCTCTGGCGACGCTAACCCCCTACTACCGCAGCCCCGACCTCGATGCCGAACAGCAGGCGCAACTCCTGGACTGGCTCGATGCCTTGGCTGCCAAAGTTATCTACTCCAGCGAGCATCATTTGGCCAATGCGCATGTCGTAACAAGCGATCGCGAGCGGCTGGTGGATGTAGCACGAAAATACGGAGTGAGCGCGCCGCTCTTGGCAAGCATCAACCACGAGGTCATCAACAATCCGAACATCCTAGTCGTCACGACGAAACTCAAGGTTGTTCCCGGACCCTTTCGCGCGGAAGTCGATTTGGCAGGCAGTGAAATCACTGTATTTCTTGGCAACCTCTACGCCGGCCGATTTCCATTGGCGCTGGGCGATGAACCTCCGGCACCAGGAGAATACACGGTTCGCGAGACCAAGATGGAAAAGACCTATGTGGGCGAACGCGTGATTGCTGCGGGCGACCCCAACAATCCCTATGGCAAATGGTGGATTGATTTAGGAAACAACGCCTGCATTCACGGCAGTCCGGCCCGAAGCCAACCGGGCAAGGTCCGTGGCTGCATCAGCCTCAGCCCCCAGGACGCCCAGGATATGGCCGCCATCCTGTCGGTCGGTTCCAAAGTGATGGTGAAGTAACAGCCTGCCGCGCATCGAATGTATTGCGGCGGATGGCCGGCCTCGACACTACACGTACGGCACAACGGTCCGTTTCTTCGCCGGGTCGGCGTCGTCTTTCGCCTGTGCCAGTCGGTCACATTCGCGGACCAGATTTCTGGCCTGCTCCGCCAGCATCCGCAGCTCCGCGGAAGTGGCAACAGCCTTGGTCTCAAGTTTTTTTCCGTCGGAATCGACGAGAGTAATACGGATACTCATGAATTGTCTTTCTTGGTTGGAGGGAAAGTCGCGTGGCTTTCGCGGAGCGAAAGACGACTATGTGATAAGGGAGTCGCAACTGGAAGCCGATTAGATTCGCTTTTCCACTTTCACGACCAGTTGATTGTTAACCCGGCGGACTCCGGTGATTCCGGTGGCCGCCTGTTCGGCGGCTTTCCGCTGATGCACGTGCTGAACCGTTCCGCTGAGCGTTACTTCTCCCTTGTTCGACGAAACCGTCACTTTACAAGGGTTGTTAATGCCACGGCTGGCCAGCTTGTTCGTGACTTGCATGCTGATCTTGGTGTCTTCTTTGGAGCCCATAGTCACAGTCCTGATTGGTGTCGTGTAAAGAGTGGACGAGATTCGGCGGCAGCGATTTTTGTTCGCTGCGTCGCCGATTTCGGCCCTCGAGCCAATGTGCTAAGGGCCTGGATGACTGCCAAAGCCAGGGGAGGCTGGCTGTCCCTTAGTAGCGGCGCTCGCGTGAACCGCCACCGCCGCTGCGGTCTTCGCGCGGCTTGGCTTCGTTGACGGTCAAAGCCCGGCCGTCGTGTTCCTTTTCGTGCAGTCCCTTGATGGCCTCATTCGCTTCGTTCGAGTTGCTCATTTCCACGAAGCCAAAGCCCTTGCTCCGCCCAGTGTCCCGGTCTTGAATGACCTGGGCGCTACGCACCGACCCGAACGGGCTGAAGAGATCTTCCAGCGATGTGTTCGTGACGTTGTAACTGATGTTTCCTACGTAAAGCTTCATCCGACAAACTCCTCAAAGATTTGGCCCTGCAAGAACTTCCCAGGCCGAAGAAGAGGCCAGTGGTTGGCCTGCCAGGCAGGGAGACGAAAGAGGAGAGCGAATGCTAAGAAACACGCGTCAGACCGCAAGGGGCTGTCTTGCCTGCTTTAATCGTAGCAGTTGGGAGGGAGGCGGATAGGGTAAAAATGCGATTTTTGTGGAAATGTCGTGAAATACTACAAAGACATTTTTCCGCTGCTCACCGCTGGCTCAGCTCATGCACCATTTCCACGAGCGCAATCGCATTCTCCACGGGAGTCTGCTGAACGACGCCGTGACCCAGGTTAAAAATGTGGCCAGGTCGATTCTCGGCTTGCTTAAGGACTTCTTGCGCCCGGCGGCGAATCTCATCCTGCCCGGCCAGCAGCACCAGCGGGTCGAGATTCCCCTGAACCCCTTTGTCGTGTCCGACGGCCTTCCAGGCATCATCGAGCCGCACGCGCCAGTCGATGCCGATGACTGCTCCGCCGGCTTCGGAGAGGAGCGGCAGCAGGGCGGGGTTGCCCGCACCGAAGTTAATCACGGGCACGCCGGGCGTAATTCCCTGGATAATTGTCTTGAGGTAGGGGAGCACATAGCGGCGGTAATCGTCCGGCCCCAGGCACCCGACCCACGAATCGAAGAGTTGCACGCACTGGGCACCCGCCGCAATCTGGGCGTTGAGATACCGCGTGATGGCTCGCACGAACCGCTCCATCAGAGTCCGCCACGCTCCTTCGTCCCGGTACATCAGTGACTTGGTATGCAGATAGTTGCGGCTGCTCCCTCCCTCAATCGCGTAGCTGGCCAGCGTAAACGGCGCACCGGCAAAGCCGATGAGGGGAATGTCGCTGGGAAGGTCGGCCCGCGTCAGGCGAACCGTCTCGTAGACGAAGTCGAGCGAATGGATGTCGTCGAGTTCCAGCACACGGTCCACGTCTGCCGGGGCGCGGACCGGATTGTAAATCACCGGCCCTTCTCCCTTCGCAAACTCCAGTTCCAATCCCATCGGTTCCAGAATCGGCAAGAGATCGCTAAAGATAATCGCCGCATCGACCCCCAACTTCTTCACCGCGGTGCACATGATCTCGCTGCAAAGCTGCGGATTCTTGCAGAGATCCAAAAAGGTCGTCTGTCCGCGAACCTCCCGGTACTCTTCCATGTAACGCCCGGCCTGACGCATCAGCCAGACGGGTGTGACCTTGGTCGGTTCGTGTCGGCAGGCCTTCATGAAGGGGCTGTTGTACCAGGGCGCGGTCTTATCGAGCGGGTCACTGGCCGGTCCCGCGAAAACAATCTTGGCTCGCCGCTTCCGTGCCAGAATCTCACCACTCTTCTCCGCGGCTGTCATCACGAGCGGGCCCATCTTGGGATGCTCGGGCTCGACATCGACCTCAATTTCGCTGTCGCGGAGCATTTCGCTGGTCGTTGGTCCGACCGATGCAACAACCGTTCGCTTGAGTCCGTCGCGCAGTTTCTCGACGAGCGCCAGTTTCTCCGCCGCCCGAAACATGTTCACCACCTGATGAGCGGAAGTCACCAGCAGCACATCCCGCTCGCCCGCGGCCAGCGCCCGGACGTTGTCCTCCAGCGGCCCGGTGTCGAGGGGCAGGTCCCACTGATAAATCCTCACCGGATGGACTCTTGCTCCACGAGCTTCCAGCCCGGCGACCAGGCTGCGATTGGTGATGCCGTATTCCTGCACTGCCACGTTCTGATTGGCGATGGGAATGCCGCCGTCGATGGTCGCCAACAGTTCCCGCCAGGTGTTCGGTTCGGGGACGCGGTGGGTGGGGGTGAGACCGACTTCCCGCATGGCGACCAGAGGCTTGGGCCCGCGCACGATGGTGACAATGTCTCGCAGGGAATTGAGAAAACGCTCCCGGTCGACATGTTTTTCGACGGTTGCTAGCAGATGCTTAAACCCAACCCCCGTCAGGAATATCATCGCATCGATGCCGCCGGTCATCAGCAGATTGGAGAATTCGACCGCCTCGCGGCTATCGGCCAGGGGGAC